>CAJMRO010000045.1:0-13104 GCA_905215825.1 uncultured bacterium
GCTGCAACAGCTGGGCGCTAGTGATGATGACTAGCGAGTCGACGCTGCAAACACCCCATTTGGGCACTCTGGCTCCATCGAAAGGAAAGCATGTTCGGATGCATCTATAAGAAAGATGCCGCCATTATCGCGGTTGTCCTGTGTCTTTGTCTGGGCGTGGGCAGTTTCTTCGATTATCAGATCTCGAGCGCGCTGTTCAATATCGGCAGCATGTACGGTCGCTTTATCGAGGCCGCCGGCGAGCTGCCGTTCGAGCTGACGGCGAGCATCGCGGGCGTTATGCTCGTGCGCGCGGTGCGTCCCAACTCCAGGGGGAGCAAATGGCTCGCCGTGCTCGGCATCCTCGTCAACGTTGGCCTGACCGGCTACGAGATCGTTTCGTCCCTGAGGGTTGGCGGCAAACTCATCGCGGCTCAGTTGGTGCTGACGTTTGTGCTGGTCATCGCCGCCAATCTTATCGTCTATCGCCTCACGCGCACGACCGAGCCCGACGAGCTCACGCGCTGGGCGTTGATGGTGCTTGTCGTGTGGGTCGCTCAGGCCATCATCCTCAACGTGATTGTCAAGCCGCTGTGGTCGCGCCCACGCATGCGCGTGATCGAGGTGACGCAGGGACTCGAGTTTCAGCCGTGGTGGGTGATCGGCAACCCCGACAAGTGGGCCTATATTGCCGCCGGTGTAGTCAAGGACGGCTTTAAGTCGTTTGCGAGCGGACACACGGCGCATGCGGCGATCGGCCTTATGCTCGCCGGGCTTCCCGCGGCGGCCTTTAAGGAAAAGCCGTCGCGCCGTCGTGTGGTCTTTTGGGCGGCGGCTGTGATCGCGGCACTCGTCGCGTTTGGCCGCATCGTGATTGGAGCGCACTTTTTGAGTGACGTGAGCTGCGGTTTTGCCCTGGTGCTGGCACTTGAGTGCCTTGCCGCGCGCATTGCCTATCCCAACGGCGTACAATAGCCCCGTTTGAATCATCGGGCTCGTGCCCGGTAAGAGAGGATTGCCATGCTCGCGTTTAACAACGACTATTCCCACGGCGCACATCCGGCAGTGCTGCAGGCGCTCGTCGACACCAATATGGAGCCGCAGCCCGGCTACGGTACCGATGCGCACACCGAGCGTGCCAAGCAGCTTATCCGCGAGGCCTGCCAGGCCCCCGATGCCGACGTGTTTTTTCTGGTGGGCGGCACGCAGGCCAACGCGACGGTGATCGACATGCTGCTTGCGCCCTACCAGGGCGTTGTTGCCGCCGAGACCGGTCATGTCGCCTGCCACGAGGCGGGCGCCATCGAGTTTGGCGGTCACAAAGTGCTCACCATCCCCGGCTACGAGGGCAAGATGCACGCCGAGGACCTCGAGAACTATATCGAGGTGTTCTACGAAAACGAGAGCTACGAGCACACGGTGTTCCCGGGCGCCGTGTACGTGAGCCTGTCGACCGAGTACGGCACGCTGTATTCCAAGGCCGAGCTCGCGGCGATTCATGCGGTGTGCCAGAAGCGCGAGATTCCGCTGTTTGTGGATGGTGCCCGCCTGGCCTATGCGCTGGCGTCCGATGAGTGCGACATTACCCTGCCCGAGCTGGCGCAGCTGTGTGACGTGTTCTACATCGGCGGCACCAAGTGCGGCGCGCTTTGCGGCGAGGCCGTGGTGTTTTGCGGCATGCACGCCCCGGCGCATCCCATTCCGCGCATTAAGCAGCACGGCGCGCTGTTGGCCAAGGGCCGCCTGACGGGCGTGCAGTTTGAGGCGCTCTTTACCGACGGCCTGTATTTTGAGATTGGTCGCCAAGCGATCGAGACGGCTCAGGCGCTGCGTCGTGTACTGCACGAGCGCGGCTACCAGTTCTTCTTGGAGACGCCGACCAACCAGCAGTTCGTGATTCTGCCCAATGAGGATATGGCCCGCATTCGCGAGCATGCCTCGATCGAGTACTGGGAAAAGTACGACGAGACCCACACGGTGGTGCGTTTTTGCACCAGCTGGGCTACGACGCAGGAGGACATCGACGCGTTGGCGGCTGTCCTGTAGCCTGATGTAATGATGAGGGGCCGCCTTGCGCTTGGGTTTGGCGCAAGGCGGCCTTTGTTTTTGAGAGAGAAGGGTTGTATGACCGAGATGTCCGAGCCGACGATTCGCCTGGCGACGCCCGATGATGCGCCGGCGTTGCTTGCCATCTATGAGCCGTATGTGCGCCAGACGGCGATTACCTGCGAATATGAGGTGCCGAGCGTTGAGGAGTTCGCCGGGCGCATCGAGCGTACGCTCAAGCGCTATCCGTATTTGGTGATGGAGTTGGACGGGCGTCCGGTAGGCTATGCCTACGTGAGTCCGCTCAACAGCCGCGAGGCATACGACTGGTCGGTCGAGACGTCGATCTACCTGGCGCGCGACGTGCGCCACGGCGGGCTGGGCCGCAAGCTGCACGATGCGCTCAAGCAATGCCTGATCGCGATGGGCATCACCAACATGTGCGCGCTCATTGCCGTGCCGCACGATAAGGACGACGAGTATCTGACGCACAACAGTCAGGACTTCCATGCCCATATGGGATATCGCCTGGTGGGCGCCTTTGACCGCTGCGCCCAAAAGTTCGGCCGCTGGTACGACATGTGTTGGATGGAGCTGGTCCTGGCCGAGCGCGTCCCTAACCAACCCAAACCAACCTGGTTCCCCGACCTCCCCAAACCTACCATTTAGGGACAGGTTTATTTTGGCGGGTTAGCCGATGGGCTCGGTGTATTTGGCGCGGTCGGTGCGTTGGATGCGCTTGGAGACGTGGAGCGGGCGGCCGTCGGTGTCGTAGACGTAGTCGGTGATCAGGATCAGCGCCTGCCCGCGCTCGACGTTGAGCAAAAACGCCTCGTTTTGCGAGGCATAGCACACCTCAAAGGTCTTATGTCCCTGTGCCGGCGCGCGATGGAATTCCTGGCGCAGCGTGGCGTAGAGCGAACCGTTGATATCGCGATCGATGAGTGCTTCAAAGCTCGGTGGTAGATAGGTGGTCTCCAGGCACAGCGGCGCATCGTCCAGATAACGCAGGCGGACAAGTTTGACGAGCTTGCTGCCCACGGCGACATCGAAGAACTTGGCCGCATTGCCCGCGGCCTTGGCAAAGCCCGAGTCCACCGTGCGCGTGGTGGGCTTCATACCCTGACCCTGGACCTGCGCCGTATAGCTCGAAAACACCAGGTTGTTCTCGTGGAGCGCCGGCGTGTCGGCCACAAAGGCGCCACGTCCGCGCTCGGTACGCACCAGGCCCTCATCAACGAGCACCTTAAGGGCATGGCGCACGGTGCTGCGCGACAGCCCCGATTCGTCCATGAGTTCCATCTCGGACGGCAGCTTGTCTTCGCGCGCGTAGACGCCGGAGGCGATGCGGTCGCGCAGCATGCCCGCCAAGCGCTCGTATTGGGCCAGTTTCTTTTTGGATGAGACGCTCATATTGCCAACCTGTATCTAACTTGTATGCGTATCTAATAAAGCATGTATTCAATACAACAAGAAAACCGCTGGTAGCCAATTATCAAAAACCGCATCAGCAAAATTTCTAAGACAAATATAGCATACAACTAGTCGACATAACCAAAACATGTATATAACTTGTATTCCATCGAGAGCATCAAACGAGAAGAAAGGCTGATGCACGATGACTACTCAGGAACAGGTTAAGGATGTCGTCTCCCAGGTTTTGGCCGACAAGGCAGACAAGGGCGGCATCAAGCGCGTCGTGTGGATTGGCGCCGGCGGATCCAACGGCGGCAACTATCCTGCCCAGTACTTTATGGAGCACGAGGCCACGCAGGTCGTGAGCTCCAGCTACACCAGCAACGAGTTCGTGCACGCCACCCCGGCCTACGTCAACGAGAACACCCTGGCCGTCGTCGTGTCCATGCGCGGCACCAAGGAGACCATCGTCGCCGCCCAGGTCGCCAAGGACCACGGCGCCAGCACCATCGCAATCTATGTCGACGAGTCCGGCCTCACCGAGGTCTGCGACTACAAGATCCAGTATGACAGCCTGGCCGTCGACGAGTCCTGCATGGGCCGCACCAACTCCGCCGTCGTGACCATGATCGCCATGGAGCTCACGCAGCAGACCGAGGGCTATGCCGAGTACGAGACCGCTATGGCCGCCTTCGACTTGGTCGACCCCATCTATCGCAAGGCCGTCGAGTACACCCGTCCGCTCGCTGCCAAGTGGGCCGAGCAGAACGCCGACAAGCCCTGCATCAACGTGATGGCTCAGGGTCCGCTCTTTGGTGCCGCTTACGTCTTTAGCATCTGCAACGTGCAGGAGATGCTGCAGATTGACTCCTGCACCATCAACACCTGCGACTTCTTCCATGGCCCCTTCGAGATCCTGGACAAGCGCACCTCGCTGTTCCAGCTCATCAGCGTCGGCCGTAGCCGCTGCAACGACGAGCGCGGCATCCGCTTCGTCAACCAGTACGGTGGCGAGCGCGTCTATCAGCTCGACGCCAAGGAGCTCGGCCTCAACGACATCAAGGACAGCGTGAGCGAGTACTTCAACCATCTGATCTTTGCGCCGATCCTCAACAACGTGTACATGCGCGCGCTCTCTGCCGTCACCCACAAGGACTACATGACGCGCCGCTACATGTGGAAGCTGGACTACTAGGGGATATTGGTTCCGCCGTTCTACCGAACGGCGGACCGGCCGACGCTGCGCACCCGGCATTTGGGGACACTCCTGGGAATCATTTCCTCGTTCACCGATTTGTGTCTTGAAAAATGTATATAACGACTATAACGTAGTGTGAAACATATTGGAAACAATACCGAGGAGGCTGCGTTGAAGAAAAGCAATCTGGGCTATGTGCTGGTGCTGATCGCCGCGCTTATGTGGGGCAGCATCGGAATCTTTGTAAACGGCATCTCGGCCATGGGCGTTTCGTCCCAGAGCATGGCTGCCTTTCGCTTGTTGGTCGGAGCGCTTATCTTGGCGCCGGTCCTGATGTTTATGGGCTGCCGTCCGGGTGAGGGGTCTACCGTGGCTCAGGGTCCGCTGGCTCTGTTCAAGGCAAGTCCTAAAGAGCTCGTTCCCTGCGCGCTTGTCGGTATCGTCGGTTTGGCCGCCGCCAACACCTGCTATTACGAGTGCATGGGCGAGGTGGGCATGTCCACGGCCTCGGTGCTGCTCTACACCTCGCCGGTGTTTGGCGTCATGCTCGGCCGCGTGCTTTATCGCGAGGACGTGACCCCCAACAAGCTCGTTGCCATTGTCTTTAACATCGTTGGCTGCGTGCTTGCAGTGACCAATGGTGACCTTTCCGGTTTTCATTTTTCGGTTTGGGGCGTCACGTCGGGCGTGATTGCAGGCCTTTGTGGTGCGTCACTCGCGGTGTTTAGCCGGATAGCAACCAAGACGGTCCACCCGCTGGCTGTCACGTTTTGGGGCTTTGTTTTTGGCGGTGCGGTTATGGCAGCTATCGCGGCTCCGTGGCCGGATGTCGCCGCGGCAATGTCGCCACAGTTGCTGCTGCTGTTCCTTGGTTTTGGACTCATCCCCACAGCCGTGGCCTACATCCTATATATGCAGGGTCTGTCCATGGGACTCGAGACATCGAAGGTTCCCGTCGTAATGTCTTTCGAGACGGTCGTCACCGTACTGGTGGGCATTGGTGTCTATGCCGAGCCCGCCGGCGCGATCAAGGTCCTGGGCATTGTGCTGGTGCTCGCGTCCATCCTGATTATGAACACCGACTTCTCCAAGCTGCGCAACAGTGTGTTTGTCGGTCATGTCGTTGAGAGCATGACCTTTAAGCCCAACGCGTGGTGGACAGAGAAATCGCAGGACATGGATCTGTTTAAGGAACGCACGGGCATTGCCTTGGAGCCCACCGTGCAAGAAAGCCCCTGGTACTTCGTGCGATAGGGGGTTGCGCACCAGTCCGACCTGGGGTTATCCCGCCGTCGCCGGCCTGCCCAGCTCCCACGTTTCAAGTGCGTTAAACCCGCGAACGGTCGATTTTCACCCGCAAACGGTCTTTATACTAATTAGCAATATAAGCAACGTATAAGACGTTATAATGACCATAACGAAAAGGAGGAGGCAAGATGAATCAGATCATTCTCGCATCTCATGGCGGCCTGGCCGCAGGCGCCAAAGACACGCTCGAGATGGTTCTCGGCGACGTGTCGAACGTCCACGTCGTGTCGCTTGCTCGTGACGACAAGGAGCCTATCACCGATAAGGTGGACGCCATGATCGCCACGTTCAACGCGGACGACACCGTCTATGTGCTGACCGATATGCTCGGCAGCTCGGTCAACAACAACATGGTCGAGCTTTCCAAGAACGGCACGAAGTTCACGGTTGTCAGTGGTTTCAACATTCCGCTGGCGCTCACGCTCGCTATGAGCCCCGTTCCCGTCAAGGGCGCCGAGCTCGCGGCCCTCATCAACGAGGCCCGCACCGGTCTGACCAACCCCAACGCGCCGGTCGAGGCTGCCGCGGCTCCCGCTAAGAAGGCAAAGGCGCCCCGTCACAGCTCCGGTCCCGCCAAGATCGTCCTCGCACGTCTTGACTACCGTCTGCTGCACGGCCAGGTCGTCTTTACCTGGACCACCAAGGTTCAGGCCGAGCGCATCATCGTCGTCGACAACGCTGCCGCCAACGATGACATCAAGAAGGGCGCTCTTAAGCTGGCCAAGCCTCAGGGCGTGCGCCTGAACGTCTTCACCGTCGAGCGTGCCCTCGCCAAGATGGACAAGCTCAACACCCTCGGCGAGCGCGTCATGTTCGTCTTTGGCAACACGGCCGAGATGCTGCAGTTCTGCCAGGGCTACAAGCTCGACGCCATCAACCTGGGCGCCACCGCCAACCACGACGGTGCCGATCAGGTCGGCGGCAAGGACAGCTCCGTCTTCCTCGACGCCAACCAGAAGGCCGACGTCAACCAGCTGCTCGACATGGGCATTAAGCTCTACGTCCAGCAGACCCCTACGTATCAGAGCGTCGACATCGACGCCAAGCTGTAATCAACCAGGCTTTTGCCTGACTGAAAGGAGAAGGGTATGAATACGTTCATCAGTGCGGTGCTCGTCGGCCTCGTCGGCGTGTTCTGCATGTGGGACTCCCGCCTGCTCGGTCGTCTTAACTTCGAGCAGCCCCTCGTTGGCGCTACGCTCGTCGGTCTGCTGCTGGGCGATGTGCCCACCGGCCTTGCCGTCGGTGCCGCCGTCGAGCTCGTGTCCATGGGCCTGGTGCAGGTCGGCGCCGCCGTTCCGCCCGATATGGTCCTGGGCGGCATCGTGGCCGCTGCCTTTGCGTGCCTGACCGATGCTTCCGCCGAGACCGCCATGACGATCGCCATCCCGGTCGCCGTCCTGGGTCAGCTCCTCGGCATCGTGTTCCGTTCCATCATCGCCGCCCTCACTCATGTGGCAGATAGCGCGATCGATAACGGAAAGTTCAAGACCGCCTACCGTATGCACATCTGCGCCGGCTCCGGTCTGTACGCCGTCATGTACTTCCTGCCGATCTTCCTCGCCGTCTTTGTTGGCACCGACCTGGTTCAGGCCATCGTCAACATGGTTCCCGAGTGGCTGTCCACTGGTCTTAACGTTTCGACCAAGATCATGACCGCCTACGGCTTGGCCCTGCTGCTCACCATGATGATCAAGAAGGGTATGACTCCGTTCCTGTTCATCGGTTTCCTGCTCGCCGCTTACCTCAACCTGTCCGTCATCGCGGTCGCTCTGATCGGTGTGTGCCTGGCTGTCGTCTTCATGGGCTTCAAGTTCAACGGTTCCCATGCAGCCGCCGGTGTCGATTCCGACTACGATCCGCTCGAAGACGACGAAGACTAAGGAGGAACACACTATGGCAACCGCAACCAAGGACGTGTCCCTGAACAAGAAGGTCAGCCAGTTCTTCTGGCGCTCCTGGGCCATCCAGGCCTCTTGGAACTACGAGCGTCAGATGAACATGGGCTTCCTCTACGGCATGGTTCCCACGCTCGATCGCCTCTATCCGGATGAGTCCGACCCCAAGCAGCTCGCTGCTAAGAAAGAGGCTTACCACCGTCACATGGCGTTCTACAACTGCACCCCGCAGACGAGCGCTTTCATCCTGGGCCTCGCCGCCTCCATGGAGGAGGAGTACGCCAAGGATCCCGAGAACTTCGATCCCGATTCGATCAACGCGGTCAAGACCTCCCTCATGGGTCCGCTTTCCGGCATCGGTGACTCCTTCTTCCAGGGCACCATCCGCGTTATCGCCTTTGGCCTGGGCGTTCAGCTGGCTCAGCAGGGCTCCATCATGGGCCCGATCCTGGCCATGCTCATCTCCATCGTCCCCTCTGTGCTGATCACCTGGTTCGCAGCCAAGATGGGCTATCAGGGCGGCCACGAGTACCTGAGCAAGCTTCAGGGCGGCGACCTCATGGAGAAGCTCATGTATGTCTGCGGCATCGTGGGCCTTATGTCCGTGGGCGGCATGATCGCTACGCTGATTGGCGCCACTACCCCGCTGCAGTTCGCTGAGGGCACCGTCGTGATCCAGGACATCCTGGACGGCATGATGCCCCAGATGATCTCCCTTGGCCTCACCGGCCTTATGTACTGGCTCATCAAGAAGAACGTCAACACCGGTTGGCTTCTCGTGATCGCCATCGTGGGCGGCATCGCCCTCTCCGCGGCCGGCATCCTGGCCTAGTCGCGACCAAGCGCTTAACCGCTTTCCCCCGGGGGCCTGCCTGGCATCCCATACCCCAGGCAGGCTTCCATCCCTAAAATGCGACAATGAGACAGTCCCTTTGTCGCATCCTTAACGGGCCGGCGACTCGGTCCAAACCACGGTAACCCTGCGAGCGCCCGGCAATGTGGCGCCGCAAAAATCGAAAGGAATGTGTCAGATGTACGAGATCGACCTTAACCTCCCTAAGCAGATCGTCGCTGACGTCCTGTCCAACCACGAGATCCACAGCGTCGCTTTCGTCGGCTGCGGTGCCTCCATGTCCGACCTTTACCCCGCCAAGTACTTCCTGGCCAACAACACGGACAAGCTGAACGTTCAGATCTTCACCGCTAACGAGTTCAACTACGACACGCCCTCCTGGGTCAACGAGCACACCTTCGTGATCACCTGCTCCCTCGGTGGCTCCACGCCCGAGACCGTCGAGGCCAACAAGACCGCCAAGAAGCACAACTGCCCGGTCGTCTCCCTCACCAACAAGGCTGGCTCCGCTCTGACCGTCGACGCCGACCACGTCATCGTTCACGGCTTCCACGCCAACTACGCTGCCAAGTGCGAGAAGCCCGGCTATGCTATCGCTCTTGCTCTCGAGATCCTTCAGCAGACCGAGGGCTATGACCACTACGAGGACATGATCACCGGCCTCACCAACATCTTCGATCTCTGCGAGAACGCCGCTCAGCACTGCAAGAAGCTCGCCAAGAAGTTCGCCGAGGACTTCAAGGACGACAAGATGATCTACTTCATGGCTTCCGGTGCCTCCGAGAAGATGGCTTATTCTCACGCCGCCTTCCTGTTCACCGAGATGCAGTGGATCGACGCCGCCGCCTACAACACCGGCGAGTACTTCCACGGCCCGTTCGAGGTTTCCACCGAGGGTAAGCCCTACGTCTTTTTCATGTCCGATGGCGCCACCCGTCCGATGGACGCCCGCGCCCTCACCTTCCTTGAGCGCATGGGCGCCAAGGTCGCTCTGATCGACTCCAAGGACTACGGCCTGGCTGACGCCGTGCCCGCGAGCGTTATCACCTACTTCAACCCGCTGCTGCACCTCGCCGTTATGCGTGAGTACGGCAACCAGATCGCCGAGGCCCGTCAGCACCCGCTGACCATGCGTCGCTACATGTGGAAGCTTTCCTACTAATCACAAGTAAGTAGACCTTACGGGTTGATTGAGAGGGGATGGGGTTTGCGCCCCGTCCCCTTTTTTGCTCTGGGGAGGGCGTGTTCGTCGCCCCATAAAACCCCAGATAAAGCCTACCAAAATAAACCTGTCCCTTTTTGGCAGGTGGGAGGAGATGCGTATGATCAAGGCAGTGCTGTTTGATATGGACGGCGTGCTGGTCGATACCGAGTGGTTCTACAACCGTCGCCGCGTGGCGTTTATGGAAGAGAAGGGGTTCCACTTTGACGAGATTCCCGATCTTTCGGGGTCTAACGAGCCCGCCATTTGGGAGGCGCTGGTGCCCGACGATGTTGAGCTGCGCGAGCGCTTGCGCGTGGAGTACAAGCAGGTTTATAGCCCGGACCATCCCGTTCCGTATGCCGAGCTGCTCAACGAGCAGACGGAGCCGGTGATGCGCAAGCTGCACGAGCGTGGCGTGAAGTGTGCCATCGCGAGCTCGTCCTATCGCGAGTTGATCGACGAGCTGGTGGAGATTGCCGGTATCGCCGACGTGTTGGACTACACCATCAGCGGTCACGAGTGCAGTGCGTTTAAGCCCGACCCCGAGATCTACCTGCGTGCCATGGAGGCGCTAGGGGTGGAGCCTGCCGAGTGCCTGGTTATAGAGGATTCGCCTTTGGGCATCGAGGCTGGTAAGCGCTCCGGCGCCCGCGTCCTGGCGCTGCGTCCGCACGAGGGTGTCAACCTCGATCAATCGCGAGCCGATGCCGTTATCGATAATCTGACCGACATTTTGGCCGCTTTGTAGCGTCAATCCGCCGCGAGAAGCACTGATTCACGCGTCTTTTGCTGCGGATTGGCTTAATTTGTCATCTATTTGGATCCGTTTGGCTTCGATTCGGACTAAGTGAGTAGACTTTTTGGTGCAAGACGAGCACAAAGCGCATCTGCTCTAGTAAAACCGCAGGTCACAGGGGTGGCGGTTTTGGGTGTGCTCTGCAGGTCGCGTAAAGTCTACTCACTTGTTATTTGGGCCTTTGGTCGTGGGGTTGCTGGTCCCGCTTTGGTTGTCGAGGGAGGGTGAATTGAAGCGCCCCCGCATGCTCCGTGCTACAATCGCCGACATGCCTCACAACCAGATTTGCCTTCGAAAGGAGCCCGCGTGGCGAACGCCATCGATCAGCTCACGGACCGCGTGCTCGTGCTCGGCCGCCTTACCATCGTCCGCCGCGCCATTACTGCCGTGGCGGTCACGATTTCCGCCGTTCTCCAGACATTCCTGATCCAGGCGTTCATTCAGCCCGCCGACCTGCTTCCGAGCGGTCTTACCGGCGTTGCGGTCCTGCTCGATCGCGTTACCTCGCTGGGTGGCGTTCACATCGATATTTCGCTCGGTATGCTCGCGCTCAACATCCCCGTGGCGCTCCTATGCTGGAGCGGCATTAGCAAGCGCTTCGTCATCTTCTCGATGATGCAGGTCGTGCTCTCGTCGCTGTTCCTCAACGTCTTTCACTTCGCTCCATTTTTGGGCGACAAGATCATGCTCATCATTTTTGGCGGCGTGGTCTCGGGTCTGGGCGCTGCCATCGCACTTAAATCCGGCGCATCCACCGGCGGCACCGACTTTATCGCGCTGTGGGTTTCCAACCACACGGGCAAGACCATCTGGGGCGTCATCTTTGGTTTCAACTGCTTTATCCTGGCGATCTTTGGCTTTATGTTTGGCTGGGACAAGGCGGCGTATTCCATCGTGTTCCAGTTTATTTCGACCAAGACCATCGACAGTTTCTATCGTCGCTACGATCGCGTGACGCTGCAGATCACGACGCGTAAGGCAGACGAGGTCATGACTGCCTACGTAAACCATTTTCAGCACGGCATTAGCTGCGCCGAGGTCGTCGGCGGATATAGCCGCGAAAAGATGTACCTGCTGAACACCGTTGTCTCGACCTACGAGAGTCAGGACATTATCAAGCTGGTGTGCGACGTTGATTCCGGCGCCGTGATCAATGTGTTCCACACGCTCAACTTTGTGGGCGGCTGGTGGGGTGGTCATGTCGACGAGCCCATGCCCACGGCCGTTCCCGATCCCGACAAGCCCGCACGCATGGCCAGCAGGCAGGCGCGCCTCAGCGAACAGGACAGCCTGCAGCAGGACGACGGCAAGTAGGGTATTGGCATTTTGCCGGTCCTGCGCAACCCATCCGAACGAGCCCCCCGAAAGCCCCGTTGCTTTCGAGAGGCTCTCGTTTGCCCAGATAAAACCTACCAAAATGAAGCTGTCGCTTTTTGGTAGGGAGGGTGTATCGTTTTATCATTATGAGGTAATATGAAACTAGACGTTATATACGTATTAGTTATTTCGATATTTTGATAAGAGTGATTAGATATGCCTGCACCTAAAAATGCACCGCTTTACCAGCAGATTTACGACGAAATCAAGGATGCGATCGAGAAAGGTGTTTATGCACCCAAGGAGCGTATTCCGTCCGAGCTTGAGCTAGCCGAGCAGTACGACGTGAGCCGCATTACGGTGCGCCGCGCCGTCGAGGAGCTGTGCTCCGATGGCTACCTGGTTAAGCAGCAGGGCCGTGGCACCTTTGTCTCTACGCCGCACATCAACCGCCAGTTCCACGCTTCGACGCTGCAGACGTTTACCGCGCTGTGTGCCGATAATGGCATGAAGGCGGGCGCACATGTGGTCGATCGCCAGATTGTGCCGGCACGTCAAAACGAGATGGAGTTCTTTGGCCTGCAGAAGGACGCGCTGCTGCTGCATATTAAGCGCGTACGTACAGCCGACGGCGAGCCCATCTTTGAGGAGAACATCTTTGTGCCGTTTGACGCCTACCGTGAGCTGTTGACGGCCGATCTTGAGGACAAGTCGATTTTTGCCGAGGTCGAGCGTGTTGGCGGAACGCCGATTGTCTCGGTTGGCTACCGCACGGTCGAGGCCGTTCGTGCCAATACCGAGCAGGCGGCCGAGCTGGGCATTGCTCCGCACGATCCGCTGCTCAACCTGCGTGCCGGCTTCACGGGCCCCAATGGCGAGCCGGTCCTGATGGGTAAGCAGTACTACGTGGGATCGCGCTACGTTATGGTCATGTAGCTCTAGTTGCGCGGTTTTCCAAACCGCGCAACGGCTCGACGCTGCAAGCCCGCCAGAGCGGCAATCTGCCTTTCAACTTCGGCGGCATGACCAGAAGGTCAATGCCGCCTCGTTTCAAGGCACCTTGCTCGCTCTGGCGGGATTTCGCTCATA
>CAJMRO010000046.1:0-12799 GCA_905215825.1 uncultured bacterium
CCGCCGCATCTTTACCCTCAAGCAGCGCAAGCTCACCCAAACGGTCGCCTGGCTGGTTGATAGTGCCGAAGCACTCGACCGCTATGGCGTGGATATCCCCGAAGAGGCTCGCGTACTCGCGCGACGATGCTGGCCGGGAGCCCTGACTATCGTGGTCAAGGCGGCCCCCTGCGTGCCGACCTTTATGCGTGCCGCCGACGACACGGTGGCTCTTCGCGCGTCGGCCTCGCCTGTGGTCCAAGCGCTCATCCGCGCCTGCGGCAGTCCCCTTGCCTGTACGAGCGCCAACACGCACGGCGCGCCCTCGCCGGCAAGCTTTGCCGCCGTCGAGGGTCGCATCCTGGAGGGGGTCGATGTTGCCGTCGACGCCGGTGAGACCCCGTGTCGCGACGCCTCGACCATCGTGTCGTTCCAGCACAGCGGGCTCCAGATTCTGCGCCAAGGCGCACTTCCCGCATCAGAGATCGAGCGGGTCCTGTCCGACCCGATGCAATAGAAAGGTGTAAGCGATGACGTTGAATCTGGGCAGCCTGGGCATGGAAGATGCCTCGTTTGACTTTGGCGGTTCCTACATCATGGCGCTCGACTGCGGCACCACCTCGGTACTTGCGACCATCGTCGACGAGTACGGATGCATCGTCGCGCAGGCACGTCGCAGCGTCAAAACCAGCTTCCCACGTCCCGGTTGGGTAGAGCAAGACCCCATGACGGTCCTTGCCAGCCAGATCGCCGTCATGATGGAAGTCCAGTTTAAGAGCGGTATCCACTCCGACCGCATTGCCGCCATCGGCATCTCCAACCAGCGCGAGACCACGGTGGTCTGGGACCGCGTGAGCGGTCAGCCGATCTATAACGCCATCGTATGGCAGTGCCGCCGTACCGCGCCGGCAATCGACGCGTTGGTTGAACAGGGTTGCGAGGAGCTGGTGCGCTCCCGCACAGGACTCACGCTCGATCCGTATTTCTCGGCTTCCAAGGTGCAGTGGATCCTCGACAACGTCGACGGTGCGCGTGAGAGCGCGGCGGCGGGCGACCTCATGTTCGGCACCATCGACACCTGGCTCATCTACAACCTCACCGGCAGTCAGGTCTTTGCCACCGACTACACCAATGCCAGCCGCACGGCGCTCTTTAATATCCATACGCTCGATTGGGACGACGACCTGCTGGCGCTCTTTGACGTTCCACGTTCCATGATGCCCGAGGTTCGTTGGAGCTCGGGCGACTACGGCCGCGTCGCGAGCGACATCATGACCAACATGCCGCCCATCATGGGCGTGGCGGGCGATCAGCAGGCGTCGCTGTTCGGCCACTGCTGCTTCCATCCCGGCCAGACCAAAAACACCTATGGCACGGGTTGCTTTATGCTCATGAACACCGGCGACGAGGTCGTCGAATCCAAGAACGGTCTGGTCTCCACGATCGGTATCGCCGCGGACGGCAAGATCAGCTATGCGCTCGAGGGTTCTATCTTTGCCGCCGGCTCAACCATGAACTGGCTGCGCAACAACATGGGCATCATCTCGAGCGTGAGCGAGTCGGCACAACTCGCCGCTTCGATTAGCGACAACGAGGGCTGCTACTTCGTTCCCGCCTTTGCGGGTTTGGGTGCTCCCTGGTGGGACCCGCATGCCCGCGGTATCGTGTGCGGTCTGACCGGCGCCTCGAGCCGTGCGACCATCGTACGTGCCGCCTGCGAATCCATGGCATATCAGAGCTACGACGTGCTGCGCGCCATGGAGCAGGACGTGGGGCTTTCGATTGAGCGCCTGTCTGTCGATGGCGGTGCCTCGCGCAACGAGTTCATCATGCAATTCCAGGCTGACCTGCTGGATATCCCCGTGCTGCAATGCGAGACGGTGGAGACCACGGCAATCGGTGCCGCGTACTTGGCGGGTCTTGCCGTCGGCTATTGGGAAGACCTTGAAGAGCTGGAGCAAAATGCCCAGATCGTTAGGACCTTCCTTCCCTATATGTCCGCCGAGCGTCGCGAGCAAAACCTTGCGGGCTGGCGTGATGCAGTCAAGCGCTCGCTCAGTACCGCACAGTAGGGCTGCGATGGGCTGCTCGATACAACAAACCGCTAAACTTATGCACGGCGCGCGGCAACAACATCGCCATGCGCCTTGTCAGCAAGGCCGTTTTGCGGCCGCAACGAAAGGGGCAATCAACCCATGACCGTCACCTACGATACGTCCCGTGTGACGCTTGTCGATCACCCGCTCGTCCAGCACAAGCTGTCGATCCTGCGCGACAAAAACACCGGCACCAACCAGTTCCGCCAGCTCGTGCGCGAACTCGCGCTTTTTGACGGCTACGAGGCCATGCGCGACCTGCCCATGGAAGACGTCGAAGTCGAGACCCCTATCACCACCGCAACATTTAAGCAGCTCGCCGGCAAGAAACTCGCCATCGTGCCCATCCTGCGTGCGGGCCTTGGCATGGTCGACGGCATCCTCGACCTGGTGCCCTCCGCTCGCGTGGGCCACATCGGCATGGAGCGCGACGAGGTCACCCACGAGCCGCACGAGTATTACTGCAAGATGCCCAAGGATATCGACCAGCGCATCTGCCTGGTCGTCGACCCCATGCTCGCCACGGGCGGTTCGGCCGAGATGGCCATCAGCTACCTGCGCGAGCGCGGTGTCAAGGACATCCGCATGCTGTGCATCGTCGCGGCCCCCGAGGGCCTCAAGTCGCTGACTGAGAAGGACCCCGATGTGCATATCTATACCTGCGCCATCGACGACCATCTCAACGAAGCTGCCTACATCGTTCCCGGTCTGGGCGACGCCGGCGACCGCATCTACGGCACGCTGTAATCTCTGGGCCATACCGGCTAACGTCGAAAATACGAAGAAATGGTGCGCGCGGGCGAGCAAAAGACGACCACGCGCACTCCTGTTAACGGACGTTTTGCCCTGCAGGGTTCGAGAAAAACGTATTACCGTACCTGCGGCATAAAGAAGGTCTTAAGAAAACGAACAGGTGCGTATTAACCGATGCTTTTTCGGTTGTACTTTAGCGATTGGCTCGTACAATAGTCACCAATGTTTGGCGGGAACTGTTCTGTAAGGCGTTAAAAAGGAAAGTGAGGACGCCAGTGTTTCAGATAGCCGATCTGCTCGCTATCGTTGCAGGTGCCATCGCGGGCGCGATTGCCTTCCTTCCCTTTGTCTTTACGCTCAAGCCGGTTCTTGACGATAAGCAGAATGCGGACATGCTCAAGGGTATGGTGAGTCTCGCGGTCTCGGCAATCGCGTTGCTTGTCTTTACCTTGGTTGTGTTTGTGTTGTTCGGAGAGGCATTTCGCATGTTCCTCCTGGGCGAGGCGATCGGCTTCGTGGCCTTTATGGCCACCTGCGCGGTTCGCGTCGCCAAGGCGCTGCGAGATCCTCATGAGGTCGAAAGGTAAGTCGTGGAAATTTTTGAAAAGCTGCCTGATGAGATTAATCATCTGGTCAGCGAGTTCAGCTCCACCCCTGTCGTGGGCGATCTGAGCTGCGGCATCACGCAGTACTCGTTTTGGCTGATCGTCTCCACGATCGTGCTCCTGATCGTCCTGGCCGTGTTCAAGAAGAAGCAGACCCTGGTTCCCAAGGGCTTCTTCGTCAACGGTTTCGAGTACATCATCGAGTACGTCGAGAACGATATCGGCAAGGGTGTCGTGGGTGAGAACTGGAAGAAGCACTTCCCGTTCCTGTGCTCGCTTTTCCTGTTCATCCTGATCAATAACATGATCGGCCTGATCCCGGGAATGAAGCCCGGCACCGGCGCAATCGGCTCCACCGCCGCACTCGCCATTTTCGCCTTCGTGTACTTCATCTACTACGGATGCAAGGCTCACGGCGTGATCGGCTACATCAAGAGCCTCGCCCCGCAGGGCGTGAGCTTCCCGATGAACGTGCTCGTGTGGGTCGTCGAGCTTTTCTCGACCTTCCTGCGCCTCATCACGCTCGCCGTCCGTCTGTTCTGCAACATGTTCGCAGGACACGTGGTCATGGGCTCGTTCGCCATCATGGCGAGCATGTTCATGCAGCCGCTGCTTCAGCAGGTTTCCGCGGCCCACGCCGTCGGCGCCCTGCCTTCGCTGGCCTGGCTTGCCATCCTCATCCTGATCTATGCGATCGAGCTTGTGGTCGGCGCCATCCAGGCTTACGTCTTCACGGTCCTTACCGCCGTGTATGTCTCCGAGGCAGAGGAGGTCGCGGAGGAGGAGTAATCTTCCGTTCGCGCCTTAAAGGTAAGGCAATTCGTTAAACCGCCGGTGCCCGTACCCATGGAGCCCGGCAGTTATAAAAAGGTTATCCTGCGTGAAATAAGACACGCACGACAAAGGAGGAATCGTGGGAGTTATCGGTTACGGTCTCGGTGTTATCGGCGCTGGTCTTGCTATCGGCCTGTCTGCTCTGGGTGCTACGGGTGCTATGGCCCGTCAGCCTGAGGTCCAGGGCCGCGTGTTCACCGTCTTCATCATGGGCTCCGCCTTCGGCGAGGCTCTGGCTCTGATCGGCTTCGTTGTCGCGCTGATCGTTAAATAGCACGGAGCGTCAAGTATGAATCTTTCATCCCAGAAGAGCGCGATCGCACTCTCCGCGTCCGCGGCCGCGCTGCTTATGCCGGTTTCCGCGTTCGCCGAGGACGGCGCTGCCGGTGCGGACATCCTCATCCCTAAGATGGCGGAGTTCATCCCGGCGCTTATCGCCTTCCTGATCATCTGGATCGTGCTGGCAAAGGTCGCCCTGCCGGGCATCATGAAAACCATGGAGGAGCGCGGCAAGAAGATCGAGGAGAGCCTCGACGAGGCCGAGAAGACCAAGCAGGAGGCTATCGCCAAGCGCGCTGAGTCCGACTCGATCGTCACCGACGCCCGTCGTCAGGCTGCCGACATCGTTCTCGAGGCCCGTAAGGACGCCGAGTCCGAGCGCGCCCGTATCATCGAGGCTGCTCACAAGGAGGCCGAGGAGATCATCGCCAAGGCCCATACGACCGTCGAGGACGAGCGCAAGTCCATTTACGCCGGTGCCGCGAGCTCCATCGCCGACCTGTCCGTTGCCGTCGCCACCAAGATCGTGGGCGAGGCACTCGAGGACGATGCCGAGCAGAAGAAGCTCATCGAGCGCTACATCCAGGAAGCAGGTAGCCTGAATGCCGACTAGCCGCTATCAGGACAAGGTGCTCGAGACCTACGCGCGCTCCCTTCTGGAAGCCGCTAAGGCCGAGGACCATGTGTTTGAGGACCTCGAGATGATCGAGCGCCTGGCTTCTGCCAGCCCCGAGATCATCGCCGTGCTCGACACCATGTCCAAGCGCGACCAGCTCGACCTTCTTCCCAAGGTGGCAGCTGCCTTTAAGTATGTTGCCGAGGAAGACGAGGATGTAGTGGGCGTGACCGTCACCACGGCGATCCCGCTCGACGACGAGCTGCGTCAAACCATCACTAAGAAATGCGAGCAGGACTTCGGCCGCAAGGTATTCCTTATCGAGCAGGTCGACCCGTCTATCGTGGGCGGCCTGGTGCTCGAGGCCCGCGGCGAGCGTCGTGACATTTCCGTCAAGACGCAGCTGCGCATCGCGCAGGAGACCCTCGCAAACTCTGCTAATTCGTACGGAGGTGAAGCCTAATGTCCGAAACCCTCAATGCCCAGGATATCGCCAAGAAACTGCAGGAGCAGCTCACGAGCCTCTCCGCGACGGTCGATACGCATGAGGTTTCAACGGTCGATGAGGTAGGCGACGGCATCGCGCGCGTCTCCGGCCTCAAGAGCGCCATGGCAGGCGAGCTTCTGGAGTTCAAGAGCTCCGATACCGGTGAGACCGTCTTCGGCCTTGCCCAGAACCTTGACCGTGACGAGGTCGGCGCCGTTCTGTTCGGTGCCGTCGACTCCATCAAGGAAGGCGACGAGTGCCGCACCACTGGCCGCGTTATGGATATCCCCGTGAGCCGTGCCATGCTCGGCCGCGTCGTCAATCCGCTCGGCCAGCCCATCGACGGCCTGGGCGACATCGTCGCTACGCACCGTCGCCCCATCGAGTTCAAGGCTCCCGGCGTCATCGATCGTACCCCGGTGTGCGAGCCGGTTCAGACCGGTCTGCTCGCTATCGACTCCATGGTGCCTATTGGCCGCGGTCAGCGTGAGCTCATCATCGGTGACCGTAAGACCGGTAAGACCGCCATCGCCATCGACGCTATCCTCAACCAGCGCGGCAAGGGCATGGTCTGCATCTATGTCGCCATCGGCCAGAAGGCCTCCACGGTTGCCAACATCCGCGAGACCCTCGCTCAGCACGGTGCGCTCGACTACACCATCATCGTTTCGGCCACCGCTGCCGATTCCGCCCCTATGCAGTACATCGCGCCTATGGCCGGTGCCGCTATTGGCGAGTTCTTTATGTACAACGGCGAGGACGGCAAGCCCGCCAGCGAGACCAACCCCGGCGGCCACGTGCTCGTCATCTACGATGACCTGTCCAAGCAGGCTGTGGCCTACCGTCAGATGTCGCTGACGCTGCATCGTCCGCCCGGACGCGAGGCCTATCCTGGCGACATCTTCTACCTGCACTCTCGTCTGCTCGAGCGTGCCGTCAAGATGTCCAAGAAGAACGGTTACGGCTCCATGACGGCACTGCCGATCATCGAGACCCAGGACGGCGACGTCTCGGCCTACATTCCGACCAACGTCATTTCCATTACCGATGGTCAGATCTACCTGCAGTCCGAGCTCTTCTTCCAGGGTCAGCGCCCGGCAGTCGACGTGGGTATCTCCGTGTCCCGCGTCGGTGGCGATGCGCAGACCAAGGCCATGAAGCAGGTCGCCGGCAACCTCCGTCTGGACCTCGCTTCCTATCAGGAGCTCGCTGGCTTTACGCAGTTCGGCTCCGACCTCGACGAGGCTACTCAGAAGCAGCTGACCCACGGTGCTCGCATGACCGAGCTCCTGAAGCAGCCGCGTTACAAGCCGTTTGAGGTTGGCGAGCAGATCGTTACGCTGTTCGCTGGCAACGAGGGCTTCCTGGATGACCTGGAGATCGCCGACGTGCTGCCTTTCCGTGCCGAGCTCATCGAGTACATGGACAATGGCTTTGGTTCGCTGCTCGACAAGGTTCGCGCCAAGAAGATCGATGATGACACCAAGGCTGAGCTCTTGCGCGTCATCGGCGACTTCAAGCAGCAGTTCATGGCCAAGCACCATTCGGATGTTTCTGGATCAGAGGAGAACTAAGCCCCATGGCCAACCTTCGCGACATTAAGAAGCGAATCTCCTCGGTTACCACGACCAAGCAGATCACGCGCACGATGGAGATGGTCTCTACGGCCAAGATTCGTCGTGCCCTCGATCGCTCCAAGCAGGCCGAGCCCTATAAGGAGGCGCTGACCGACGTCATGTTGACGGTCGCCGGCGACGCCTCCTGTTCGGGCACCGATCCCATGCTGCAGAAGCATGAGAGCGTCAAGCATGGCCTGATTGTCGTTATTGCCTCGGACCGCGGCCTTGCCGGCGGTTTCAATACGACGGTGGAGCGCACGGCCGAAAAGCTCGCCGCTTCTTGGGCGAACGACGGCATCGAATGCGAGATCATCGCGTGCGGGCGTAAGCCGGCCACGTATTTCCGTGACCGCGCAAACGTTGTCATGCACTTTGAGGGCAACTCCTCTGAGCCCGATTTCAATCAGGCCCGCATGATCTCCTCTCATATCTGCGATGCGTATCGTGCCGGTGAGCTTGACCGTGTCGAGCTTGTCTACCACCACGCCAAGAACCGCGTGGATCAGGAGCTTCGCGTCGAGCATCTGTTGCCGCTCGACCCCGAGATGATCGCTATGGCCCACGGTCCGCGTAAGAACGAGACCGACGCCCCTAAGCGCATCTCGTCCACGTTCGAGTTCGTGCCCTCTCCCGAGCATGTTCTCGGCAAGCTTGTGCCGTCTTATATCCTGACGGTCATCTACCAGGCCCTGATCGATTCGGCGGCTGCCGAGCAGGGTGCACGCCGCAAGGCCATGCACTCCGCGACGGAAAACGCCACCGCGATCATCTCGACCCTTACCCGCACGTATAGTCGCGTGCGCCAGGCTTCGATCACGACCGAGATTAACGAGATCGTCGGCGGAGCCTCAGCATTGGAGGAACAGTAATGGCTAATAACACCGTAAAGCTTGCGGTCGAGGAAGCCACCAAGAAGACGACTGCCGGTGATGGTCGCATCGTGCGAATCATCGGCCCTGTCGTCGACGTCAAGTTTGACGGCGCGGTGCCCCCGATCTACAACGCGCTCACGGTCGAGGCCGAGACCCCGATCGGTCATCTGAGCACGATCCTCGAGGTCGAGAGCCAGCTTCCGGGCGGCGTCGTCCGCACGGTCGCCATGTCCTCGACCGACGGCCTGCAGCGCGGCCTCATCGCCACCGATACCGGTGAGCCCATGAAGATGCCCGTTGGTCCCAAGACGCTCGGCCGCATTTGGAACGTCATGGGCAAGCCCGTCGACGGCAAGCCCATGCCCGAGGTGGAGGAGTTCTACCCCATCCACCATGCAGCGCCCCGTTTCGACGAGCTCACCACCAAGACCGAGATCTTCGAGACCGGCATCAAGGCCGTCGACCTGCTCGAGCCCTACATCCGCGGCGGCAAGACAGGTCTGTTCGGCGGCGCCGGCGTCGGCAAGACCGTTCTGATCCAGGAGCTCATCAACAACCTCGCCCAGGAGCACGGCGGCACCTCGGTGTTCACCGGCGTCGGCGAGCGTACCCGCGAGGGCACCGACCTGTTCCTCGAGATGAGCGAGTCTGGCGTTATCGACAAGACCTGCTTGGTCTATGGTCAGATGAACGAGCCGCCCGGAGCGCGTCTGCGCATCGGTCTGGCCGGCCTTACCACCGCTGAGTACTTCCGCGATCGCGGCCAGGACGTTCTGCTGTTCATCGACAACATCTTCCGCTTCTCCCAGGCAGGTTCCGAGGTTTCCGCACTGCTGGGCCGTATGCCCTCCGCCGTTGGTTACCAGCCCACGCTGGCAACCGAGATGGGCGACCTCCAGGAGCGCATTACCTCGACCAAGACGGGCTCCATTACCTCCGTCCAGGCTGTCTACGTCCCCGCAGACGACCTGACCGACCCGGCGCCTGCCACGACGTTTACGCACCTCGACGCCACCACGGTTCTTTCGCGTAGCATTTCGTCGCTCGGCCTGTTCCCGGCTATCGACCCGCTCGCATCTTCCTCCGACGCTCTCGATCCCTCGATCGTCGGCGAGGAGCACTACCGTGTCGCCGTCAAGGTCCAGGAGCTCCTGCAGGAGTACTCCGACCTTCAGGACATCATCGCCATTCTGGGTATGGACGAGCTGTCCGAGGAGCAGCGCCTTACGGTCAACCGTGCCCGTAAGATTCAGCAGTTCCTCTCGCAGTCCTTCCACGTCGCCGAGAAGTTCACCGGCAACCCCGGTGTCTACGTCCGCGTCGAGGATACCGTCCGCTCTTTCGCCGAGATTGTCGACGGCAAGGCCGATGACCTGCCCGAGCAGGCTTTCCGCTATGCTTCCACGATTGAGGACGTGCGCGAGCGCGCCCGCAAGATGGGGGAGAAGTAGGTTATGCGTATCCGCATCGTGTGCCCCGTGAGCTGCGCCTATGAGGGCGACGCTGCGTTTGTGTCGATTCCGTCCACGGATGGCGAGTTTGGCGTTCTGCCTGCTCACTCCAGCGAGATCTGCACGATCGACCGCGGTTACGTTCGCGTTTCCGATAAGGCCATGGGCACTGTCGACCACACGTTTGCCGTGGCCGGCGGCTATGCCCAGGTTGCGGACGATGTCGTGACCGTTCTCGCCGAGCGCGCTTGCGATTTGGCGACCGTCGATGCCGACAAGCTTAAAGCTGATATTCAAGGTTTTGAAGAGAAGCTGGGTAATTTGTCGGAGGATGATGCACGCCGCGCCTACCTCTATAATGAAATCGCATGGTGTAAGCTCAAGCTTGCCCAATAGTCAAACGATTTAGCGTTCGACCATTTGCGAACACATCATGCCCGGGATGGCCCAGCCACCCCGGGCATGCTTTTTGAAAGGGTAGACCTTGGATATTATCCGCGTTGAGGGTGGCCACGCCATCGGAGGCTCCGTGCCCGTCTCGGGCGCCAAGAACTCCGCGCTCAAACTCATGGCGGCAACGCTTCTGGCGCCGGGCAAGACGACGCTGCAGAACGTGCCCGATATTTCCGATGTCCACGTGATGGGCAAGGTGCTCAAAGGCATGGGCGCTACGATCGATGTTCTCGACGAACACACGCTCGAGATTGATACCTCTCAGGTCGATTCATGGGAGGCCCCCTACGAGCTCGTTGCCAAGATGCGCGCTTCCACCGCCGTCATGGGACCCCTGCTGGGCCGCTTCCATCGCGCCAAAATTGCCATGCCGGGCGGCTGCAACCTGGGTGCTCGCAAGATCGATATGCACATTCTTGGTCTTGAGGCCCTGGGCGTTGAGTTCGATACCGCCCACGGTTACATCAACGCTAATGCGCCCCAAGGTCTGCGCGGTACCACCGTCACGCTCGAGTTCGCCAGCGTCGGTGCGACCGAGAACCTCATCATGGCCTCTGTGCGCGCACAGGGCACCACGGTTATCGACAATGCCGCGCGCGAGCCCGAGATCGTCGATCTCGCTAACATGCTCAACGAGATGGGCGCCAAGATTGTTGGCGCCGGTACGCCCGTCGTGACTATCGAAGGCGTGGAAGAGCTCCATCCCGTTACCCATCGCGTGGTGGGCGACCGCATCGAGGCCGGTACCTTTATCGTTGCCGGTGCGTTGATGGCCGACGATCGCGGTGTCGATGTAACGGGCTTTTGCCCCATTCACTTGGGCATGGTGCTCAAGAAGATGGAGCTCATGGGTATCGACTGCGAGCGCGTCGAAGATGGCGTCCATGTGAACCGTGCCGAGTGTATCAAGCCGGTCGACATCCAGACGCTTCCGTTCCCCGGCTTCCCAACGGACATGCAGGCGCAGATTATGGTGCTCTCCGCCCTTGCCGACGGCAGTTCCGTTATTACCGAAAACATCTTCGAGAATCGCTTTATGTTTGCCTCTGAGCTGGTGCGCATGGGTGCCGACATTCGTATCGAGAGCCATCATGCCATGATTCATGGCGTCAAGGGCTTCTCGGGTGCACAGGTTACCTCGCCCGATCTGCGTGGCGGAGCGGCCCTTGTCGTAGCGGGCTTGATCGCCGACGGGACGACCGAGGTTTCGGCCATCCATCACATCAAGCGCGGCTACGAGCAGTTTGTCGAAAAGCTGCAGGCGCTCGGCGCGCATGTCGAGCATGCTACCGTCCCCGATCCCGTCATCTACTAATACAGGTTGCCTATGTTTAATAAAAAGCCCCTCGCGGATACCACCGCCCGAAGACCCTCAACTGGTGCGCAGGCCAAGATCTACAGTCGCGATAACGTGGCTCGCTATTCCGAGCGCGCTCGTCAACGTCGTCGTAGCCACACGATTCGTCACGTCGCGCTCATTGTCGTGCTTGGCGTGCTGCTGAGTGCCACTACCGCTGCCGGCCTGTGGTTTGCCACCATTATGGGCAAGCTCGGCGATTCTAATGTCATTACCGACAATCTGCGTCGGGTTCTGGTTGACACCGATGAGGCAAAGGATCCGTTCTACGTGCTGCTTCTTGGCACCGACGGCCGTCCGGGCGAGGATACGTATCGTGCCGACTCGATTATCCTGGCACGCATCGACCCCACGCAAAAGCAGGCGACGCTCATTTCCGTTCCGCGCGACACCAAGGTCGAGTACAAGGGCGAGACCATGAAGATCAACGCCTGCCATACCGTTGGCGGCGCCGAGGCCATGGTCGAGGCGGTCAACGAGCTGTGCGGTGTTCAGATTTCCCACTATGCCGAGGTCAGCTTCGACGGTATGCAGGCGCTGATTGATTCGGTTGGCGGTATCGACATTAACGCAACCGATGATGTTGACGACCCCGAGCACCTGGATATTAAGATTACCGCTGGCCAGCAGCATATGGACGGTGCCACCGCCCTTACCTATGCCCGCTGCCGCTACACCTATGCCGACGGCGATTACACGCGCATGCGCCACCAGCGTCAGGTGCTTGGCGCCCTTGCCAACCAGATTCTCAATAACTTCGATGCCACGAAGATCTTTGGCCTGGTTAATTCGCTGTCCGATATGCTCGTAACCGATATGAGCGTTCAGGATATCGTGGCTACGGTCAACGCCATGCGCGGTATGGATGTCGACGGTATCTACTCGGCCAACCTGCCCTCGTACGCCGACGACAGCACCATGATCGACGGTGTGAGCTACGTCTTTGTCTACGAGGACGAGCTCAAGGAAATGATGGAGCGCGTCGATGCCGGCAAGGATCCCAAGGGTCCCAACACCATGGGTCTTTCCGACGGTTCCAGCTCTACGATCGGCGACCTGAACAACAACACGTCTGACGATTACGCAAACGGTACCGCAACCTCATCGGTCAGCTCTGACGATTCCGATGACTCAAGCGATTCGAGCGATTCGGACTACTACGAAGAGCCCGCCGGCGACGGTAACGGCTACGAGGCCAACTATTAGAGTTACGCGGTTTTACCAAACCGCGTAACCAGTTGACGCTGCAAACCCGCCAGAGCGGCAATCTGCCTTTCAACTTCGGCGGCATGATCAAAAGATCAATGCCGCCTCGTTTCAAGGCACCTTGCTCGCTCTGGCGGGATTTCGCTCATATGACCCAATCCGCTGTCAAGAGCCACAATGGCCCCGCCGACC
>CAJMRO010000047.1:0-12736 GCA_905215825.1 uncultured bacterium
CCGGTGACCGCGCAGATCAAGGCCCTGGAGGAGGAGCTGGGCTGCACGCTGCTGGTGCGCAACGCGCTCTTCCGCCGCGTGACCCTTGCCGCTCGCGAGCATGTTCGCGACCTGGGCGAGCTCGACGACGACTGGGGTATGAGCGAAATCCGCTGGCAAAAAGCGCTCGATGCCTACCATGAGCAGCACGAGGAAATCCTCACCGACGGAGATGCCCGCAGCGCCGCGATGTTTTCCATCGATGAGTCCGACGAGAAGACCGATCACGTGTGGCACGTGCACCAGATCTTTGCCGACGAGAATGGCGACCACGACTTTGGCATCATGGGCGATGTCGATCTGGACGCCACGCAGGACGGCGGCGAGGTCATCTTCAAAAACTACCGCGTCGGCTTTATCGAGGACCTGCTCGAGGACTAGCCGCACATACTGGAACAAAACGAAGCGGGGCCGCTGGTAACATCGCCAGCGGCCCCGCTTTTGCACTATACGCTATGCCTTACTCGGCATCCTCGACCTCATACGAATCCGCCTCGGTTGGCTCATCGTTTGCCTCTGGCGCGGCCCCGCGTGCCTCGTCAAACGCCGCCTTCATGGTCTTGTTGCCCCACGTGAGCTTGCGAATGGTAAGATCGTCGGCCTTCTTGTTGGCTAGGCGCAGATTGTTCTCGGAGGACAGCAACGCCTCCTTGGTTTTCTGCAGATGGCTAATCGTCTTGTCGATCTCATCAATCGCCGTTTGGAACTTGCGGCTCGCGATCTCGTAGTTGCGACCGAAATCATTCTTGAACTTTTCCATCTTGGCTTCGAAGTTCGTGACGTCGATATTCTGCTGTTTGTACTCCGCCAGTTCCTGCTTATAGCGCAGCGAACCCATGGCGGCGTTGCGAAGAAGCGTGATCATGGGAATAAAGAACTGTGGGCGAATCACGTACATCTTCTCGTAGCGATAGCTCACGTCCACGATGCCGGCGTTGTAAAGCTCGCTCTCGGGTTCGAGCAACGTGCAGAGCACCGCGTACTCGCAGCCTTTTTGGCGGCGATCGTGATCGAGCTTCTTAAAGAAGTCCTCGTTTTTGTGCTTGGTCGCAGTCTCGTCGTTCTCGTTTTTCATCTCGAACATAATCGAAATGACCTCGTTGCCGCTCGCGTCGCACTCGCGGAAGATAAAGTCGCCCTTGGTACCCTCGGACGCATCGTTATCCTTCTCGAAGTACGCGTTAGGAAACGCCGTCATGCGCAGACGGTTAAACTCGGTCTCACAGTGCTGCTCGAGCGACTCGCCCACCATCTTGGTGGACAGGCGGACCTTCATGTCCTTAAGGCGCTCGATCTCTTCATCCTTGTAGCGAATCAGGTCATCGCTCGCACGCTTGGCCTGCGCAAGCTCGAGCTCGTGTGCCGCCTTGGCCTGCTCCTCGCGAGAATCGCGCACTGCCAGCTCGCTCGTCAGTTTGGCACGTGCCTCATCGCGCTCACGCTCCGCCGCGGCGACCGCCTCTGACAGGTTCATTTTTGCCATCAGTTCCTGCTCGCGCAGCTGGGCACGCAGGCCCTCGGCCTCTTGCTCGGACTGAGCCTTTGCGGCGGAGAACTTCTCTTGCACCTTCGCGCGATAGTCAGTAAGCGCGCGCTCGGCCTCGCTGCGAGCGGCATCGAGCTCACGCTGCGACTCTGCCGCGGCAGCGGCAAGCGCCATCTCCTGGGCTTTGTCCGCCGCGGCGAGCCTGGCCTGCAGCTCGGCAATCTGAGCGTCGCGCGCAGCTAAATCGTTTTGAGCAGCGTTGCGCGCCGCCGACTCGGCAAGCTTTGCTTCGTCATCTTTGCGCCCAAGCTGCGCACGCAGGCTATCAATCTCACGCTGGAGTTCGGCATTTTCCTTTTGAGCATTGGCTCGTGCCTCTACCGCCGCGCGCTGGCTTGCACTCTCGCGCTCTGCGGCAGCGCCCTCGAGCTTAGCGCGCAGCTCGGCAAGCTCAGCATCGCGCTTGGCAACCTCTTGCGCCAGTTTCTGATCCGCAGTGTTCTTCTGCTCGACAAGCTGAGCGTTGCGCTGAGACTCTGCCTTTTGCAAGGCAGCCGTCGAACGCGAGCGCTCAAGCTCCAGCGCTTGCTCGCCCTCGCGCTGGACTGCCTTCACACGCTCGTCCAGGTCGCGCGAAAACTCGGCATCGCGTACTTGCTTGACGATATCCGCATAGCCGGACGCATCGACCTTAAAAACTTCGCCGCAATGCGGGCACTTAATCTCGTTCATAGCAGCTCCTCGATGGACGCAAATTTCGACCGCCTACACTCTACCGCGCCGCACGGACAAAAAAGGCGCCGCCGCCATAATGGCAACGGCGCCAGAACCACCACAAAGGTGCCTGTCCCCTTTGTGGTGGTTTGAGTGACAGTTTGAAAATTACAGTCCAAAATAGCCGAGGATTTGATCACGACTTACGGGCTTGTAGTCATTGGCGTCGAGGCCCACATCGTAGCGGTAAATGGGGCGCTCGCGATCGCGGTTGCGTGCGTTGGTGCGGTCACCCCTGCTGTGGATATGCCCATGCAGCATAATGGCGCCACGTGCCTTGCCGTTCCAGCTGAGCATGGGGTAGTGGCTCATCACCAGACGATGACCCTTGGCATAGCCGGGAGCAATCTCCAGGTAATCGCGCACGTCTTCCCAAATTTGCGGGGCGTCGGGATCTTCCCAGTCGCCGTCATGGTTACCGCGGATGAGCGTCGCATTCTTGCATTCGATACGCTCGCGCAGGCGCACCGCCTCCGCCATGGGCAAGCGATACGTAAAGTCTCCCAGGATATAGAGGCGGTCGTCCGCAGCCACGCACTCATTGATGGCATCGATGACCTTGCGGTTCATCTCCTCGACCGAATCAAACGGTCGATCCATGTCGTGCAAGATATTCGTATCGCCCAGGTGCAGGTCGGCGGTAAACCACATCATCGTCTATGCCCTCATTTCGCAATGCATCCAACTCGTGCTAAGTATACAGACACAGCGATGCGGCGGTTAGCCAAAGAGCCCGCCGAACAGTCCGCGGCGGCACTCGTCCTTTTTATTCGAACCTTTGCCCTGGGCGTTCTTATCCTTTTGCTTTTTGCGATCCTGCTCCAGCTCATCGTCATCGAGTAGCATATCCCACTCAAACGGATCATCCGTCAAATCGAACAGGTCATCGTCGTCAAGCATGGCAGCCTCCCTTACCGATTAGCGGGCATCCACCACATAGAGGCCAACGCGCACCTGGTGCCACGGGCTGCGCTCGGGGGCAACCTGTTGCACGCGGGCCTCAAACACGTCCTCGTGGCCGTAATACATCATCAAGGACAGTGGACCGACCTCGTTTCCCGGAACGCAGCCAAGTTTGGTCTTGCCATAGTAGATCGCAACTGCCTCGGGATCATGGGGATTATCGCGCTCGGCACACAGTGTCAGTTTATCGCCCGCTTTAAGATCGCCTAGGACCAAAGCGCCGTCGGCATATTGAAATCCTGCGATATGAAACGACAGAAGAACACGCGAAGGCTCGTACATAGCAGCTCCTCTAACGGCCGGATAAACCGGTGTGTAACCTTATTGAGAAGTCTACGGTCCCGTGCGGACACAAATACATCCTGTCTGCGTCCTTCAATCGTTTGCCTCAACGCTTGCGCGACAGAACGCTTGCAGATAAGATAGGAACACGGATGGCACCCGTTGCCGCGGGTCTTGCCAACTCCGATACACGTTTTCATCGTGAGAAGTGGCCGTCTTCGCTTACGCGGGGGCGGCTATTTCATTCGGCCGATAAACAGACCGAGTTCGATAGCCGCAATCAACAACGCCAATAACGAAATAACATCGCTTACGTTCATACCAAATCCCTTCTAAAGGGAGTTGGCCCATCCGTGCTCCATAACAGTAGTCTAACGCAAAATGCAGGTAATAGGAACACTTGTTCGTATTACCTGCGCCCTTTTCTAATGCACAAACATGCGCACGAACTTGTGCTTCCAGCTTGCGTAGGGCGCATACCGAAACGGCACGTCCAGCCAAGTTGCCTTGTTCACGATACTCTTCTTGTGGCTAAACGTATCGAAGCTCTCGCGTCCATGGTACTGCCCCATACCGCTCGCGCCCATGCCGCCAAAGCCCATATGGCTCGTAGCCAAGTGCATGATCGTGTCGTTGACACAGCCACCGCCAAAGGGCACGTAACGCACGAAGCGCTGCTGAACTGCGCGGTCCTGACTAAAGATATACAGGGCCAGCGGCGTCGGACGATCCGTAATAAACGCTTCGGCCTCGTCTAGGCTCTCAAACGTCAGCACCGGCAAGATGGGACCGAAGATCTCCTCCTGCATCACGGCGTCATCGGGGGTCACGCCGTCTAGGATCGTCGGCTCAATCTTGAGCGACGACTCGCGCGCCGTGCCTCCCAGCACGACCTTATCGGGATCGATCAGCCCGCGCACGCGCGCAAAATGCTTAGCATTGACGATATGCCCGTAATCCTCGTTATCGAGCGGATGCTCGCCAAACATACGGCGGACCTCTTCCTTGATGAGGCCCAGCAGCTCGTCGTGCACGCGCGTATCGACCAGCAGGTAGTCGGGCGCCACGCAGGTCTGCCCTACGTTGAGCCATTTGCCAAAGGCGATACGCCGTGCCGCGACCTTCAAGTTTGCCGTCGCATCCACGATGCAGGGGCTCTTGCCGCCCAGCTCAAGCGTCACGGGCGTGAGGTTTTTACTCGCGCGCTCCATGACGAGCTTGCCGACCGGAACGCTACCGGTAAAGAAGATCTTGTCCCAGCACTCATCGAGCAACGCTTCGTTCTCGGCGCGCCCGCCCTCGACAACCGTCACCAGGCGCGGATCAAATGCCTCTTCACAGATTTGCTTGAGCACCGCGCTCGATGCCGGAGCATAGGCACTCGGCTTGATGACCACGGTATTGCCCGCGGCAAGGGCGCCGGCGAGCGGCTCGAGTGTTAGCAAAAACGGGTAGTTCCACGGAGCCATGATGAGCGTGACGCCATAGGGCACGGCTTGCGTTTTGCACGCGCTCACGGCGTTGGCAAGGTCACACGGACGCAGGCGCGGACGACTCCATCGAGCCACGTGAGCGATCTGATGACGAATCTCGGAAAGCGACGTGCCGATCTCGCACATATATGCCTCGTCATGCGACTTTCCCAAATCGGTCTTGAGTGCATGGGCGATATCGGCCTCGTGCGCCCGTACCGCATCGCGTAAACTCACGAGCGCGCGACGTCGGGCATCAACATCAAACGTAGCGTGCGTTTTAAAGTAAGTGCGCTGATCGCCGACGATGCGCGCAATTTCCTCGGTGTTCATGGCACCCTCCTAGTTCTCGTCCTCAAACATACCACCCGCGACGACCTCGTACATACGCTCGAGCTCCAAGCGGTCCATCAAAAGCGGAACGGGGTACAGCGGATTGGCCTCGGCATCGGCATGCGCCGCCATCTCGGGAATGTCGGAGCGGCGAATGCCCGAGACATATTTGGGGATTCCCAGGATCTCGTTCATGCGGTCGACCCAATCGATAAAGGCCTCGGCCGCAAGACTATCCTGCGCGGTAGCCGGCGCAATGCCCGCCATGCGAGCAAGATCGGCAAGCTTGGGGGCGGCGGCGTCACCATAAGCGCGAAGCATGTGCGGCAGGATGATCGCGTTGGCCAAACCGTGCGGAATTCCGTATCGGCCGCCCAGACTGTGCGCGATGGCATGCACATATCCGACATAGGAGCGGGTAAACGCAACGCCCGCCTTATACGCCGCCGAAAGCATATTGCGACGAGCGCGCATGTCGTCACCATGTTCATAGGCCTCGAGCAAATTGTCGTGGATAAGCTGCACCGCCTGTCGCGCCATCTTGCGCGTATAGGGCGTGGTGCTTCGCCCGATAAAGGCCTCAACGGCATGCGTCAGGGCGTCCATGCCCGTCTGCCCCGTAATGGAAGCGGGCAAGCCGCACGTAAACTCGGGGTCGTGGACTGCAAAACGCGGGATGAGCACAAAGTCGTTAATGGGGTATTTGTAGTGCGTCCCGTCATCGGTAATTACCGCCGCAAGCGTGACTTCGCTTCCCGTACCGGCGGTAGTGGGAACGGCGATGAGCAGCGGCAGGCGACGATGAATCCGCAGCAGGCCACGCATCTTGTTGATGGGCTTGTTTGGCTGCGCAATGCGTGCGCCCACGCCCTTGGCACAGTCCATGGCCGAGCCACCGCCAAAGCCGATAATGGCCTGGCAGGCGCTCTCTCGATACAGGGACGCCGCTTCTTCCACGTTTGAAACCGTGGGGTTTGCACGCGTTTCGGCATAGACCGTAACGCCAATCCCCCTGCATGCGAGCGCCGTCTCGAGCGGTGCCGTGAGCCCCAGACGGGCAATGCCGGGATCCGTCACGATAAGGACCTTCTGGATCGAGCGCTTTTGAAGCACCGCGGGCACATCCTCGGCATGCTCTAAAATGCGCGGCTCGGTATAGGGCAGGATCGGCAATGCAATGCGAAAAACCGTCTGATATGTTCGGCACCAGGCACGACGGGCTAGATGCATAAAGGAAACTCCTTCATTTGTTGATAGGTCAACATTTGCTCGCCCGATTGTACTCAGCGGCGGTCAAAGACGGCCTGCCAATCGTTAATCAATCAACATCTTCATATCTCAAAATTGTTTTATTAAAAATCATTCCTAATAGGCTTCACATTTGGTTGCATTTATGGATAATAGAACTCGTCAAGACGCACGTCCGGAGAGGGCCCTTACGGGACCGGACGAGCGCACAATCGCCATCGATCGAAAGGATCGAATCATGAAGTTTGTTTGCCCCGTTTGCGGTTATGTGGAAGAGTTCGACGGCGACCAGCTGCCCGAGGATTTTAAGTGCCCCCAGTGCGGCGTTCCCGGTTCTCGTTTCCTGAAGCAGGAGGAGGGTCAGCTCGAGTGGGCTGCCGAGCACGTCGTGGGCGTCGCCAAGATGGAGGGCGTCTCCGAGGACATCGTTGCCGACCTGCGCGCCAACTTTGAGGGCGAGTGCTCCGAGGTCGGTATGTACCTGGCCATGGCTCGCGTCGCTCATCGCGAGGGTTATCCCGAGATCGGCCTGTACTGGGAGAAGGCTGCCCACGAGGAGGCCGAGCATGCCGCCAAGTTCGCCGAGCTCCTGGGCGAGGTCGTGACCGACTCCACCAAGAAGAACCTCGAGATGCGCGTTGAGGCCGAGAACGGCGCCACCGCCGGCAAGACCGATCTTGCTAAGCGCGCCAAGGCCGCTGGCCTCGATGCCATCCACGACACCGTGCACGAGATGGCTCGCGACGAGGCTCGCCACGGCAAGGCTTTCGCCGGCCTGCTCAAGCGCTACTTCGGCTAAGCCAGCAACCTGAGACATAACCTCTAGCTCGATGAGGCCCGGACCGCATGGTTCGGGCCTTTTTCGTGCCTCATAAACTTGTTAACTACCTGAAATAGGACCGCCTTCGGCATCGGCTTCTCGTCAAAAACTAAGTGAGTAGACTTTTTGGAACTTGCCGAGCAGACCATCCATATCACTTTATAAAGCCGCAGGTAAATGCCTTGTTGCAAAACGACCTAGTCGCCAAAGTGCCAAAAGTCTACTCACTTAGATTCGCAGCCGTCCACGATCGAGCCATTTTGTGTCTAACGGGCATCTTTCCGTCGATTACTCCCAATTTTGTCCAGTCAACGAATAGTTCAGACCTGAGTAATGTCTCAGCCCTTTGCTCATCTGAGCTTTTATCACGATATTCAGCATCGAGCATCCTGCATACGGCCTTAACGATCGCGCGGAATCTATCCTCATCCGATATCTGTCTGTGTGTCAGGAGAAGCACATCGTAGCCCATGGCCTGAAGGGCCGTCATGCGGTCAGCGTCACGCAAGCCATCCCCTGCGCGTCCGTGCGAGGCCTTTCCCTGACATTCAATGGCCACCTGTCGCCTGCCGTCCGGCGAAGACAGAAGTATGTCGATATATACACGGGACTTTCCCACAATCGCTCGAGCACTTGTGCTTAGCATCACTTCAACATTAAGCTCTATGTCGCAAAAGCCTACGCCTCCCAGGGATCGCGGCAGTGCAAGTAGCAAATACGCCTCGACCTCAAAAGGCGACGCGGCACCCAATGGAACAAGTTGCGACACCGTCCTAAATCTATTGCCGTAACGTATCCCGCAAACATCTGAACAAAAACGGTCAAGGTCTCCGCCCAAAACCAAAGCGTCTCGACGCCATAAATTTGAAGCGGCGCCGCTCTCGGACGGGCAGCGCACCCAACCGAACGTTGTCGAAATCGCACCCGAATCAATTGCACGCGAAAGCTCCGCCTCGAGTGCCGTCGGCAGGGCGCACACCGCAAACAAGCCGCACATCTCCGCCAATACAAAAAGAAGTTGGAGATCCGTCAGATGCCGCGACATGATAAATGCCGTCAGTAGAGGAGACGTAACCAAAAATCCATGCTCCGTTTCCAGCACGGATTCCCTGGGGAGCTCACCAAGAAACAGCCGCTGCTTAATGCTGGCAGGGCAAGTCCGTTTGTTTCTCGTCCGAACCAATGTATACAACGGAAAACCGAGCGCAACCGCAGCTGTCGGGTTGCGGGCGAGATCATATCGCTGCCGGTCTTCTTCCGGTCGTGGAAGCGGCGGGCACAAAGCGCGGACTTGAGGAGGCAAACGCCAGTACCTAAAAGCCGATATGTCACAAAGTAGATCCTTCATAGGCACAGGAAAACACGGATTTCAACCCAGTCGGTCTCCCATTGGCGCAAACGCAACAAAAATGGCACCGAACGGACTGCTAAGTTTTCAACAGCCCTCCCCAACTGGCCAAAAGCTTGCCAAGAGCTGGACGAAGCCCTGTTGAAAACTCATTTTTTCTCATGCGGAAGCTTTGCACGGCAAGTGAGTAGACTTTTTGGAACATCCCGATCAGACCGGTCATCCTGCTTCTCAAAACCACAGGTAGATAGCTTGTGGCAAAACGGCCTGGTCGCCAAAGTACCAAAAGTCTACTCACTTAGATTGCAGAGCTCCCCCATTAGCTGCAATTCCAAGGTATTAAGCACTTTCGGACTCAGGTCGTCATACTGGACAAGAATTTGAGTTGAGTTTTCAGGAACAAATGCGCCATCGGCGCACCAATAACAGTCACTGATATCGATGAACGGAATGCCCGAGCGCGTGAGAGCCCGCGCAAAAGAGCTTCCGCCCGTTCCGCGCTCCGCAAATACAGTGCAGTAAAGACCCGCGTCTGCATGCTCAATCGAGACCTCCCCTGCCGGAAACGCTTTCCGCACAAGCGACGCCAGGCCATCACGCGCCTCGCGAGCACGAACGCGTACGCGGTTCGCATGTCGCTCGTAATCACCCGATTCCAGCAAACGAGCCAAAGCGACCTGGTCAACAGAACTCACCGACGAGGCGTAAAAACCAAGGTTGCGCCTAAACCGCTCAATTAGCTCATCAGGCAACACCATGTACGCTAGACGCAACGCCGATGAAAGGCTCTTCGAAAACGTGTTGGTGTAGATGACCGATTGAGCGGCATCGATCGACGCGAGCGCGGGAATCGGCTTGCCGGCTAGACGAAACTCGCAATCAAAGTCATCCTCAATGAGATACCGACCTGGTCGCTCGGCGGCCCAGCTCAGCAGCGCATATCGGCGCGCAATGCTCGTCACAAGGCCGGTCGGATACTGATGGGACGGCATCAGGTGAAGGACATCGGTCCCGCTTTTCTGCAGAGTGTTCAAGTCCACGCCCTCATCATCCAACGGGATATGTCGAACTTTGCAGCCCATAGCCTGGTAGATGCGCGTCAGACGCAAATAGCCCGGGTCCTCAACGGCATACACCTTGTCAGCGCCAAGCAACTGAACCAACATGGTATCGAGCAGCTGGGCGCCCGCGCCGATAACAATGTTATTAGGATCGATATTCATGCCCCTTGTCCCGCGCAGATGGTGAGCAATTGCGCGTCGTAGCCGAGCGGTGCCCTGTGCCGGTGCGGGCGAAAAGATCTCGCGTTCGTCTTCGGATGCCAGCGTCGCCCGTAGCGCGCTTTGCCAAAGTCGCGCCGCCTCCAAAGCGGAAGGAGAAAGTGCGTCGAATCGCTCGACCTGTCTGTTGACATCATGCGCGCTGGGGCCCACAGAGACGGCATCTCGGTCGATACTCCCCGTAGCCAAAGGCAAAACTGGTGCATCCGGAAGCTCGCAAGCGTAGTAGCCACGACGCGGCATTGAGCAAATATAGCCCTCGGCAAGTAGCTGGCTATATGCATTCTCGATGGTAATGACACTGATTCCCAGATGGCTGGCAAAGGCGCGCTTAGACGGAAGATGCTCCCCCGCCGCAATGCGCCCAGCAACAATATCGTCTCGAATTTGCTGGTAAACATATTCATAGAGCGATGCTTCGCCGCGTTTTTCCAAATTGTAGTCAAGCATGAGCATATCACCTGACCTTATTAAGCCATTCAATCTGGTATTAGTCTGACCTTGTTATTATCTCGAAAACTGAGTATTTCGCCATACCCAGCTCCCCGATAGGATGTTCCGTCAAGCAATGCACATGCCAACCAAGGGAGCAACCATGGCAGAACAGACCAGCAAGGCCGATCGCGTCAAACTCAATCGAGAGCTCGCGCAGATGCTCAAGGGCGGCGTCATCATGGACGTCACCACGCCCGAGCAGGCACGCATCGCCGAGGAGGCAGGCGCCTGCGCCGTCATGGCCCTCGAGCGCATCCCGGCCGACATCCGCGCCGCAGGCGGCGTCTCGCGCATGAGCGACCCCAAGATGATCAAGGGCATCCAGGAGGCCGTCTCCATCCCCGTTATGGCCAAGTGCCGCATCGGCCACATTGTCGAGGCGCAGGTCCTTCAGGCCATCGAGATCGATTACATCGACGAGTCCGAGGTTCTCTCCCCTGCTGATGACGTCTATCACATCGACAAGACCCAGTTTGACGTGCCGTTTGTCTGCGGCGCCCGCAATCTGGGCGAGGCGCTACGCCGTGTTGCCGAGGGCGCCACGATGATTCGCACCAAGGGCGAGCCGGGCACGGGCGACGTCGTTCAGGCTGTGCGTCACATGCGCAAGATCCAAAAGCAGATCCGCGACGTTGTCGCTCTGCGCAATGATGAGCTCTTTGAGGCAGCCAAGCAACTGCAGGTTCCGGTCGAGCTGGTACGCGAGGTTCATGCCACGGGCAAGCTTCCCGTGGTGAACTTTGCCGCCGGCGGCGTAGCGACCCCCGCCGACGCCGCGCTGATGATGCAGCTGGGCGCCGAGGGCGTCTTTGTCGGCTCGGGCATCTTTAAGAGCGGCGACCCTGCCAAGCGCGCCGCCGCCATCGTCAAGGCCGTGGCGAACTTCACCGATGCCAAGCTCATCGCCGAGCTTTCGGAGGACCTGGGCGAGGCCATGGTGGGCATCAACGCCGACGAGATTGAAATCATCATGGAGGAGCGCGGGCGCTAGTCCAGCAGAAAGGATCGCACATGAGCGATTATGCAGACCAAACGGTCGCCGTGCTGGCGGTCCAAGGCGCTTTTGCCGAGCACGAGGCAAGACTATCCGAGCTGGGCGCACACTATATTGAGCTGAGGCAGGCGGCCGATTTGCGGCAGAACTTTGATCGCCTGGTCCTCCCTGGCGGCGAGTCCACCGTTCAGGGCAAGCTGCTTGACGAACTGGGGATGCTCGAGGAGCTTCGTGCCCGTATCGCTGAAGGCACGCCGGTCCTGGGCACCTGCGCCGGCCTGATTCTACTGGCTCACGACCTTGCCGCCCACGATGACAAGGGAACACCGCGCCTGGCAACCATGGATGTGCTCGTTGAGCGTAATGCCTATGGCAGACAGCTCGGCAGCTTTCGCACCAAGGGGTGGGTAGGAGGTATCGAAGGTGAAGTGCCGTTAACGTTTATCCGTGCACCCCGCATCGTCAAGGTGCACGGCAATGCCAAGGCCTTGGCCGAAGTCGATGGCCGTATCGTCGCCGCCCGTCAAGACAAACAGCTCGGTGTCACCTTCCACCCCGAGCTCGACGACGACACGCGCCTCCACGAGTTCTTCCTCCAAATGTAGGCAGAAAACAAACGAGCGTTGATTTTCGGACGCATAGCGATAGACGACCACATTTGCCCAGATAAAGCCGACCAAAATAAACCTGTCCCTTTTTGGCAGGTTTGGACTATGGGAACGCCGATGTTTTTGTACCGACAGACACTATGACCCAATCCGAGGGCACTAAAAAGATAGGAGCCCCCGCTCGTGACCGCGGGTCGGGGCTGCGACAATGATGTTGAAGTGCCATAGGCGCAGCCGCGCCGCAACGAGGTTGGGAGGCTCCCATGCCAAAGTATTCTACCGCGTTCGGGATGGACGTCCACCTGAGGTCGACCACCGTCTGCGCCCTCGACGCGGACACCGGCGAGGCCGTGACGAGGAGGTTCCCCGGCAACCCCTGGGGCGAGATCGCCGGGTGGATGGATGGGTTCCCCGGGCCGTCGCTCGCGGCCTACGAGAGCGGCTACCTCGGCTTCGCCCCGCAGCGGGAGCTCGCCGGGCTCGGCGTCGAGTGCGCCGTCGCCGCGGTCTCGAAGATCCCCAGGTCGGCCGCCGACTCGGCCTCCAAGAACGACAGGAACGACGCCGCCAGGCTGGCCAAGGAGATACTCGCCC
>CAJMRO010000048.1:0-12552 GCA_905215825.1 uncultured bacterium
CCGCCGTTCTTTAACGGCGGCTTTTCTTGTTGGTGGCTATCTGCGCAGTGGTGCCAATAGTATTTTGCGGAAGATCTACCTCTCGCTTGGCATGGAAGTAGGGTGGCCGGGCTGGTCGTCGTAGGCGTATTTGCTGTACACGTTGACCTCCCACTGCTTTTTTTCGACCTTTGCTACAGAATCTAGGATGAAGCCGGTCGCAAGGCTCAGGCCGCACAGGAACATAAACGAGGCGGCGAGCATAGCGGTGGGGAAGCGCGGGACGAGGCCGGTCTGGAAATATTCGACAACGATGGGCATGCCCAGGGCGAGGCCGAATACCGCGAACAGAAGCGCAACGAGGCTGAAGAACTTCAGCGGGCGGTAGTCCTTGAACAGCGTGCCAATCATCGCAACGACTTTAATGCCGTCGCTTACGGTATTGAGCTTGGACTCGGAACCTTCCGGACGGTCGCGGTACTCGATGGGCACATCCTTGATGCGCCAGCGGTGGTCGACGGCGTGGATCGAGAGCTCGGTTTCGATCTGGAAGCCCTCGGAAAGCACAGGGAAGGTTTTAACGAACGGGCGGCTCATGGCACGGTAGCCGGTCATGACATCATCGAAGCTGTAGCCATAGATCCACTTGATCATGGCACGGACCAGATTGTTGCCAAAGCCGTGGAAGGCACGCTTGTTCTCCTCGGCGTAGGTGCCGTTGGAAAGGCGATCGCCTACGGTCATGTCGGCCGTGCCGTTAAGGATGGGCTCGCAGAGGGCCTTGGCCGCCTCGGCGGGGTAGGTGTCGTCTCCGTCGACCATCAGGTAGCAATCGGCGTCGATATCGCGAAACATCTGGCGGCACACGTTGCCCTTTCCCTGACGGGGCTCAAAGCGGACTGTGGCGCCGTGCTCGGTGGCAATGCGTGAGGTATCGTCCGACGAGTTGTTGTCATAGACATAGACCGTCGCCTGCGGAAGCTCGCGGTGAAAGTCATCGATGACTTTGCCGATCGTGAGCGCTTCGTTGTAGCAAGGGATGATGACGGCGATGGATTCAGAATTCACTTAATGCTCCTTATACATTCAATCCTAGAAAGTATAGCCGTTTGGGCCTGGCATCCTAAGATGTGGGTTAGTTCTCCAGTTTTGTTGCGCGAATCGTTTGCATGGCCGTCGGGTCTATACTGTTCGTTTGTCAACGATTACGAGTAAAGGAGTTGCATCCGTGTCGGATCAGACAAAGCAACAAGAAACTCGCAGTCTGCCTGCGACGTTTGCTAAGAACGAATTTGAGAAGGACGCGTTTATCCTTCGTCAGCTGGTTACCAAGGATTTTAAGATCAAGTATCGCCGTAGCGTTCTGGGCGTCGCATGGTCGGTGCTCAACCCGCTGCTGATGATGATCGTCATGGCCATCGTGTTCTCGACGATTTTTGGCCAGGGCCGCAATGGCTCAATGACGCCCGAGATGTACCCGCTGTACTTGATCGTGGGTAACATTACCTTTGCCGTCATGTCTGAGTCTACTAACCAGGCCCTGACGTCGATCGTGGGCGCTGCCCCTCTGCTCAAGAAGGTTAAGGTGCACCGCTGGGTTTTCCCGGTGCAGAAGGTGCTCTTCTCGCTGGTCAACTTTGCCTTCTCGCTGGTCGCCGTCGCCATCGTCATGCTGTGGTTCCGCGTTATGCCTTCTTGGCACCTTATTCTGCTGCCGGTTTGCCTGCTGCTGCTTATGTGCTTCTGCATGGGCCTGGGCATGATGCTCTCTGCCCTTACGGTCTTCTTCCGCGACGTTATGCATCTGTGGAGCGTCGTCATTACGGCGTGGACTTACATTACGCCCATCTTCTGGACGACTGACTATATTGCGCAAATGCCGCATCTCGTGCGTATCTTGATGTATGCGAACCCCATGTTCAACTACCTGCAGTTTATGCGCGATATCTTCCTGTTCCAGACTACGCCCTCGCTTATGACGTTTGGTATGTGCGTTGCCTGGGCGGTTCTTGCGCTTATTATTGGCTATACCGTGTTCCATAAGTCCGAGCGCAAGTTCATCCTTTACATCTAAGGAGTGCTGTGATGACTGAATCTGTTGTTGATTACAGCGAGCAGCCTCTGGCTGTCGAGGTCGACGACGTCACCATGATCTTTAACATGGCGTCCGAGTCGCTGACCAACCTCAAGGAGTACTTCATTAAGCTTGCCAAGCACGAGCTGTTCTTTGAGGAGTTTAGGGCGCTTAAGCACATCTCGTTTGATATTCATCGCGGCGAGGTTGTGGGTCTGGTCGGCACCAATGGCTCCGGCAAGTCTACGATGCTCAAGATTATCGCTGGCGTTCTTGAGCCTAGCGAGGGCAGCGTTAAGGTGCACGGTAACATCGCGCCGCTGATTGAGCTTGGCGCCGGCTTTGACCCCGAGCTGACCGCCCGCGAGAACATCTATCTGAACGGCGCCCTGCTCGGCTATACCAAGGAGTTCATCGATGCCAACTTTGACGGCATTATCGAATTCGCTGAGCTGCAGAACTTTGTCGATATGCCGCTTAAGAACTTCTCCTCGGGCATGGTGGCGCGTATCGCCTTTGCAATCGCGACGATTACCGAGCCCGATATTCTGATCGTTGACGAGACGTTGTCCGTCGGTGATGTGTTCTTCCAGCAGAAGTGCGAGGACCGTATCCAGCACTTTATCCAGAGCGGCGACGTGACGGTTCTGTTCGTTTCGCACTCTATGGAGCAGGTTGAGCGCATCTGCCAGCGTGCCGTTTGGATTGAGAAGGGTGACCTTCGCATGGACGGCCCGGTCGATGAGGTCTGCAAGGCGTACCGCGAGCAGTTCAACTAGGTTATAATTACTTGCGCCTGACAGGCTTGCGCTTGCTTGGGCGTGCGGTTATTTGCTCCATTAGCTCAGTTGGATAGAGCAGGGGACTTCTAATCCCAAGGTCGACGGTTCGAATCCGCCATGGAGCACCATCGTTTATTAAGCCCAGACCGCTTGATGGTCTGGCTTTTTCACATGCCGGTGTTCTTTATTCTTGCCGGGTATACGTTTAGACCGAAGCCGTGGCGTGAGCTGCTGTTGTGCTGCTGATGTGGATTGGTTATACGGCGCGCCTAAGGGGGCTGGAGCCGAGCGTGAGCGAGCCTCTGCTGTTTATTGGAGCCGGTGTTGCTTGGCTTGTCCTTGCCGCGCTGAGTGGGGTGAGCTTTCGAGCCGCCGCGTGGATGGGTTTTTGGTTGCGACAGTTGCCGCTCTTGCCGGTAGCTACTGCGTGTGCTGGGTTTCGATGGCGTTGGAGAAGTTGAAAGACGTGCCGGTTTTGGGGTCCTTTGAGCGAGCGCTCGTGTTCTGCGGACAGGCCAGTCTTGCCATCTTTGCAATCCACGCGGTCGATTGGTTTATTCCTTGGCAGACCATGCCTCTGCTTATGACGCTGCCAGCATCGTGGCTCTTTGCGTCGATTGTGCGCCGCAGGTGCGACATAGGGTTGGTGTACGTGATCAAGAAGGCGTAACAAAAACGGGGAGGACCAACTTGGCCCTCCCCACTATATCTAGTCTGTCTAGTCTGCCTTCAGGCACTCGGGCAAGACGTTTGCAACTGCATTCATCGCCTGCGGCCTCAGGTACTGCTCATTGAGCTTTGCCTTTCTGTAGGCGTAGCGAGTGTCTGCCGAGTACTTGATCAATACGTCGGTGAAGAATCGTTCCCAGCTTAGGTAGTCGCGGCTTTCGATATAGCTCGAAGGATCCTTGAGGATTTTTGGAATGTCGTTACTGGGAATGAGGCCAGATTGCAGAAGTGTCCACTCGAATGATTCCGGGAGGAACAAGCGAACGTTCTTGTAAACGCGCTGTCCGAGCACCTTTTCGATGTAGGGACCAAACGCTGCGCCGTCTCCAATGGCAAGAACGTTTTGCTCGGGGCATTCGTGAATTGTCCGCTTTAGATTTGCTACGCCGGTGGCGGTATAGCAGGGGATTCCGAGCCGGTTGCAAAGAGCGTCGTAGAATTGATAGCCAGATTTGCTATCCTCGACAACTACGGCGTCGGGTACCTCGAATCCAACATTTAGATCCTGATACAGCATGCTTGCCGTGTGGTCATATAGCGGCTTGGTCACCGAGTAGAAGCGCCTGTCGCTCTTGCGGCCATTGATTGTTTTACTCGTCGTGTTGACTAACTTCAGGATCTCATCAACGCTGTAGGGGAGCTCGTTGGCATCGCGACGAGATATCAGAACAAAATAGTTGGACGAGCCGTTTACGGTTTTGGCGAAGTCCTTTGAGTAGATAAACTCGTTGCCCTCATCTAGAAAGACGATTGAATCTTCGATGATCGAAAGCTCGCGCTCCCAGCGTCTGCCGGAAAGCGTTTCGCAAGGCACGTCGCAGCTGAGTGCAACGCCGCTTTCCGGTCCTCGGTCGTTGTAGTCGCGAATCATCGAGATGAGCGTCGTTTTGCCCGTGCCGCTGTTGCCGCGGATGAAGGAAATATTGCGTTTAAAGGTGAGCGTGTATTTGACTTTTGCGCGCTCCACGACAACGGTGTGTGATCCTTTCATTACTCATCAACATCCAGAAAATCATTGGTGGCACCGACGAACTCCTGCATGTTCCTGACGATGCGGCCGTCGTTATTGATGCGAATCTCAAAACGCTTCCAGGGAAATTTCATGATGTGGTAAAGGGTCACCAGCACATCCTGCTCTTTGCCAATTTTGAGCAGCCAGCGGGCGCAGTTATCTCCGCAAGTGGATGCATTGAACACCATGTTTGGTAGATTGCGCACCAGCAGCAGCGTCTTAACGCCGCCGGACAGTTCGAGTGGGGTGATCGAGCCCAGCTGCTTGCTTACGATGTTGTGGGGGCCGATGAGCTCTGATCCGTCCACGCTTTTAATGATCTGTGCGGCCATAGGGTCTTCGAACCATGAGTCCAAGTATGAGTTCCTAAAGTAGGTCTCGGTATCGTAGATGGAACCGGGGTAATCTCCCAGATGGATGCTTAGCATGCGAGTCTCCAGACGTTGTGTGGCTGCAACGATTATATGCCAGTAATAAAGTGCCGCCAGTAGCGAGGTTGCTGCTGGCGGCACTGGCATTACTGGCGTGCGAATCGGGGTTGATGGATTTGCGCGCGAGACTACTTTTCGAGTCGTTCCCTCAGCAGCTCCAGCGCGTGGGCGTAACCCTGCAGGCCTTCGCCGGTGATGGTGGCGAAGCAGGCTTGGCGTGCATAGCTCACCTGGCGGAAGTCCTCGCGGGTCTCGACGGCGCTGATGTGAACCTCGACGGCGGGGATGGCGACGGCCTTGAGGGCGTCGAGGATCGCCACGCTCGTGTGCGTGTAGGCAGCCGGGTTGATGACGATGCCGTCGACCTTGCCGTAAGCCTCTTGGATCTTGTCGACGATGCAGCCCTCATGGTTGGACTGGAAGACCTCGACCTCGTCGAAGCCCTGTGCGGCGCCTGCCTCCTGGCAAATCTGGACCAAGCGGTCGTAGTTGTCGCTGCCATAGATGCCCGGCTCGCGAATGCCGAGCATGTTGAGGTTGGGGCCATTAATGACGAGTGCTTTCATGGTTGCTTCCTTTGCGATTGCAAAACCACCACAAAGGTGCCTGTCCCCTTTGTGGTGGTTTTGGTTAGAGAGCGGGTGGGAGGGTGTCGAGGATGGCACGGGCGGTGTTGGCGGCGCAGTCTCGTGAGTCGATGATGTAGTCGGCCCAGGCGCGGTAGCGCGGCATGCGCTGTTCAGCCAGCTTATCGATGCCGTCGCGCGCGGTGATGGGGCGGCCCTTGTGGGCGAGCTCGTCAAGCTTACGGTTGAGCATCACGACCTGGCTGTTCTGGTGCAGCAGCGGGTAGTTCTCGTCGCGTGTGACCACGCCTCCGCCGGTGGAGAGCACCAGGCCGCTGCGCTTGGAGATGTCGGCCAACGCCGCCGTCTCCTGCTCGCGGAAGGCCGCCTCGCCGCGCTCGACGATAAAGTCGGCACAGGGAATGCCCAGACGCTTCTCGAGCGCGCGATCCAGGTCGATGTGCTCTCGCCCCGTGAGCGGGGCAATCTGCTCACCCACGCGGGTCTTGCCCGAGCCCGGCATGCCGATCAGCGCGATGTTCTGTTCGCGGCGTGACAAGCGCTCCGTTACGTCCAGGATGCGCTCGCGCGGGGTGACCTGGCCGGTATAGCGTTCGACGGCCTGTGCCGCTTGGGCCACGAGCATCAGCAGGCCGCCGATGCAGGGGATACCGCGGCGCTCGGCCTCGAGCATCAGGCCCGTGCGGGCGGGGTTGTAGACAATGTCGATAACGCCTTCGAGCGCATTGAGCCCTTCGAGCGTGCAAGGCGCGTCGGGGCAGTGGGGGAACATGCCGGCGGGCGTGCAGTTGACGAGCAACGTTGCATCGGACTGCTGGGAGATGTTGTCGTAATTGACCTCGCTCGTGCGGCCGACGGGCACGACGATGGCGCCCAGGTCTCCCAGCACCATACTTGCCGTGGTGCCGGCGCCACCAGTGGCTCCGAGCACGAGAGCCTTCTTGCCGGTAACCTCAACGCCCAGCTCTTCGACCAGGCACTGAAAACCAAAGTAGTCGGTGTTGTCGCCACGCAGGCGACCGTCAGGCAGACGTGTGATGGTGTTGACGTTGCCCATGCGCTCGGCCAACGGACTCAGCTCGTCCAGGTATTCCATGACGGTGCGCTTGTAGGGGATGGTCACGTTGGTGCCCTCCCATTCGTCGCCGGTCATAAAGGCCTCAAGATCCTCGGGCTCTCGCTCAAAACGCACGTACTCGAGCCCCGCGAGCTCCTTGTAGATGGTCGGGGTGTAGCTGTGGCCCAGCACACGGCCCAGGACGCCGTAGGGGTGGGTTGCGGCGGTATCGGTCATCTAGAGCACCTCCGTGTAGCTGCCAAAGTAGGTGAAGCTCTCGCACACGTCGTCAATCGAGTCGAGCAGGTCGTCGAGCGCCTTGCTGCCAAAGGGGCAGTCCAGGTCAAAGTAGAACATAAACTCAAAGTCGCGACCGGGGATGGGGCGGCTCTCCAGCTTGATGAGGTTGATGTTGAGCGCATAGAAGCGCTCGAGTACACGATAAAGGGCGCCCGGTTCGTTGGCCGTGGTGATCATGAGCGAGGTACGGTTGGCGCCGGGGTAGACGCGGGGCTCGCGGCTGATGACGACAAAGCGCGTGTAGTTGTTGTCGGAGTCCTGGATGTTGGGCTCCAGTACCTCCAAGCCGTAGAGCGCCGCACAGCTGCGCGAGGCGATAGCGGCGACGTCGGGGCGCTCGGAGTTGGCGACCATCTCGGCCGACATGGCGGTGTTGGGGTATTTGGTGGCATGCAGGCCGTGACCCTCGATAAAGCCGGCGCACTGGGCAATGGCTTGGCCGTGGCTGTAGACCTCGCGCACGTCGGCGAGTTTGGTGTCGGGCTTGACGAGCAAGTTGTGGTCGATCTTGAGGCGAAGCGAGCGCACGATGTGGAAGTCGAACTGGGCGAGCAGGTCGTAGACGGCGTTGACCGAGCCGGCGGTGGAGTTCTCGATGGGCAGCACACCAAACTCGCAGAAGCCGTCGCGCACAGCGCGCATAACGCCTTCGAAGGTCTCGAAAAACGCGATGTCGGGTACGTCGAAGAGCTTGCACGCGGCGATTTGACTGTAAGCGCCCTCAACGCCCTGGCAAGCGACGGTGGCAGTTTGAGGGAAGGGCGTGTCGGAGGCTGCAGCCGTGGCGTGGGCCTTTTGCGAGACAGTGATGCCCTTGAGTTCGTTGATGTAGCGCTGCTGCTCGGCCTTGCTCATGCTCATGAGGAGACGGAACAGGGTGATGGTCTGCGCCTCGTAGCGCTCGGGCGCGCGGCTGGCGAGGTTGTTGAGTTTGGAGCGCTCGCGGGCGGGGTCAAAGACAGCCTTGCCCATCTCGATCTTTGATTTGGCGACCTCGGTGGCAATGTCCATACGCTCGACAAAGCTGTTGAGGAGCGTGGTGTCGATGCCATCGATGGTCTGGCGGATGTCAGCAAGGTCCATAGGGACCCCTTTCACGTGTCGGTGATTTTTCTGGGACGGGGATTAAAAAATCATTAAGTACACAATGATTTTTTAATCCCCGTCCCAGAAAAATCACTGGGTGGGCGTGGGGGCCGGAGTTGGCCCCCAGAGATTTTTAGAGCTGGCCTGCGTCCTCGAGGAGGGCGTCCCAGATGGCGAGGGCGGCGGCCGCTTCGGCTACGGGGACGGCTCGGGGGACGATGCAGGGGTCGTGACGGCCGTGGACCGAGAGCTCGGCATTTTCCATGGCGTCCATGTCTACGGTCTGCTGCTCGCGGCCAATTGAGGGCGTCGGCTTCACGGCCATGCGCCACATGACGGGCGCACCCGTGGAAATGCCACCCAGAATGCCGCCGGCGTTGTTGGACTCGACCGCAATCTCGCCGGTCTCGACATCAACGCGGTATGGATCGTTGTTCTCGCTGCCACGCATGGCGGCCACGGCAAAGCCCATGCCAAACTCCACGCCCTTTACGGCGGGAATACCAAAGGCGATTTTCGCGATGCGGTTCTCGATACCGTCGAACATGGGGTCGCCGATGCCCGCGGGAAGCCCGTAGATGCCGCACTCCACGATGCCGCCGATGCTGTCAAGCTCATCGCGTGCGGCCAGAATTTCTTCGCGCATGCGACCGGCAGCGGCGGCGTCAATGCAGGGTAGGTCGTTCGTAAGGATCGCCTTGCGGTCGGCCTCGCGATAGACCATGTCGTCCATGGGCAGGTCGGAGATGCCGCCGATCTGCGCGACATGCGCCATGACCTTGATGCCGCGGGCCTCGAGTGCCTGCAGCGCAATACCGCCGGCGATGCATAAGGGGGCCGTTAGGCGGCCGGAGAAGTGCCCGCCGCCGGCGACGTCGTGCATGTTGTGGTACTTCACGCGCGCCGGAAAGTCTGCATGCCCGGGGCGGGGCTTGCGGCGCAGCTCGGAATAGTCCTTGGAGCGCGTGTTGGTGTTCTCGATAATTGCTGCGATGGGTGCGCCGGTGGTGTGTCCATCGACCACACCGGCAATGATATGCGCGGCGTCGGCCTCACGGCGCTTGGTTGCGGTTTCGTCGCGCCCGGGGGCGCGACGGTCCAAAAAAGCCTGCAGCTGATCCTGGTCAATGGCTATACCGGCGGGAATGCCATCGAGTGAGCAACCGATAGCAGGGGAGTGCGACTGACCGAAAATACTCAGATGTAAAACATTGCCAAAGGTCGAGGACATGCTATTCCTCCTCGAGTGTGACCTTGCCGCCCAGCAGGCGGTAGTGGTCGAAGAAATCGGGATAGGACTTGTTGACGGCCTCGGCACCGTGGATCAGGACCTCGCCGGTGGCGCGGCTCGCAGCGATGGCGGCCATCATGGCGATGCGGTGGTCGTTGTGCGAATCGACTTCGCCGCCGGTAAAGGCATCGACACCCTTGATGATGAGGTCGTCGCCGGCAATGCGCACCTGCGCGCCCAGTGCGGTGAGCTCGCGGGTGGTAGTGGCCAGACGGTCGGATTCCTTGATGCGCAGGCGGGCGCAATCGCGGATGAACGTGCGCCCTTGCGCCAGCGAAGCCACGGCCGAGATTACGGGCACCAGGTCGGGGATGTCGTGCGCGCTCATTTCAAAGCCGGCGAGCTTGTCGGACTGCACGGTGGCGGCGTTGGTGGAGCGTACGATGCGGGCGCCAAAGCGCGAAAGCGCAGCGAGCACGTTGCGATCACCCTGCGCGGAGCTGAGCGACACGCCCTCGACGGTGATGGGGTCGGAGCCGATGGCGCCGGCGCACAGCCAAAAGGCCGCGTTGGACCAGTCGCCCTCGACAGCCACGTTGCCAGGCGTGCGGTACGAGCCGCTGCTCACGCGGAAGTTCGTGATCTCGGGCTGGCCGTCCTTGGCGGGGATGCGCTCGACGTTGACCTCGACGCCGAAGGCCTTCATAGCCTGGATGGTTAGGTTGATATAGGGGCGGCTCTCGATAAGGCCGGTCACCTGCACGCAGGAGGGCTGGGCCAGTAGCGGGGCTGCCAGCAGCAAGCCGGAGATGTACTGCGAGCTCACATTGCCCGGCAGGATAAAGGTGCCCGGGCGCATGCGGCCGCTTGTCTTGAGCGGAAAACCGCCCAGACCCTGCAGGTCGCAGCCGGCGGCAATGATCTCGTCGGAGAGCGGGGAGAGGGGGCGTGCGCCCAGGCGGCCCTGGCCTACAAAGGTGGCCTCTGCCCCCAGCGCGCAGGCGACGGGCAGCATAAAGCGGAGCGTGGAGCCGCTCTCGCCGCAGTCGAGCGTGCCGCCGGCAAGTGCCTTGAGCAGGCCAAACTCAATACTCTTCATGGTGGGATGGACTTGGAAGCCGTCCTCGACGGTCTCGATGCGGGCGCCCAGTGCCGTGAGGCAGCGCACCGTGGCCTCGATATCGGCGCAGGTGGTGTTGCAAGTGACGTGCGTCTCGCCGTTGGCAAGGGCGGCGCAGATGATGAGGCGGTGCGCCATCGACTTGGATGCGATAGCGGGGACGGTGCCCTTGAGCGGGGAGGGGGTGATGCGGGCTAGCATACGGATGCGTCTCCCTTCTGGCCGAGGCCCTCGGCAATTAAATCATGGAAGGTGGAAAGCGGCGTGCGGTCGATGCTGCAGCGGCCAATACCGTGCGGAATCACAAGGTCGATGGTGTCACCGGCGCGTTTTTTGTCGTGCAGCGCCTCGGCAAAGATAGCGTCGGCGGAAAGCTCGCAGCGGGTCTTGAGGCCATGGCGGGCGCAGAGCTCTTCGATGCGACCGGGCAGTTCGGCGTCGCAAATGCCGTGTAGGGCCGCAGCGCGCGTGATGATGCCCATGCCGATCGACACGCAGTTGCCGTGTCCCAGCTCAAAGTGCTCGCAGGCTTCGACGGCGTGTCCGGCGCTGTGTCCAAAGTTGAGCAGCTTTCGCTGGTTGGTCTCGCGCTCGTCGGCAACGACCACGGCGCGCTTGATGTCGATATTGCGGGCGATTATGAGCGCCACGCGGGCCACGTCCTGGGTAAGCAGTTCCAGCGTGAGCGGTGTCTTCTCCAGTTCCGCGAAAAGCTCCGGATCGGCAATCACGGCGTGCTTGACGACCTCGCCGCAGCCGTCGGCGAACTGCTCGGGCGTGAGGGTGGCAAGGCATCCCACGTCGGCGATAACCACACTCGGCTGCCAAAAGGCTCCGGCAAGATTTTTGCCGGCGGCCAGGTCGATGGCCGTCTTGCCGCCCACTGACGAATCCACCATGGCAAGCAGGCTCGTGGGGATCTGAACAAACTTGCAGCCGCGCATGTAGGTGGCGGCCACAAAGCCGGCCACGTCGCCCACGACGCCGCCGCCGAGCGCCACGATCACGTCGGAGCGCGAAAGCTCGTGCTCGGCCACAAACTCAAGAATGGCAACGTAGGTCTCGGCGCGCTTGTGTGCTTCGCCGGCCTCGAAGGTGCAGATGTTTACCTCATAGCCTGACGCCTCTAGGCTCTGCTTGACGGGCATCTGGTAGAGCGGACCCACGTTGGTGTCCGTCACGATGACGGCGCGGGTGCCGCCGGCAGTGGCGCGAACAAGCGGTCCTGCCTGCTCCAGCAAAAAGGTGCCCACGTGTACCTGGTAGGGGCGTGCGGTGTCGATATCGATGGTAATCGCCATAAGCTATGGTCCTTTCGACCTGGCGTGATAGGTGGTCTAGTGGGCGCTCTCGTCGTCGAGTGCGCGCTTGATGCGATCGCCCTCGGCTAGGAGATTCTCCAGATAGCGCTGGTCGCGATCCTTGAGTGCACGGCTGTAGGCGCCGAGCGAATCGATCAGATGGTCGATCTCGAAGGCAAGCGCGTCTGCGTCGTCGATCATGAGCTCGGACCACATCTGCGGATTGAGGTGCGCCACACGGGTGAGGTCGCGGTAGCTGCCGGCCGAAAAGCCGTGGTGGACCTGGGCGGTGGGGCTCTTTACGTAGGCGTTGGACACCACGTGCGCGAGCTGGCTCGTAAAAGCGATCACGCGGTCGTGCTCTGCGGCGGTGGTCACGCTGAACTTGCCAAACTCCAAGGGACGTACCATCTCGCGCACCTGGCCCAAGAGCTCCAGCTTAAGGGCATCGTCTACAGCGGGCGGAACGAGCACGAGCGGGGCGCCCTGGAACAGGTCGGCGCGGGAGTGCGCGTAGCCCGAGAACTGGGTACCCGCCATGGGGTGTGCGCCCACAAAGTAAAAGCCGTGCTCTCGTGCGAGCTCAAAGGCACGCTCGCACACAATGCCCTTCACACCCACGGTGTCGATCACCACGGGGCCCATGATGGCTTCGGTGTCGGTAGCGTCGGCGAGCGCCTGGGCATGCGCCTCGAGCCACTCGATGCATGCCTCGGGATAACAGGCAAGGACGATGATGTCGCACTCGCCGAGCGTCTCGTCGTTGAGCTCGCCGGCGACGGTACCCATGCTAGCGGCCGTCATTACGTCATCGTCGGGGTCCCAGGCAAGCACGCGGACGCCCGCCTGCGCATCGCCGCGGG
>CAJMRO010000049.1:0-12209 GCA_905215825.1 uncultured bacterium
TCTGCGGCAGCCTCGGGCTCATTCACCGGGGGAGCTGCAACCGCTTCCGGTTTGGCAGCTGCCCCGTGTTCAACATCGGCCTGAATGGCCTCCTCGGCCACACGTTCCTTCTCCTGTGCGCGCTGCTGCGCGGCGGCCTCGGCGTTGCGATAGGCACGCTCCAGCAGGGCTTCCTGCGAGTTGAAGGGTTTCTCACCCTCTGCACGCTCCACGGGGACCCAGGTGCCGTCGCTCGTGAGGCTGCGGGCCTTCACGTTGTCGCGCAGCTGCATGCCCATGTACTCGTGCACTAGGGCGCGGCAGGTGGGGTCGAGCACGGGGAAGGCAATCTCCACGCGGTGCTCGGTGTTGCGCGTCATCATGTCTGCCGAGCTCAGGTAAATCATGTCCGAGTCCACGCCGAAAGCATAGACGCGCGCGTGCTCCAAAAAGCGTCCGACGATGGAGCGGACATGCACGTTCTCGGTCTTGCCCGGAACACCGGGCTTGAGGCACGAGATGCCGCGGATGATCATGTCTACGCGCACGCCGGCACACGATGCCTCGGCGATCTTGTCGATAACCTCGCGGTCGGTCAGCGAGTTGAGCTTAAAGAACACGCGGGCGGGCTCGCCGGCAAGGGCGCGCTGGATCTCGCGGTCAAGCCCGCGCATGATGAGCGGTTTCAGTCCGACGGGCGCCACACCCAGGAAGCGGTAGTCGCCGCGCAGGTTGCCCAGCGACAGATTGCGGAAGAACAGGTTGGCGTCCTCGCCGATGCCGGGATGGGCTGTCATGAGCATAAAGTCGCTGTAGAGTTTGGCCGTCTTCTCGTTAAAGTTGCCGGTGCCCAAAAGCGTGAGGCGCGTTAGCGCCATGCCCTCGCGATAGGTGAGCTGGCAGATCTTTGAGTGGCATTTAAAGCCCTCGGAACCATAGATGACGGTGCAGCCGGCCTCTTCCAGGCGCTCGGCCCACTCGATGTTGTTCTGCTCGTCAAAGCGGGCACGAAGTTCCATGAGCACCGTGACCTCTTTGCCGTTCTCGGCAGCATCGATCAGCGACTCGCACAGGCGGCTCTGCTTGGCCACGCGGTAGAGCGTGATGCGCAGCGAGATGCACTCGGGGTCGTAGGCGGCCTCGTGCACCAGATCCAGGAAGGGGTTCATGGCCTCGTAGGGATAAAAGAGCAGCTTGTCGTGCTGCAGCACCTGCTCGCGGATGGAGCGGGTCATGTCGATGGTGGGATTGGGCTGCGGCCTAAACGGCGTAAAGAGCAGCTCGTTGCGCAGGTGCTCGGGAATCTTGCCCTCAATGCCAAAGACGTAGCCCAGGTCGAGCGGGATATCGCAGGTAAAGACAGAGCGGCGCGAAAGCTCGAGCGCCTTGCGGATGGTCTTGAGCGTTGCCTTCTCGAGCGACCCCGAGACCGCGAGCACTACCGGCTGCAGACGCAGGCGCTTCTTGAGGATGCGCTTCATGTGCTGGCGGTAGTCCTCTTCCTCTTCGACGCCCTCGCCGTCCGGATCGATGTCGGCGTTGCGGGTGACGCGGATCAGCGCACGATCCAGCGGCTTATAGGAGCCAAAGCAGCTGTCCAGGCAGGCGAGGATGACGTCCTCGAGCAAGATGTAGGAGTAGGTGCCGGTGGGCGAGGGGATCTCGACCACGCGGTTCATCGAGGCGGGAATCTCGATAAGGCCCAGCAGGCTCTCCTCGTCGGTGGCGCCGTCCAGACCACAGGCCAGATAGAGCGCGCCATTGCGTAGGTTGGGGAAGGGGTGGCGAGGATCGATGACCAGCGGCGAGATGACCGGCGACACGTAGGCCTGGAAGTAGCGGGTTACAAAGGTGCGCTCCTCGGGCGTAAGCGAATCGATGCGGGCGCGGTGAACGCCCAAGGTGTCGAGCTTGCCCTCGATGCTCTTAAAGATGGACTCCCAACGGGTAAGGAGCCCGGGCATTTCGGCCATGACAGCATCGACCTGTTCGGAGGCGGTCATATTGCTCTTGTTGTCGACAGGTTGCTTTTTGAGCTCTGCCAGATCGGACAGGCCGCCCACGCGCACCATGAGAAACTCGTCGAGGTTAGACTCGAAAATCGACACGAACTTTAGACGCTCGAACAGCGGAACGGTCTCATCGAAGGCTTCGTCAAGCACACGGTTGTCAAAGCGTAGCCAGCTGAGCTCTCGGTTCTGCGTGTACGAGAAGTCGCGAGGCGGTTTGCGCAGCTTTGCGGCGGCTTGCTTTTTTTCGATTTTGCTCGGCATATGCATCTGTCCGTTCAGTCCCCGCAGGGGACGGTAGCCTAACCCTATTCACTATTGTCTCAATTTAGTCGACTTGTGGCACGGACGTATTGTGCGAACGGTATCTTTACCTACTTCTTACGCTGACAAGGCATGCAACTAACTGTCCAACTCGTTTGGAAACAATCTATATCCATACTCAACTGGTGAGGATGTATGAATAAGAATGATTGCGAGCTGAATATAATCGAATCCAAATTGAATCATGGACAAACGACATATATATGCAGAAAACCGTTTTAGCTATGCAATTCCTAAACATGAATATATTTGTGCAATCTAGCTTAATTCCTTAGAAAAAAGAACATTTACCTTTGAAAACCTGCTTTAGAGAACCGAAGTGCATCATGGGAGAATCATATGCGATATACCGTTCATCGCACTTTGCTGACCGTTCGGGGGCGAGGTGGAATTGCAGGTGGTTTTTGGATATAACTAGAGCTGTCAGCAAGCAGCGTCCCATACAGAGGGGCGCTGATACATTCGGCCAGTAAGGCCCGAAAGAAAGGTAGGAGGCCATGACGAAAGGTCTGCACGTGCCTTCCGAGATCGGCAAGCTCAGGAAGGTCTGCCTGCACCGTCCCGGCGACGAGCTCCTCAACCTGCCGCCCGACGAGCTCGAGCGACTCCTGTTCGACGACGTCCCGTTCCTGGAGGTCGCGCAGCAGGAGCACGACACCTTCGCCCAGATCCTGAGGGACCAGGGCGTGGAGGTCCTCTATCTCGAGAACCTCGTCGCCGAGGTGTTCGACCAGGTCCCCGGCGCCCGCGCCGAGTTCACCGACCAGTACATCGCCGAGGCCGGCATCCGCGGCCAGCACATGCCGCAGATCATCCGCGAGAAGCTGGACTCCATCGAGGACAACCTCGAGTTCGTCAAGAAGACCATGGCCGGCATGACCAAGTCCGAGATCGACATGCCCCTCACGGCGTCCACGACCCTCGACTCCCTGGTCAACTCCGAGTCCGAGTCCGACCTGATCATCGACCCGATGCCCAACCTCTACTTCACCCGCGACCCGTTCGCGGTCGTCGGCGAGGGCGTCAACCTCAACCGCATGTACTCGGTCACCCGCAACCGCGAGACCCTGTACGGCAAGTACATCTTCAAGTACCACCCCGACTACAAGGACGTCTCGCTGTACTTCCGCCGCGACTGCCAGTTCCACACCGAGGGCGGCGACGTGCTGAACATCAACGAGAAGACCCTCGCCGTCGGCATCTCCCAGCGCACCCAGGCCGCCGCGATCGACGTCATGGCCCAGAACATCTTCTGGAACTCCGACTCCAAGGTCGAGCGCATCCTGGCCTTCGACATCCCGGTCTCGCGCGCCTTCATGCACCTCGACACGGTCTTCACCCAGATCGACGTCGATAAGTTCACGATCCACCCCGCCATCATGGGCACCCTGCGCGTCTACGAGCTGACCGCCGGCAAGAACCCGGGCGACGTGAACATCCGCCTGATCGAGGACACCCTCGAGCACGTCCTGGAGGACGCCACCGGCGTCGACCAGGTCAAGCTGATCCCCTGCGGCGGCGGCGACCCGATCGCGGCCTCCCGCGAGCAGTGGAACGACGGCTCCAACACCCTGTGCGTCGAGCCCGGCAAGATCTGCGTCTACGCCCGCAACACCGTCACCAACGACGTGCTGTACAAGGAGGGCCTGGACCTTCTCGTCGTGCCCTCCGCCGAGCTCTCCCGCGGCCGCGGCGGCCCGCGCTGCATGAGCATGCCCTTCTGGCGCGAGGACCTCTAAGTCTTTCCGTTTCCGGTGCGGTCCCCCTACAACCGCACCGGCTTCGCCCGTTAAACGGGCATCACTAATACTTACGTAATTCATTTCTTCGAAAGGAATCAAACCATGGGTGTTAACCTTTCCGGCCGTAGCTTCCTCAAGCTTCTCGACCTCACCACCGAGGAGATCGAGTACCTGCTCAAGCTCTCCAAGAACTTCAAGGATATGAAGCGTGCTGGCGTTCCGCACCGCTATCTCGAGGGCAAGAACATCGTTCTGCTCTTCCAGAAGACCTCTACTCGTACCCGCTGCGCCTTCGAGGTCGGCGGCATGGATCTGGGCATGGGCGTGACCTACCTCGATCCGGGTTCGTCGCAGATGGGCAAGAAGGAGTCCATCGAGGACACTGCCCGCGTTCTCGGCCGCATGTATGACGGCATCGAGTTCCGTGGCTTTGCCCAGGACGACGTCGAGGAGCTCGCTGCTAAGTCCGGCGTGCCCGTGTGGAACGGCCTGACCACCGAGTGGCACCCCACCCAGATGCTCGCCGACATCCTGACCGTCCAGGAGAACTTCAACTACGACATCAAGGGCAAGACCCTCGTCTTCATGGGCGACTGCAAGAACAATGTCGCTCGCTCCCTCATGGTCGTCTGCTCCAAGCTCGGCATGAACTTCGTGGCCTGCGGCCCCGAGGAGTGCATGCCCGCTGACGACGTCATCGAGGCCTGCAAGCCCATCGCCGAGGCTAACGGCTGCACCATCAAGCTGACCACCGACGTCAAGGACGGCGTCACCGGTGCCGACGTTATCTACACCGACGTGTGGGTCTCCATGGGCGAGCCCGACGAGGTCTGGGCCGAGCGCATCGCTCAGCTCACCCCGTATCGTGTCACCTCCGAGGTCATGGCTATGGCCAACCCGGGTGCCATCTTCCTGCACTGCCTGCCCAGCTTCCACGACACCAACACCACCATTGGCGCCGAGAAGTGCGAGCAGTTCGGCATCACCGAGCAGGAGGTCACCGACGAGGTCTTCGAGAGCCCCGCTTCCAAGGTCTTCGACGAGGCCGAGAACCGCATGCACACCATCAAGGCTGTCATGTACGCCACGCTCAAGTAAGAGCATCTAGCATCTCGCTCGGGGTGTATTGCTGCACACCCCGAGCGGTTTTATCTGGTAATAATCTCGCATCAAGCGGCAGGCACGGCACGGAAGAGCCGCTTCTGGCGAGATCAGTAAATGATTTATGAAGGGGGGATGAGAACTATGACTGAGACCGCTAAGAAAAAGCGCGGTATGCCTTCATCGTTCACCATTCTTCTTGCTCTGCTGGCAATTGTCGCAGTGATTACCGTTATCGTCTCCGGCACGTCCGGCGGCGCGGTTACTGCCGCCCGTCTGAGCGATTTCTGCACCGCCCCGATTAAGGGCTTCGCTGACGCTCTGCCCGTCTGCCTCTTCGTTATGATCCTGGGCGGCTTCCTCGGTATGATGACCGAGACCGGCGCCCTGGACAACGGCATCGCCGTTCTGGTGCAGAAGCTTAAGGGCAACGAGATTATGCTCATTCCCGTGCTGATGCTCATCTTCTCCCTCGGTGGTACCACCTATGGTATGTGCGAGGAGACCGTTCCCTTCTACGCCCTGCTCGCCGCTACCATGATGGCCGCTGGCTTCGACCCCATGGTCGGTGCCGCTACCGTCCTGCTCGGCGCTGGCTGCGGCTGCCTGGGCTCCACGGTTAACCCGTTCGCCGTCGGCGCTGCCGTCGACGCTCTGACCGGCGTTGGCATTGAGGTCAACCAGTCCATCATCATCGGCCTCGGTGCCGTCCTGTGGATTGTCACTACCGCTATGTCCATCTTCTTCGTGATGAGCTACGCCAAGAAGGTCAAGGCTGACAAGGGTTCCACCATCCTGTCGATGCAGGAGCTCAAGGACGCCGAAGAGGCTCACGGCAAGGCTGCTTCCGAGGTCCACAAGGAGGTCAAGCTCACCGGTCGTCAGAAGGGTGTTCTGATTGCCTTCGCCTTCACCTTCGTCGTCATGATCGTCGGCTTCATTCCGCTGGCCGACCTCAACGAGGGCGTCGCTAACTTCTTCGACGCTGGCGCTGTCTACGACGCCGACGGTAACGCCGTCGTCCAGGGCTGGTCTGCCCTGATCACCGGCCTGCCCATTGGCCAGTGGTACTTCGACGAGGCTTCCACCTGGTTCTTCCTTATGGCCGTCCTGATCGGTATCATCGGTGGCCTGTCCGAGAAGCAGATCGTTAACACCTTTATCACCGGCGCTGCCGACATGATGTCCGTTGTTCTCGTCATCGCCCTCGCCCGTGGTATCTCCGTCCTCATGGCTAACACCGGCCTCGACGTCTTCGTCCTCGACGCTGCCGCCAATGCTCTGGCTGGCCTGTCCGGCGTGATCTTCGCTCCCATGAGCTTCCTGGTCTACTTCGGCCTGTCCTTCCTGATCCCCTCGACCTCCGGTATGGCCACCGTCTCCATGCCCATCATGGGACCGTTGGCTGTTAAGCTCGGCTTCTCGCCTGAGGTCATGGTCATGATCTTCTCCGCCGCCATCGGTGTCGTGAACCTGTTCACCCCGACCTCCGGCGCCATCATGGGCGGTCTCGCCCTGGCCAAGATCGAGTGGACGACCTGGCTCAAGTTTGCCCTTAAGCTCATCGTCGCTCTCTCCGTCGTCTGCGCCGTCATCCTGACCGTCGCCTGCGTGTTGATCTAAGTACCCAACGGGTACCCCACGGAAACCTTGACGATCCTGTAGAGGATCACCTGGTCATCGTCTGTCCGGTGGGGTAAACCCACCGGTAGACTCCTACCTTTAGCCCCCTTCCGTTCCGTGCGCGGGAGGGGGCGCTCTTGTGTTCCGGCGTTTTACCAAACGCCGGAACCACTCGACGCTGCAAGCCCGCCAGAGCGGCAATCTGACGTTCAATCGTCGGGCATGGCCAAAAGGCCTATGCCCTCCTCTTTCACGTCACCTTGCTCGCTCTGGCGGGCTTTCGCTGACTTTTGCCCCACCTGCGGCGCTGCCATTGTTGGTGCTGAGTGCCTTGTTTCCCGTCCCAAATGATCTACCCCGGGTCCCCGGTGGTTGCGGTGGGCGTGTTTGGTTGGTGCCTGTTGATGGTCTGGTTATCGGGGAGGGCGGGCTCCGTTATAATCGCGTAGGAACTTAATTTACGAAACGGGACGGGAGCCATACATGCGCCAGGGTTTCGACAACGCGAAGTATATCGAGCTGCAGGCTGCTCACATTAAGGAGCGCATCTCACAGTTTGGTGGCAAGCTCTATTTGGAGTTTGGCGGCAAGCTGTTCGATGACTATCATGCGAGCCGCGTGCTGCCGGGTTTTGAACCGGACAGCAAGTTCCGCATGCTCAAGAGCATCGCCGACGATGTCGAGGTTATCATCGCGATCAACGCGAACCACATCGAGAAAAACAAGGCTCGCGGTGACCTTGGCATTACCTATGACGAGGATGTGCTGCGCCTGGTTGACCTGTTCCGCGGCAACGGCTTTGCCGTCGCGGCCGTGGTCATCACCCAGTACGCCGGCCAGCCCGCTGCCGATGTGTTCCGCAACCGCCTGAACGCGCTCGGTATTCCCGCCAAGCTGCACTATCCCATCGAGGGGTATCCGCACGATGTCGATCTGATCGTGTCCGACGACGGCTATGGCAAGAACGAGTTTGTCGAGACCACCCGTCCGCTCGTCGTCGTGACGGCACCCGGCCCCGGTTCGGGCAAGCTCGCCACTTGCCTCTCGCAGCTGTATCACGAGCATAAGCACGGTACCGCCGCCGGCTATGCCAAGTTTGAGACCTTCCCGGTTTGGAATCTGCCCCTTACGCATCCGGTCAACATTGCCTACGAGGCCGCCACGGCAGACCTCGACGATGCCAACATCATCGACTCCTTCCACCTGGAGGCCTACAACAAGACCACGGTCAACTATAACCGTGACGTCGAGGCCTTCCCGGTAGTCCGTGCCCTGATGGAAAAGATCCTGGGCAAGAGCCCCTACCAGAGCCCTACGGACATGGGCGTCAATATGGTCGGCTTTGCCATCACCGATGACGATGCCTGCCGCGACGCTTCCAAGATGGAGATCGTCCGCCGCTACTTTACCGCGGTCGAAAATGTGCGCCGTACCGGCGTGGGCGATGAGCAAGTCGACCGTCTCAAGATTATTATGAAGAAAGCCGGCATCGATAAGAACTACTCACCGGCGCGCTCGGCGGCCCTCACCAGGGAGCAGCTGACGGGTGGTCCCGTGGGTGCCATGGTCATGCCCGATGGCTCCGTGGTGACCGGTAAGACCTCCACGCGCCTGGGCGCCGCAAGTTCTCTCATTATGAACGCCCTCAAGCATGTCTCGGGCGTCGACCTTGAGCTCGAGGTCATTAGCGATGAGGCGATCGAGCCCATCAGCAAGCTTAAGACGCATTTCCTGGGCAGTAAAAATCCGCGCCTCCACACCGATGAGACGCTCATGGCACTTTCGATTACCTCCGCCACGAGCGAGACGGCGGCTCGCGTCCTCTCGGGACTGGAGCAGCTGCGCGGCTGTGACGCCTTCTTTAGTGTGATCATCTCTCCGACGGATGAGACGGTGCTGCGCAAACTGGGTATCAACGTGTGCTGCGAGCCCAAGTTTGAGCGCCGCGGTTTCTTCCATCGCTAAGTTTGAAGCACCGCGGTAATTGCATTGCATTTTGGCCGTATCGGGTTAGCGCCCGGTACGGCTTTTTGATCAATAAAGCGCCTTTTTCGGCGAAAAATAGCCGTTTACCTGCCTAGAAACAATTTGAGCGGTATACAATAACCGTAACTGTTTCATCCTTAGCGGGATGCCGCATGATGGATATTACCTGCCATCGTGAGGTGTGTCGGTCGCGCACGGCGCGTTAGATGCTCGTGCTCGGTTTGAGGAGGCTGCTATGGCGGGCAAGGGTCGTGCGAGTGTCAACGATATGAAGCGTGTCGAGGTGCTGGTGTTGATGGAGATCGACCAGCAAACCGAAGACAATGGCGGGCCGTATGGTTTCTCGCGCAAAACGCTTGCCGAGCGCGTGGGGGTTTCGCCGTATCGTGCCCGCGCCGCAATCGATCGCTTGGATTCCGAAGGCATGATTGATGTCGTCTCGCGTTATAGCGACGACGGCGGTCAGCTTGCAAATGGCATTTGCCTCACCGAACGTGGCGAGTGGTATCTTGAGGGCGTCCGTACCGGCATGCTCGTTCAAGAAATGCTTGAGGACGAGGCTGCTGATCGATAGCAGCATGTAACCCTTGCCATAGCGACGCCGCCTGGGAAACTGGGCGGCGTTTTGTTTCAAGATTGAGAAATGCAATCGCATGCGAGAAAAATTGCGAACGGTCCGCGGCGCGAGTATTACAATGAAGACCCGTAAGATGTGGATAAACAACTTCTACGGGAAGCGCAGGTAACTCAATATGACCAAGCATGTGTTCGTAACCGGTGGCGTGGTTTCGTCCCTGGGCAAGGGTATCACCGCGGCCTCGCTGGGCCGTCTGCTCAAGTCGCGTGGCTACAAAGTAACGATGCAGAAAGCCGACCCGTATCTGAATGTCGACCCCGGTACCATGAGCCCCTTCCAGCATGGTGAGGTCTTCGTTACCGAGGATGGTTACGAGTCCGACCTGGACCTGGGTCATTACGAGCGCTTTATTGATGAGAACCTGACCCGCGATTCCAACTTTACGACCGGTGCCATCTACAAAAGCCTAATCGCCCGCGAGCGTCGCGGCGACTTTCTGGGCGGTACCGTGCAGGTGATTCCCCACGTCACCAATGCCATTAAGGACAAGTTCCGCCGCATCGAGGAGCAGACCGGCTCCGATGTAGTCATCACCGAGCTGGGCGGCACGATCGGCGACATCGAGTCGCAGCCGTTTGTCGAGGCCATCCGCCAGTACCGCAAGGAGGCCGGCCCCGAGAACGTCTGCTACATTCACGTGTCGCTCGTTCCCTATATCGCCGCCGCCCACGAGGTCAAGACCAAGCCCACGCAGCATTCCGTCAAGGAGCTCCGCAGCTTTGGCATCCAGCCCGATATCATCGTGCTGCGCTCCGACCACCATATCGATGACGCTATCCGCGGAAAGATCGCAAGCTTCTGCGACGTCGACACCGATTGCGTCTTTACCAACGAGGATTGCGCGAGCATTTACGATGTTCCGCAACTGCTTGCCGAGCAGGACTTTGACCTGCGCATTTGCGAGCGCCTGGGTCTGGATCCGCGTGAGCGCGACATGAGCGAGTGGAACGAGTTCCTGCGCAAACAGAATCACGCCAACCATCACGCCGACAAGGTGAAGATCGCCGTCGTGGGTAAGTACACGCAGCTGCCCGATGCGTACCTGTCGGTTATCGAGGCCCTGCACCATGCGGGCGTCTTCTACGATCGCCATGTGGACGTCCAATTGGTCGACGGCGAGAGCCTCGACGAGCAGAATGTCTCCGAGGTTCTGGGCGACGCCTCGGGCATCCTGGTCCCCGGCGGCTTTGGCAAGCGCGCCCTGGAGGGCAAGATCCTCGCGGCCGAGTTTGCCCGTGAGCACAAGATTCCGTATCTGGGCATTTGCCTGGGTATGCAGGTCGCCGTGTGCGAGTTCGCCCGCAATGTCGTTGGCCTTGCCGGTGCCAGCTCCTCCGAGTTTGATCCGGACGGTCCGTATAGCGTCATCGATCTGATGAGCTCGCAGGAGGACGTGACCGAGAAGGGCGGCACCATGCGCCTGGGCGCCTATCCGTGCAAGCTCGCCGCCGATACTCTTGCTCGTGAGGCATATGGCGAGGAACTCGTCTACGAGCGTCACCGTCACCGCTTTGAGTTCAACAACGCTTTCCGTGACCAGCTCGAGGACGCCGGCTTGGTTATCTCGGGTCTGTCGCCCGACGAGCGCCTGGTCGAGATGGTCGAGCTGCCGCGCGACGTGCATCCGTGGTATGTGGCAACCCAGGCTCACCCCGAGTTCAAGAGCCGCCCGACCAACCCGCAGCCGCTGTTCCGAGAGTTCGTGCGTGCCTCGATCGGTCAGCACGAGGGTGTCGATCGCCTGCAGGTGACGCCCATGAACCTCGCTACGGACTAAGGGTGCCGGCGAACAAAGAACATACCGAAGCTACTCCCTCGTCGCTCGCCGTGGCGGCGGGGGAGTATCTCGATTACCTCGCGGTCGAGCGGGGCTTGGCGCGCAACACGATTGTGGCCTATCGTCGTGACCTGACGACGTACTGCGCCTATCTGGAGCGGGCGGGTATTGTGTCTTTTGAAGAGGTGACCCGTCAGGTCGTGGAGGGCTTTGTCGCCGATCGCCGCGACGGAGGCTATTCCGACGCCTCGGTGGAGCGCGCGCTTGCTGCCGTGAAGGGCCTGCATGCCTTTTTGGTGCGCGATGGGGCCGTGGCCCAAAACCCGACGGTGGCGTTGCGCCTGCCTAAAAAGGCTGAGCGTTTGCCGGAGTATCTATCGGTGGAGGATGTCTCGGCGCTGCTCGATCAAGACTTCCCCGAGGGCGAGATGGGACTGCGCGACCATGCCATCTTGGAAGTGCTCTACGGATGCGGTTTGCGTGTGAGTGAGCTGGTTGGGCTCGATGTGGGCGATATCCATATCGACGATGGCTTTGTACTCGTTCGCGGTAAGGGCTCAAAGGAACGCCTGTCCCCACTGGTGGGAAGCGCGGCGCGAGCTCTGACGCTCTATGTAACTGAGGGACGTTCTCGCTTGGCGGCCCATGCCCGCGGAACCGAGACCTCGGCGGTCTTTTTAAATAAGAACGGACGTCGCCTGTCGCGCCAGGCCGTGCATGCGATATGCGAGCGGTATGGGCGTCAGGTGGGGCTGGTGGGGCTCCATCCCCATACACTGCGCCACTCCTTTGCCACCCACATGCTCGCGGGCGGTGCCGACCTGCGTGTGCTGCAGGAGATTTTGGGCCATGCCGATATTTCGACCACGCAGGTCTACACGCATGTCGACCGAACGCAACTGACCGAGGTCTATCTGGCGGCGCATCCGCTGGCACATCGCTAGCACCTCGCTGACCTGCATATTTATAAATATTAAATGGGACGGGCCCCAGATTGCCCATGCGCGCAAAAGTGCGTCTCGGCAATCTGG
>CAJMRO010000050.1:0-11870 GCA_905215825.1 uncultured bacterium
AAATAGCTGGCGCTGCCCCAGCAGGCCTATAAGTTGCGGTGGAATAGTTCCTGAAACGGCCTATTTGGCGGCTAAACAGGAACTATTCCACCGCAACTGCGGAGGGGGAATCCGGTGATCTTCCTGCTAGCGGGGGACGTAGCGGCCGGGCCGGGCTCCGGTGGGCTCGCCGTCGCGTGCCGCCAGCACGCCGTTCACAAACACGGCCTTGGCGCGGCCATGTGCCTCAAAACCCTCGAGCGGCGTGTAGTCCACAGCCTGATGCTGCGTCGCCGCGCTAATGGTCCAGCGCGCCTTGGGATCCCACACGCACACGTCGGCATCGGCGCCCTCGGCAAGACAGCCCTTACGCGGATACATGCCAAAGACGCGCGCCGGGTTCTCGCTCATCAAGCGGCACAGATCCTCGGGACCCAGCTGTCCCTCAAAGCTCGTAGCGATCGCGACAGGACGATGCTCCACGCCGGGCCCGCCGTTGGGAATCGCGCGGAAATCGTCGCGTCCGCGGTCCTTTTGCCCGTGCAGGTTAAAGCTGCAATGATCGGTCGCAATAGTATCGATCTCGCCGGCCACAAGCGCCTCGCGCAGCGCGGCACGGTCGCCGGCATGGCGCAGTGGCGGGCTCATCACATACTTGGCACCCGCAAAGCCGTCCTCGCCCTGTTCCAAGTAGCAAGTATCGTCGAGCATCAGATACTGAGGGCAGGTCTCGACATAGATGTTCTTCTGCCCGCGCGCTTTGGCAGCGCGAATGGCCTCGAGCCCCAGCTTGGTCGAAAGGTGCACCACATTGACTGGAGCGTCCCCGGCTAAGTGCGCCAGATACAGCAGACGACTCACGGCCTCACCCTCGCACACGTCCGGACGGCTGAGCGCATGCCCCTCGGGCCCATGAATCCCCTGCTCGTACACGCGCTTCTGCAGTTCATTCACCAGCGTACCGTTCTCGCAATGCACGCAGAGCATGCCGCCCACGCGCTTGAGTTCCTCCAGCACCTCGAGCGTCTCGGCGTCGTCCAGGCGCAGGTGGTCATAGGCAAAGTAGGTCTTAAACGACGACACGCCCGCCTCGCGCATGGCCGAAAGATCGGCGCGGTTGCGTTCATTCCACTCGGCGAGTGCCATATGAAACGCGTAGTTGGCCGTGCAGGTTCCGTCGGCGCGGCGATGCCACTCGGCCAAGGCATCGGGCATGGTCACGCCGCGATCGGCCGTCGCGTAGTCCACGATGGTCGTCGTACCGCCGCAGGCAGCCGCACGCGTACCGGTCTCAAAGCTATCGGCCGTCCAATCCATGCCAGTCCAGCACTGCATGTGCGTGTGGCCGTCGATAAAGCCGGGGAACACCCAACAGTCGGTGGCGTCCTGGACGGTATCGCCCTCGCCCGGCTCGATTGCCGCGGCGATCCGCACAATCTTATCGCCCTCCATGGCAAGATCGGCGCGGCGAAGCCCCTGGGGCGTCACGAGCGCGCCGTTTTTGATGATGATCATAATTGCTCCTTATTGATTGATGCAGTTGGCCACGCGATCAAAATACGAGCAGGCGGCGATATGCTCCGTTATGCGTTGCTGTCCCTTGGCGGTATCGACGTCCCACAGCTCGTAGGCACGCGCCTCGACCAGCACCACGTCGGTACGGTCCTTGAGGATCGAACCGCCGCCGTCCTTGCCCTCAAGACACATAAGTGCATCGAACAGTTCCGCCGGAAAGAGCACCGGGCTCGAAGGCTCACCGTTGCACGCAAGACGCACCGGATGTTTGCGGCCACACTCGTCAAACGCACGAACCATAGCCTCAAAAGAACCCGAACTCACGAGCGGCTGGTCGCCCGGCAAAAAGAGGCAACCTTTCCAGTTGCGTTCGACTCCCCACGAAAGGCCCGCACGGACGCTTTCGCTGCGCAGCTCGCCATCGTGCAGCACGCACGGGCAATGCTTGTCCTCGCAAATCTGGGCGACCTCGGGCCAACGCGTCGAAACCACGACGTCAAAGCCCCGGGGAACCGAATCGATGGTCCGGGCAATCAGCGGCTCGCCATAGATATCGGCAAGCATCTTGTTAGAGCCAAACCGCTTGCCCTCGCCCGAAGCCATAATGACGCATCCAAGTTTCATGGTGATACCTCCCCTGAAACCATCGTACCCATAACTCGCGCCGCGGGCATCTACATCGAAAGCGCTTATCCCGCACGCCCGCGATGCAAAAAGGGGCACCCCGCCGGTTGGCAGAGCGCCCCCTTTACATGGCTTACCTCAACCCGGCTTTAGGCCTGGAGCCAACGGGCGGTGTTGCGCTCGTCGAGGGCCTTGAGGGTAGCGGCGGGATCGGCAACCTTCTGCAGGAACATCATGGCTGCGATGGCGTACGGCTTGTAGCTGGCCTCCTTGTACATGCCCACGCGGTGCATGTCGAAGACGTCGGCGTTAACCTCGCCGTGCTCGCAGGAGACACCGGAGATGTCGGCGGGCAGCGGGTGCATAAAGATGGTGTCCTGGCCGTTGGCAGTCTTCTTCATGAGCTCGGTCGTGGAGCACCAGTCCTGATGGGTGGCGTTCTGGGCGAGCAGCTCCTTCTCGAGCGCGGCGATGCCGGCGTCGTCGCCCTCGGCGTACAGGTTGGTGCGCTTCTCCATGGCGGCAAACGGAGCCCAGCTCTTGGGGATCACGATGTCGGCGCCCTCGAAGGCCTCGGCCATAGTGTTGACCTGCTTAAAGGTGGTGCCGGACTCGGCGGCATAACCCTTGGCGCGCTCGACGACCTCAGGCATGAGGTCGTAGCCCTCGGGGTGGGCCAGGGTGACGTCCATGCCAAAGCGGGGCAGCAGGCTGATCAGCGACTGCGGGCAGGACAGCGGCTTGCCGTAAGAGGGCGAATAAGCCCAGGTGACGGCAACCTTCTTGCCCTTGAGGTTCTCGAGGCCGCCAAACTCGTTGATGAGGTAGAGCATGTCGGCAGAGGACTGCGTGGGGTGATCGGAGTCGGACTGCAGGGAGATGAGCGTGGGACGGTGATCCAGAACGCCGTCCTCGTAAGCCTGCTGGACAGACTCGGAGACCTCGGCCATGTAGGCGTCGCCCTTGCCGATGTACATGTCATCGCGGATGCCGATGACGTCGGCCATGAAGGAGATCATGGTAGCGGTCTCGCGGACGGTCTCGCCGTGAGCGATCTGGGACTTCTTCTCGTCCAGGTCCTGCAGCTCAAGGCCGAGCAGGTTGGCGGCCTTAGAGAAGGAGAAGCGCGTACGGGTGGAGTTGTCACGGAACAGGGAGACGGCCAGGCCCGAGTCGAAGATCTTGGACGAAACGTTGTTCTCGCGCAGCTCGCGCAGGGCGTCGGCGACGATGTAGAGCGCCTTGAGCTCATCGGTGGTCTTGTCCCAGGTGTGCAGGAAGTCGCTGCCGTACATACCCTTAAAATCGAGGCCGTTCAGCTGCTCGACGAGCTCGGTAAACTTGACGTCCATGTAAATGTCCTTTCTAAAGGTGAAACGATCGCAATGAGTAGACGTGCTCCGGCATGCGCGTGTGGCTAGAACATGCAGAGCACTATGACGAGGACCCGCCACCGTTGAGGAAGCATGGGAGATAACGACCGCGGGCCCCGAGTCAACAGGGGATGCCGGGGACACGAGCGGCCCCCGGCTCAACAAAATCGAGGAATGGGACTAATCGATCTTGTTGTTGGTCAGACCGGCGCGGAACACGGTGGCGTCGCCATCGGCCTGGCTCGGATCGTAGAGGTTCAGGGCAGCCACGTACATGGCGGCAGCGGTGACCAGGTCGTCCTTGTAGGTGACCTCGTTGGGAGCGTGAGCCTGAGACTCGGCACCCGGGCCAAAGCCCACGCAGGGGATGCCATAGCGGCCCTGGATGGAAACACAGTTCGTGGAGAAGGTCCACTTGTCGCACAGTGGACGACCAGTGCGCTTGTCCATGCTGGGCTCGCAGCCGATGCGCTCGTCACCGAACATGGCCTTGTGGGCGTCGACGAGGGCCTTGACGTGCGGAGCGGTCTCCTTGTTGATCCACGTGGGGAAGTAAGCCTCGGTCTCGTAGACCTCGCCGGTCCAGGACGGACGGTCGTACATGTACATGGAGACCTTCACGTCGTCGCCGTACTTCTTGGCGGCCGGCAGGTTGCGGATCTCGTCCAGGCAGGACTCCCAGGTCTCACCGGCGGTCATGCGACGGTCGATGGAGATGGCGCAGGAATCAGCCACGGCGCAACGGCTGGGGCTGGTGTAGAAGATCTGGCTGACGGTGCAGGTGCCGCGGCCCAGGAAGCGGGCGTCCTCGAAGTGCTCGGGGTTGTACTTGGGGTCGAGCATCTTGACGAGACCCTTGATGTCGGTCGACTCGTCGCAGCCGTTGTTGTTGAGGGCGCGGACGTCGGCGATGATGTCGGCCATCTTGTAAATGGCGTTATCGCCGCGGTCGGGAGCGGAGCCGTGGCAGGAGGTGCCGTGAACGTCGACGCGAATCTCCATGCGGCCGCGGTGACCGCGGTAGATGCCGCCGTCGGTGGGCTCGGTGGAAATGACGAACTCGGGCTTAATGCCGTCCTTGTTGTAGATGTACTGCCAGCACATGCCGTCGCAGTCCTCTTCCTGGACGGTGCCGACGACCATGATCTTATAGCCCTCAGGGATGAGACCCATGTCCTTCATCATCTTGGCAGCGTAGGTAGCGGAAGCCATGCCGCCCTCCTGGTCAGAGCCGCCGCGGCCGTAGATGATCTCGTCGGTCTCGTAGCCCTCATAGGGATCGGCATCCCAGTTCTCGATGTTGCCGATGCCGACGGTGTCGATGTGGGAGTCGATGGCGATGATCTTGTCGCCCTCGCCCATAAAGCCCATGACGTTGCCCAGGCCGTCGACCTTGACCTCGTCATAGCCAAGGCTCTCCATCTCGGCCTTGATGCAGGCAACAACCTCACCCTCCTCGCAGGACTCAGAGGGGTGGGAGATCATGGCGCGCAGGAAGCGAGTCATATCAGCACGATGAGACTCAGCAGCAGCCTTGATAGCGTCGAAATCGAGTTCTTTAGCCATTGTTCATAACCTTTCAAACGAAGAAATCTACCTGTGAGGTGGCGGAGCGATACCTATTTACTCCGCCCTAACGATTAGCAAGTGGGATATTCGCCTTCCCAAACAATACGGCGATACTGGTCGGGATCCGTATCGCCCTCGGTGGAGAAGCAGAGCACAGAGCTCGTCTTGTCCAGGCCGATGAGTTCCTTGAGCTCGGCGTACTCGGGATCGAGCATGAGGGTCTCGACCAGGCCGGTGGTCACAGCACCGGACTCGCCGGAGATGACGCGCGGGTCGCCCTTCTCGGGAGCGCCCAGGGTGCGCATGCCGCGAGCGGTGACCCAGTCGGGGCAGGACACGAAGGCGGTGGTGTGGTTGCGCAGGATATCCCAGCCCAGAATGTTGGGCTCGCCGCAGCACAGACCGGCCATGATGGAGGGCATGTCACCGTCCACGATGCGCGGATCGCCGTCGCCGGCGGCAGCGCCCTTGTACAGACAGGCGGCAGGCGCGCACTCGACCACGACGAAGGTGGGCGGGTTATCGGGATACAGGTTGGTGAAGTAGCCCACCACGGCGCCAGCCAGCGAGCCCACGCCAGCCTGGACAAACACGTGCGTCGGGCGGTTGATGGCCATCTCACGCAGCTGCTCGGCAGCCTCGGAGGCCATGGTGCCGTAACCCTCCATGATCCAGGACGGGATCTTCTCGTAGCCCTCCCAGGCGGTGTCCTGAACGATGACGCCGCGCTCGCAGGCGTCGGCCTCGGCGGCGGCCATGCGCACGCACTCGTCGTAGTTGACCTCTTCGATGGTCACCGTGGCGCCCTCGGCGGCGATGTTATCGAAGCGGGGCTTGGTGGAACCCTTGGGCATGTGCACGACGGCCTTCTGGCCCAGCTTGTTGGCAGCCCATGCCACGCCGCGGCCATGGTTGCCGTCGGTGGCGGTAAAGAAGGTAGCCTGGCCAAAGTCCTTGGCAAGCTGATCGGAGGTCAGGTAATCGAAGGTGCAGTCGGCAACGTCCTTGCCGGTCTCGTCGGCAATGTAGTTGGCCATGGCAAACGATCCGCCCAGAACCTTAAAGGCGTTGAGGCCAAAGCGATAGCTCTCGTCCTTAACGCACAGGTTGGACAGACCCAAGCGCGCAGCCTGACCGTCCAGGCGGGCAAGCGGGGTGACGGTATATTGAGGGAACGACTGGTGGAAGGCGCGGGCCTTCTTCACGTGGTCGAGGCTCATGATTCCCAAGTGCTTGTCATCGCTCTTGGGCATCGTGTTGCCCGCCCACTGGATCTTATCGGCCATACGGTGAACTCCTTAAGTCCTCTCTTGCCGGCCCCCGCATACGCGTTTCAGCCCGATCCCATTCACACGACTGAACTTTTATGTGGATGCCAAACAAAAAGTTTGTTAGTAATGTTCTATCACACTTTTTGATTGGTATATCTAACGAATTGTTTGTTGCCGTAATCGGTACTTTTTCGCCGCCGAACGGTCATGAATTGCCTTGTTGATGGATTTGTTTGCGGTCATGTGTGGTTTATGGCACAGTGAGCCCAAACTAATTTTTAGGAAGGTACCCATGACCCCCGCACAGATTGAGTTTTACAAGCGCCTCGCACACGGTCTGGCGCTCCAATTTGGCCCCAACTGCGAAGTCGTCGTCCACGATCTGGAGACCGAGGACGTGGACCATTCCATCGTAGTGATCGAAAACGGCCACGTCAGCGGGCGCAAACTGGGTGACGGCCCCAGCCATATCGTGTTTGAGTCCATGCACGAGGGCGCCACCGATGTACACGACCGCGAGCCGTACCTCACTAAAACCACCGACGGTAAGCTGCTCAAATCGTCGACGATCTTTATCCGCAACGATGAGGGCAAACCCGTCGGCATTTTGGGCATCAACTTTGACATTACGCTCATGAAGGCTTTTGAGCGCTCGCTCGACGCTTTTACCGGCACCGGCGGCACGGGCTATACCGAGCCCGAGCCCATTACCAAGAACATCGGCGACCTGCTCGAGGACCTGCTGCACGAGTGCGAGCAGTTTGTGGGCAAGCCCGCGGCACTCATGACCAAAGACGAGCGCATTCGTGCCATTGGCTACCTCGACCGTCGCGGCGCCTTCCTCATTTCCAAGTCGAGCGAGCGCGCCTGCGAGTTCTTTGGCATCTCCAAGTACAGCTTCTATAGCTACCTCAATGAGGCCAAGGCTGCTGCCGGCGACAAGTAGGCACTCGCCTGGATTGCCCCTCCCCTTTTGGGCGCGAGTTCTGGAAAGCGCGAATCCAAGACCGAGCCGCTTGGGAAGTTCCATATAATCGATGTCATTAGTATTTCGAAAGGATGGAACAGAATGGCGTTGAGCAAGGCATCATGCACCGGTCGCGGATTGATTCCGGCAATTGGTGGACATGTGCACCGCATGTTCGATGAGGGTGAAGACGACCTGTTTTCGCTGAGCCTTGACGACGTGATGGATGATCGCCCGTGGACCACCGACGAACTCATGGGCGGCGGGGCTCGCCCGTCAACCCCCAATCCCGCACTTGCGCCTAAGTCCGCACCTGCGCCGACTCCTGCGCAGTCGCCTGTTTCGACGCCCGCGCCTACGCCCGCACCCACTTCGGCGCCCACGACCGCTCCCCGCCCCGCAAGCGACCCGTCCGAGACCGCGGCATTTCTCGCTGCAGCGACGCAGGGCAAATCGGCCGACAGCACCGTTATGTACAGCGCCCAGCAGTTGCCTGTTCCTGCGGCACGCAAGCCTCCGATCGCAAGGCTCGACGAGCCCGTTGCCCATCAGGTTGCCTACGATTCCTGGGCCACAGCCGATCTGGATGAGACCTCTACCGGCATGCCGGCGCTCGACGTTCCAGTTAACCCGCTTTTTGCCACCAACACGAGCGCCGTGGACTATGAGGGCGGTGCAGCATATTCCGATTATTCCGATGACTATGCTGGCAATGGTCGCATCGAGACCGAGGGTTATGGCACCGCATCAAGCGATTATCTCAACGATCCGTACGCCGCCACGCCTGCGCCGGAATATGACCCGGAGGCCGCGTCCGCGCCGGCGTATACCAAAAGCACGGGCGAAGAGCGCTTCGCCGATTATTACGCCGAGGAAAAGGAGCTGCGTTTCTCGGAATTTCCGCAGGCAGTCAAGGTTGCCTTTATCGCCATTATCATTGCCCTGCTCGGCGTCATTGCGTTTGAGGGATTCCAGCTGTTCCGCGGCCCCACCCAAGCGGAGTCGGAGACCCAGCAAAAAGAGGACGAAAACCAGTACCTGGACATCAACACCCTCAAGGGCGACCCCAACGACGGGGATGATGAGTAGCGAGGGTTAAGGGAGGGCCGGAAGAGCCGGCGGCACGTTACGGCTCCAAAAGCCCTGCCATAAAGATGGGCAGATACAGCACGTCACCATCGCGGTGAAGATTGCATTCCGCAAGTACCAGGGCGCGATCGATTCCGTAGCCCTTCGTTGCCAGTGCGTTATCGAGCGCCGCGTGGGACTTAAAGCTCTTGCCCGATTTGACCTCGATGGCAAGCACTTCCCCATCGAACGTCTCTTCCACAAAATCGAGCTCACCGACCTTTTTGGATGTAAAGTAGCGCAATCTAAATCCATGAGCTTTGAGCTCTTGGGCAACGAAGCCCTCAAACGCCGCCCCCATGTTCATGCCAAAGGCGTCTTCCGCCTCCCCATCAAAAACGCCTTGGGCGACCCTTTTGGAATACGACGACATGAGCATTCCGGTGTCCAAGTAAAACAGCTTAAACAGATTTCGTTGCTCACCCAATAAAAGGGGTGCCACGGGCGCCGTTACGTTATACACGGGAAGCGCAACGCCTGCCTCCGATAACCAGAGAAAATGATCTGTCACCTGCGAAAAACGTTTGACACCGTTAATCGATGACAGTTTGAATCGCTTGTTTTTGGAGCCGGCCTCACTGGGAATCAAATCATAGATATCGCGAATAACCAAGCGTAGCTCGGGCGGAGCGTACTTTGCGATGTCATCGCGATACAGGGCGTGAAGATCGCGGTGGATGTTTCGAACCTCGTCGACATTGCGCGTCGCCAAGAAGGAATTGACCGCGTCGGGCATGCCTCCCACCACAACATACTGATGGAACAGATCGAGCAAGCGGTCATACAGGTAGCCAGGGAGCTCCCCCTCATCCTTTAGACAGCCCCTGAGCATGTCAAACACGCTGGCACCAACGCCATTTGCCCAGCAAAACTCCTCAAAGTCGAGCGGGTACATCTGGACCTGCTCGACATACCCCACCGGCAGGGAATCGATGCCCTCGAGCTCCACGCCAAGGAGCGATCCGGTAAGGATGTATCGAAAGTCGCCGCGCTGGACCAGGTATTTGATAAACGTCACCACGTTGGGGCATCGCTGCACCTCGTCGATAACCACGACGGTCTTGTTCGCAACCATCGGCTGCGTCGCAGCGATAGACATGCGCATAAGCAGGTCGTCCGCACTTTTCGCCGCCAAAAACGACTCGCGCACGGACGCGTCGGCGATAAGGTCGAACGTCACGACATTTTCGAATGATTCGCTTGCAAACGCGTTGACCAGATATGACTTTCCCACCTGCCGGGCGCCCTTGACCAAAAGAGCCTTGTTAGGCGACAAGGCAAGCCAAGATTCAAACTGTGCTTTCGCTTTTCTCTGTAGCATAAGCGCACCCCTTATTACATGCTGTTTTAGCACTAGGATACACTTTTCCGTAGTTGTTAGGTGCTTATTTCGACACTTTTTCGAGATATTTAAGTGTGTATTACGACACTTTTCCGTACTTTTACACGGCTGATTTCGACACTTTTTCTGATTTAAGCCTAGCAGCAGCCGGCGAAATCAAGCGCCGTCCGCGCGTCATTTCGCACTCGGCGCTTGATTTCTGTCCGCGTGCGCTGATAGACTCCATCGTGTCTGCAAGGAGCGGGCACGTTTTATCCAGAGTCGGGGTAGAGAGTTGGCTCCACGATCCCGACGCCAACCGGCCAAGAGGCACGGTGGCCCTGCCAACATCGATGAACGGAGTCCGTATGGACAATTTCTCCGTGCGCAGCGAGCGCAATTTCCACAACCTGGCAGCCAAGCCAAAACGAATGCATCTTCTGGACAAGCCGAACGGCTATGCCTCGGCCATGGTCAAGAGCAGTCTCCCCCACCAGATGCGCTTTACCGTGCAGGCGCTCGAGAAAGAGCTCTACACCGCCGGCGACCCGCACGTACTGCAGATCAAGCTGCTTGGAGACGACTCGCGCGAGCTGTCTAGCTGGAAGCTGTTTGCCGACGGCACGTGCGTCGCAAGCGGTTCGGGTGACTTTGCCCGCGAGTGCTTCTGCGATGGGGCCGAGGTGTTTTTGGACCTATGCCGAGATGCCGTCGAGGCTGCCGAGCTGCGCCATTGGAGTCAAAGGGAGTACGAGCTGCTGAGTGCTGCGCGTGGGGTTGCTATGGCGTAAGCGAGAGATCTCAGCAGTGTCACTAACGAGCAGAATCGATTTTTGCAATCAAGTCGTTCGCCCATGCCACGGCATCATCGACAGTCGGCAAAACGTTAAGTCCTTCCGCCTGGGAGAAATACAGTGAGTCCCAGCCCACTCCCCTCGAGATCATTGGAGGCCACTCCTGCTCCGCACGATACGCAAAGAGTCTGATACAGACCTCTCGAGTTTTTAGGTAATCAATTTCCCCGTTGGAAATTGCAATCTGGAGATCTATCAGATCATGGGCTCCCTCGGAACAATGGCACCCGAGAATCCGTTCCAGCCTATAGTGAGCGAATCTTCAAGCTTCGTCATGTAATCGTTCAGTGAGGATGCCCTGGCGGTATCGAGGTCGCGCGAGAACCGCGTGGCATCCTTCCCAAAGCGAATCTTCAGGGCATTTCCACCCTTTGCGGCTCCATCGGGTAGCATTTGCCCAACAACAACGGCCGCAATGAGCCTTTTAACGCGGCCCGGTTCTTCGTCCAAATCAGCGCAGAGTCGGTCTATCGCTATGTCAAGGTTACGTCTGCTGGTTGGCTTCTTGACTTCCTTCACGACAGCTCCTTCATCAGTCTCTCATGCTCATTGGAGGTAATAAGACCCTCGGCTTGAGCGTGCTTGGTTGCCTCGATGAGGCGTTCGGTCATAACGGACCCCTTACAAGCCTCAATCGCATCGGCAACGCATTGAGAAGGGATTCCTTCATAGAACGTCGTTTTCGCATTCTCTGGAGCGGGCACTGTTTTTACCCAAGCTGGCAGTTTGCGGCGAATACGCTTTGGTGTTGCCACGGTCACGGCACGAGGATCAACAAGTGCAAGTGCGTGCATAGACAGCACTGATTCGCCCCACAGGAAACCCTCGTCACCAACAAGAGCCACTGCCTCCGCAAAGACGTCACGGGGCGTCGGAACCCATTGGGTGAGCTTGTACACCCCATGTCCTCGGCGCATCAATTTCCCAGTGGCACACCATCGGCTCAGTTCTCCAGTGGTTACGCCAATCTCGCGTGCCTGCGCAGCAGTCACGATGCCGTAGCCATCTGCCGCCAGTTCGAATATTTCATCAAAGTGTTTCATGTCAAAAGACTAACACTTTTGTATGTTTTTTGACATAGACATGGTCTTAATCAAGCATTAGAGATCTATTTAAATTCGTATAGCATTGCAATCACCCTCTCTGAATTCGAAGTCCGCGCCGACAGCATGGGGGGTGCGGACGATTTCTTGGACCGCGCCTAGGCGTATCCATGGAGTGGGTATGATGAATTGGACACCTAGTTAAGAGCGAAAGGTGTTCAAGATG
>CAJMRO010000051.1:0-11775 GCA_905215825.1 uncultured bacterium
CGTTCATCTCGGCACCTCATTTCAAGGGTCGGCGACTAACTTGGTAGCACTAATGCAAGTATACCAAGTGGTCGACCGGACACTGGCTGGGTGCGCGCCTCTCCGCTTCTTTGGAAACCGAATCCCATTAGAAATGACGAGTTGTTTACGCTTCTTTTGGGCTCACCGTACTATCATGATTCGGATTGAGTGTGAATGATGATAGGGAGCGCCTATACATGATTGAGCTGCTCAGGCGTTTTGGTGGTAAGTTTCGCCGGTATATGGTGATTGGCCCTGCGTGTAAGCTGATCGAAGTGATCTTTGACCTGCTGACGCCGCTGGTGATTGCCCAGATGATCGATAAGGGTATTGGCGCACACGATGTCAACGCCGTTATCCACTACGGCATGGTACTTGGCGCCATGGCTGTGATCGGCATCTCGTTTACGCTCGTCTGCCAAAAGATGGCGGCGCTCACCTCGCAGGGCATGGGCACCGATATCCGCGGTGCGCTCTACCAGCACATCAACAAGTTGAGCTATGCCGAACTCGACCGCTTTGGCACGCCGTCGCTTATCACCCGCATCACCAACGACGTCAACCAGGTGCAGCTCGCTGTGGCGCTGGGCGTACGCATGCTCATCCGCTGGCCCTTCTTGGCGGTGGGCTCTATGTGCGCGGCCCTTGCCATCGACCTTAAGCTCGGCATGATCTTCTTGATCTGCACGCCCGCTATCGGCCTGGTGTTTTGGTTTGTCATGGCGCGCTGTATCCCGTATTACAGGCAGCTGCAGGCAAAGCTCGACCGCATCGCGCTTATCTGCCGCGAGGGGCTTTCGGGCACCCGCGTTGTTCGCGCCTTTGTGCGTGAGGACCACGAGCGCGAGCGTTTTGCCCAAGCCGCCGATGACCAGGCCAATACTGCCATCGCGGTGGGCAAGCTCTCGTCGATCCTTAATCCCGTCACGTTTCTTGTGATGAACCTGGGCGTGTGCGCCATCCTGTGGGTGGGCGGCATCCAGGTCAACGTGGGCGAGCTCACGCAGGGTCAGGTCATGGCGTTTGTGAACTACATGACGCAGACGCTCACCTCCATCGTGTACGTCGCCAACCTGGTCGTGGTCTTTACCAAGGCGAGCGCCAGCGCGTCGCGTATCAACGAGGTGCTCAATTGCGTGCCGAGCATCGCTGACGAGGGCAACCAGCCGGTCGCGCTGCCTGAGCCGGGCAATGTCGCTCCCGTTCCTGCGCTGAGCTTTGACCATGCGAGCTTCTCGTTTGGCGCCGGCGCTGCCAACGCCGTCAATGACGTGACCCTGGAGCTGCCGCTGGGCAAAACGCTCGGCATTATCGGCGGTACGGGCAGCGGCAAGTCCACACTCGTCTCGCTTATCCCGCGCCTGTACGATGTGAGCACCGGCCGCGTGAGCGTGATGGGCGCCGACGTGCACGCCTGGCCGCTCGACCAGCTGCGTCGTGTGGTCGCGACCGTTCCGCAGCGCGCGTCGCTCGTGAGCGGCACCATCCGCAGCAACCTGACCTGGCGCGATGAAGACGCGACCGACGAGGAGCTCTGGGCGGCTCTCGATATGGCGCAGGCCAGCGAGTTCGTGCGCAATAAGCCCCAGGGCTTAGATGCCCCGGTCGAGGCGGGCGGCAAGAACTTTAGCGGTGGCCAACGTCAGCGTCTGACTATCGCGCGCGCCTTGGTAGGTTCGCCTCAGATATTGATCATGGACGATTCCGCCTCGGCGCTCGACTTTAAGACCGACGCGGCACTTCGCCATGCCATTCGCGAACGAAGCACGCGCGGTGCCGCCGAGGGCGCGCTGCCGCTGACCACGGTGATTGTGAGCCAACGCGTCTCGACCGTTCGCGATGTCGACATAATCTGCGTACTCGACCACGGATCGGTCGCGGGTCTGGGCACGCACGATGAGCTGTACACGACCTGCCAGCTCTACCGAGAGATCTGCCAGTCGCAGCTTCGCCGCGAGGAGCTCGAGGGCCAGCAGGGGAGTGCGGCGCCCGCGCCCGCTCCAAGTCCCGCGCCCGTCCCAGGCGCCGCGTGCGCCCCCGCATCCGTCTGCGCAAAGGAGGGCTGCTAAATGAATCCGTATACTTCTTCCGGTTCGGTCGCCACGATGACGGCCAACGTGTCCGGCAACGATAACCTCAGCGACTTGGGTGACGGCCCGCGTCAGCCCGGCGACCCCGAGCGCTATCCCGTGGGCGCGGTAACTTGCCGCCTACTGGGCTACGTCCGTCCGCACCGCGTCTCGTTTACGGCGTCGTTTGTGAGCGCCGCCATCTCGGTGATCTTGCAACTCTATACGCCCATCCTCATCGGCGAGGGCATCGACCTGATCGTCGCCGCCGGGCAGGTGGACTTTGACGCGCTGCTGCCGCTCGTTACCAAGCTCGCGATTGTCGTGGTGGGCGCGGCGGCCTTCCAGTGGCTGCAGGGCTACTGCGTCAACCGTTTGTCCTACGAAACGGTGCGCGACATGCGCGTGGAGGCGAGCGATAAGCTCAGCCGCATGCCGCTCAGCTTTATCGACAGCCATGCCCACGGCGACCTTATGAGCCGCGTGGTCAACGACGTCGATCAGGTGGGCGACGGTCTGCTGCAGGGCTTTACCCAGCTTTTCACCGGCGTTATCACCATCGTTGGCACGCTCGCGTTTATGCTCTCCATTAACCTGACCATGACGCTCGTGGTGGTGCTCGTCACGCCGCTTTCCATCTTTGCGGCCGGTGCCATCGCCAAGCTTTCCAATAAGAGCTTCACTGCTCAACAGCGCATCCAGGGCCAACTCGGCGGTCATATCGAGGAGTATGTGGGTGAGCAAAAGCTGGTGGATGCGTTTGCTTATGGCCCGAACGCCCAAGCGCGCTTCGATGCCCTTAACGCCGAGCTCTATACGGCAGGTGAGCGAGCGCAGTTTATGGGCTCGCTTTCCAACCCCGGTACACGTTTTATCAACAACATCATCTACGCCGTGGTTGCCGTGATCGGCTGCGTGGGCGTGATCACGGGCGTGCCCGCGGCGCTTACGGTGGGCGGCGTGCAGATTTTCCTGTCCTATGCTAACCAGTACACCAAGCCGTTCAACGAGGTCACGAACGTCATCACGCAGATCCAGACCGCGTACGCCTCGGCGCGCCGCATGTTTGCGCTGCTCGATGCGCGCGAGCAGGAGCCCGATGCGCCAGATGCCGTGGAGCTTGCCGCCCCGCAGGGCGAGGTGACCTTTGAACACGTGGACTTTGGCTATGTGCCCGACCGAAAGCTGCTGCAGGATATCTGCATCGATGCCAAGTCCGGCATGCGTTTTGCCCTGGTCGGCCCCACGGGCTGCGGAAAGACAACGCTCATCAATCTGCTGCTGCGTTTTTACGATATCGATGCCGGCCGCATCGCGGTCGATGGCAAGGCTTCGCGCGATTACACGCGCTCGAGCCTGCGTCGTGCCTTTGGCATGGTGCTGCAGGACACTTGGCTGTTCGAGGGCACGGTGGCGGAAAACATCGCCTACGGTTGCCCAGGAGCCACGCGCGAGCAGGTTATCGAAGCCGCCAAGCGCGCGCACGCGCACAAGTTTATCGTGCAGCTGCCGAAAGGCTACGACACGGTGATTGGCGAGGACGGCGGCACGTTTAGCCAGGGCCAAAAGCAGCTGCTGTGCATTGCGCGCGTCATGCTCACCGACCCGGCTATCTTGCTGCTGGACGAGGCGACTTCGAGTATCGATACGCGCACCGAGCTGCAGGTGCAGGCGGCATTCGACGAGCTTATGGCCGGCCGCACAAGCTTTGTGGTGGCGCACCGCCTGTCGACGATCCGCAACGCCGACTGCATTCTGGTCATGCGCGACGGCCAGATTATCGAGCGCGGCACGCACGACGAGCTGTTAGCGGCAGGCGGCTTCTACGCCGAACTCTACCGCAGCCAATTCGCCCAGTGAGCAAGCCCGCGGGGCAAATTAATCAATCGACAGACGGTGGTTTACATCTGTCACGTTAGTACTAAGATATTCATCTAATAAATTGCATTAGTGGCTTTAGTTTTGGGGGATACGAGGCAACGTGACTATGACGTGCTCTTTGGTGGTTAACAGCAAGAGCGGTAATACCAGGATGGTTTCGGGTGCGATCAAGCGCACGCTGCAGGCTGCAGGTGTTGAGTTTGTCCATGCCGCGGCGTTGAGCGACGATGCGGATGCAGATCAGGTTGCGCTCGAGGCGCAGGGCGCCTGCGCGGCCGACACGGTGCTTGTCGGTTTTTGGTGCGACAAGGGCGCGAGCACGCCTTCGGTCGCGGCGTTGCTCTCCGCCTTGCACGGCAAGCGCGTCTTCCTGTTTGGCACCTGCGGTTTTGGCGCTAGCGAGGAGTACTTTAGGCAGATTATCGATCGCGTGACCTCCAATTTGGCCAATGATGCCGAGCTTGTAGGCTGGGCGATGTGCCAGGGCAAGATGGGTCCCGCGGTCAAGCAGCGCTACGAGGCCATGCTCGAGCAAGATCCCGACAACGCCCGCGCTAAGTTGCTGCTCGATAACTGGGTCGCCGCAAAGGATCACCCCACCAAGGAAGATCTGGACAACATGGCTGCAGCCGCCAAAAAGGCCGTGCTGGGGGAGTAGCTCCCATCGCTGACGGCGGTCGGTCCATCTTTCTAAATGAAACGTCCTCCCGGGCGTCGGGGCACGAAGTTCCCTGCTCTACAGTCCTGCGCAAGACGAAGGCCACATTAAGTGGCCTTCTTTGCGTGCGGAACTCGCGATGAACTTCGTGCCCCGCCGTCCGGGAGGACGCCTCTTTATTGATGGGAGGCCTGATAGGTCGATGGTTCCGTGCCCGGATGCGTTCAAAGTGGGACGGGCTTTCCGGATGGGCGGGCTTTCGAAAAATGCGTCCCGGAATTTGCCTTTGGAATGGGATGCAGTTTCCCGATGAGGCACTCGACGGAAAATACATCCCAGAAATGGCCTTTGAGCTGGGATAAGATTTCCGCGGCATCTCGGATTCTCAAAAATGAGACACGCCGTTGGCGAAAATGAGACACGTGATATCGGGCATCGGATGTATCATTTGCAAAAATGAGTCCACTCCACTCGAATAAAGCGAGGTCCCTCATGTACGTTCCACACTCCCGTATCCGTAGGCTGTCGAAAATCCCGCTTGTTGGGACGGCGGCGCTTGCTGCGTTGATCGCCACGAGCGTCGCCTGCTTCACGGCCACGCCCCAGGTTGCCCAGGCGGCAGACGCGCCCGCAATCACCGATATGACCGAGCAGGATTATCAAGCCCTGGGTCTGGGCACGAGCGAGGACATTCCGGCCGATACCGTTGGCCCCTATTCCACTGATACCCCCACGACGTTTGCCACGCGCAGCGAGGTCTATATGGCAGCTAACGGTAGCCATGGCAATCGCTACACTCTGCGCGACAAGCTCGAGAACGTCGAGCGCGGTGACATTGGCGGCAGCAGCAAACTCTTCGATGGCTATGGAAGTGTGTGGGGCGCCGCAAAGTTCTGGCAAAACGTCAACAACTTCGATACGAACAGCGATCTCTACAAGCATAGCGACTACGGTGGCGGCACCTGGTCGTACCTAAGCAACAATGAGTCCTCAACAGTACTCGCCAACGACAACAACGGTTTCTCGGGCATTCACGCCACGAGTGTTGAGTTCTGCAGCGACGCCAGCACGGGCAAAAAGAGCCGCGTTGCCGAGCTCCGTGCCTACGGCGACAGTTCCTCTACGACGATTGACGGCAAGTCATACGCCGGAAAGGTTGAGCTGGTCCTCTACTCGTTTAGCAACGGGCGTACGCGCACTCTCGACACACCTGCCGGTGACGGTCAACACTAATATGATGTACGAAGGCCGTTTTAAGTACCTGGATGCCGGTTACCTGCAAGAGCACGACGCCGTCTTTGATGTCGAGGCGGGCGATGTCGATGGCGACGGCGTCGACGAGCTTTTTGTCTACGCGGGCTGCTATGTCGACGAGAACGGCGTGCGCAAGGCTGTAGTCGACATGTATGACTTGGAGGGCGGCAACTGGAAGCAAAGCGTCGTCAAGATCGATGCCGGTAACGCCGCGGACTACACCACGCACAACAAGGGCGGGAACGACTCCTGGACGCAGCTTCAGTCAGCTCCTGTCGTTTCGCTAGCGGCCGGCGACCTCGATCGCGATTTTTGCGATGACCTCGCCATCGTGGTCTCGGCACCCTACGGCAAGAAGAATATTGATAAGTCGACGCATTGCGAGCTGTTTTCGTGGGATGCATCCAAGGGTGCGCTCGTCCATGTCGATGCTCTGGGCGACGCGGGCGCAATCTCCCTCTCCGCGAACGGCAAGACCATGGTCGCTGCGAATGCGACGTTCGGCACGTTTGCCGCCTACGATGAAGAAGGAAAGAAGACGGGTGAAAACCGTCACGGGCCTTATTCTTGCGGGCTATGACTGGCAACGCAGCGCTTTTGATTACGGCGCTTCTGACGGCAGCAAGGGGCTGTACGGCGCGCTGTACCGCTACGCGTATTTTGACTCGGAGTCTGGCGAGTTCAAGCTTTCCGATTGCAAGGAATACAGAGACGGGCTCCTCGCCTCCTATGGGCTGATGCATGTGCCCAACAGCGCATGGAAGGATAGCGCTCAGGATAAGCGCTATCCGTGCACCTTGGCTCCTATTGCCCTTGCCACTGCCAACCTTGACGGCCTGTCCGAGCAGCTGGCGGTCGACGAGGTGCTCGTGGGCGGCGATGTGTTCCGCGACTTTGCCTGCAACACGGCACAGAGCGGGGCTCAGGGCTTGGGGTCCATGGTCGGAACCATGAGCATGAGCGGTCAGCAATACAACAGCAGCAACAAGCATGACCACAAGGGTATAGAGCAGGTGTGGATCAGCGACGTCAAGGCGGGCAGCGTCTCGGGTTCGGACCGCTATAACGAGAGCTTTATCGCCGTGGTGGGCAAGCACCGCGACGAGGACCTGCGCAAGAACGATGACTACTACTGGATGACCGCCTCGCATTTTTCGCTCGACGAGAACGGAAAGGTGCGCCGCGGCGAGGAGCAGGTGATTAGCGAGAGCAACCGTCGCGGCACTACCTACGGCACATTTATCTCGCTCGCGCTGCCCGATGTCGACAACGACAGCGTCAAGATTACGTACAAGGATCGCTACAAGGTCTATACCAACCCGCGCGTGCTTGCCGTGCTGCAGGATGCGCCCTATGTTGAGGATCTGGAGCAGGCATACGGCTATCTGGTGTTGGGCGGCACGTCATACGGCGAGGGAAAGGGCACGGGGACATCCCAGGGCTATACCATTGGCGCCGAGTTGGGCGTTGCCGTCGAGGTGCAGACCGGTCCGCCCCTGGTCGCGATTAATGCTTCAGTCGATTTTGCCGCCGAGGGATGCTATGACTACCGGAGCGAGCGCACAGTGAGCGCCAGCGTAAGTTATGAGTCGCATGCCGGCGAAGGCGACAAGGCCGTGCTCTACACGATTCCGATGGTCTATTACGAGTATGAGATCGAAAATGAGGAAACTGGTGGCAAGGGCGTGATGGCGGCGCCCGTGTCGCTCGGCGCGCAGACCTCGGTCGTTAATGTCGAGGCCTATGACCGCATTGCCAAACAGCACAATATGACGCCGCTCAGCTACTTTTTGACCAACCGGTCGGGAGAACCCGGAACCTATCAAACGACGCTCAGCGGCGAGACTCCCGTTGGGGATTCCTTTGGCCTGGGCAAGCCTGGCGTGACGCGCGCCTACACGCACGATGGGTTTAACGGCGCCGTCGCGCAGTCGGGAGCGAGCATTGAGCAGACCATCGAAGTCGAGGAGGGCGAGGAACAGGAGTTTGAGTACGGCTTTACGCTGAACGGCAGCGTTGTCATGGGCGCGAAGCTCGCAAAGCACGAGTTGTTTGGCGGCCTGTGCTTTGGTGCCAACGCCGGCTTTACTACGGGTAACTCCTCGAGTGAATCGACCGAATACGGCGGCACCGTCGACAACCTGCCCGAGGCCGCGAAGGATAAGTACGGCTTTGTGTGGCGCCTGGGCGTCAACGCGGTGGATGTCAACAAGTTCGAGGACGGCTCGGGCGACAAGCTCGGCACCAAGGACACCGACCAGTTCTGGATCGTGGGCTATGACGTCAAGGATGTCGAGATGCCCGAGGCACCTGCTGTGACGGGCTTTACGGCAAACGCTGTTGATTCGACAAGCATTACCTTTAGCTGGGACGATGTGCTCTCAAAGAAGGACGGCTTTAGCTACGGCGTGGGCATGCTGCAGAGTAATGCAGCGGACGCGGTTGTGAACAGCTGGAAGATCGCCGACAACACGCAGACCTCGCTTAAGTGGGATGGGCTGTTGCCGAATACGGAGTATCGATTCGCCATCGCCGCCGTTAAGAATGATTCAACGGCCGAAACGGGTATTCGCTCGGCGATCATCACGGTCAAGACCATGCCCGATGGCATGACGATGACCGTGAGCGGACCTGCGGCGGATACAGCGGAGAGGTCGGCCCTCGAGTATGACTCTTCGGTCGAGTGCTCGGCGGGAGACAAGCTGACACTCTCGGCGATCGGCCATGTGACGCAGCGCAATGCCGACGGCAGTGAAACGGAGCTGGCGCCGTCATATATCTGGTACCGCAAGGGCCGTGGCGAGACCGCGTTCCAGCGCGTGGGTGCCGATGGCAACCTCCCAGCCGGAACGGCCTCAACGCTTGAGCTTGACCTGACTACAAACGATGACGGCGCGCAGTACTACTGCCACGTGGGATACAACAACGTCGGCCTCGATACCGGTGTGACACTGGTGAACATCGCGGCCGAGGAGAAGGCTCCTGAGACGGTGAACGCCGCTCCGATCTGCACACGCCGCCTGTTCTCGCAGGCAAGCGCGGGCGCCAAGAAGTTCCTGGACCATACCCTGGTGAACACCGCCGGCCCAACCGATTCCGAAGGCTCGAAGGACCCCGAGACTCCGACAACTCCGGAGATGCCCGAGACCCCGACGAACCCGGACAAGCCTAAGGCGGACGGCAGCACCGAAACCAAGCCGAAGGCCACAACCTCAGCGAAGAACCTCGCAAACACCGGCGACCAAACATTCGCCCTAGTCGCCACCGCAGCAGCAGCGGGAGCAACGCTCGTAGTGATAGCCCTCATCATGCTGATCAAGCGCCGCAAGACCCACTAGTAGCCAGTCGAACATATCGACAACCCAAAAACCCGGGTAGCCAAAAAACAGGCCACCCGGGTTTTCTGTTGAGTGGGGACTCCGCAAGCGGAAACTGCATCCCACAATTAGCGCCCGGAACGGGACACATTTTCCGTCAAGCCCTCATCCGGAAAATCCATCCCATTCCAGACAAGAATTCCGGGACACACTTTCCGCAAACAAAGAAGGCCACATAACGTGGCCTTCAACTTATATATGTTCGGCGATACACCCAAGACAAGCCACGCCCCAACATCAGGGCGTCTGTCCAGGCGGAGACATATAAGGTTCATCGCGAGTTCCGCACGCAAAGAAGGCCACTTAATGTGGCCTTCGTCTTGCGCAGGACTGTCCGAGCAGGGAACCTTATATGCCTCCGCCTGGACAGACGTTTCAGTTGTGGCTTAGCAGCTAGCAGCTACTTAATCTTGGTCGTACCCGGCGCCAGGTTGGGGTCGGTCTCGTTGGCCTCGGTCTGGAAGTGCTCGGTGTACACGTTCTTGCCGTCGCGGAACATCTCGTAGTATTGCATCTTGGCGTAATCCTCGCGTGCCTTGGTGGCGGCTGCTGCGGCGGCGTCGTCACCGGTGACGTTGGAGGAGAGCGCCCAGCGCAGGCTGGAGTCCTCGTAGCCCACCGAGTTGATGGCGGGCAGCGACTCGCGCAGCGTCATGTGCGCTTTCTGGTAGTCAGTCAGCGGGGCGCCAATCAGCTGCATGAGCTGCGTGGACAGGTAGTTGGTGGACAGGTCGTCGACCTCACTCGTCTGGTCGCAGCCGGCAACGTCGTAGTTGGCCCAGATGATGTAGTCGGTCTGCCACAGACGTTCCTGGTGCGTGGCATCGTCTTCGCCGGTAAACCACTTATCGTTGAACTTGGACGGGAAGAACGGCTGGTGGTCGCCCCAGAACACCACGACCACCTTGCGGTCGAGTTTGTTCAGGGCGTTGAGGAAGTAACGCAGCGCCTGGTCGGACTGCTCAATGCACGAGACGTACTCGTCGACATCGGAGAGCGTGCCGTCCTCGATGGTCTTGGCGTCCAGGTCGGTCGTGTCGATGTTCAGGTGCATCTGCTTGTCGACCGGCAGCAGACCCGTATCGTAGCCCGAGTGGTTCTGCATGGTCACGTCGAAGATAAACTGCGGATCGGTGTTCTGGTCGAGCAGCTCAAGAATCTTGTCGTAGGTAGCCTGGTCGGTCACCATGCCGCGCAGGGTGTCGGCTCCCTGGAAGTCGTTGATGGACAGGAACTGGTCAAAGCCAAAGTCCTTGTAGACGTTATCGCGGTTCCAGTTGGTTGCGTGGTTGGGGTGCATGGCCGTGGTGGAATATCCGAGCGACTTGAACTGCTCTGCCAGATTCCCGGTCGTTTCCATGTTGTAGATGGTGTAGGGGTACACGCCCGAGCCCAGGTTTGCCATGGAGTTGCCGGTCATAAACTCAAACTCGGTATTGGCGGTGCCGCCGCCGTAGGCGGACACGTAGAGCGTGCCGCGGCTGAGGCAGTTGGACAGGCTCTTAAAATACTGCGGGCCCTCGTAGCCGGCGCGCATGTTCTGGTAGATCGACAGATCCGAGAACGTCTCGTTCATGATGGCGATGACCGTGGGCTTCTCGCTGTCGAATTGGTCCTTTGCGGCGGCGCGCTCGTCGCTCTTGGCCGCGTCGGACTTGTCGTAGGCCTTGGCGTACTTTTTGAGCGTGGCCTTGGCATCGTCGACGGAGTAATCGGCGGGCTTGGGCGGCTTGATGGACTGCGCTGCGCTAATGAAAGCGGGCATGTAGCCCTCGCGCCAGTAGCTCTCGAGCGGGCGCCAGGTGTAGACGGTGATGCCGAGGGTGTTGTAGTAGTCGATAAGCGTGACGTGCGCGGTCACGCCGCCCAGGCACAGCACGGCGACGAGCAGGTTGGTGAGCAGCATGCGCTTGGCATTGACGGCGCCCTTCTGGCGATGCGGCGCCACGAGGCCAGCGTACTCGCACAGCAGCATCGAGATGGCGGTAAAGCCCATGGACAGCACGCAGAACAGCGAGATCGAGAAGGTGTAGCCGTTGCCGGCGACCGCGGCGGCGGTGGAAATGGCCGAAAGGTCGCCCGGCTGGATGGGCATTGATTTAAACGTAATGACGAAGAACTCGGCAATGCCCAGGACAAAGAGGGCAAAGGCCAGGACCGCGGGAGCTGCACCGTGGCGCTGGAACAGGAAGAACAGGCCGCTCATGAGCGCGGTGATGATGGCCCACTCAAGCAGGATGCACAGGGGGTAGACCCAGGTAAAGTCGTGGTTGGACGAGACCTCCATGCCCAGCAGCGCAAAGACGCCGGCGAGCAGCAAGCACAGGACGGCCGCGACGAGCGGTTTGCCCACGAAGGCGCCGCGCAGGCGGGCAAGCTTGCCGGTGGGGGCGGGGGCATCGGTAGCAGCGAACGCAAAGACGCGCGGGGCGATGCGGTCGCGGGCGATGCTGGTCCAAGCGCATCCGGTGAGGATGGCGTTGGTCAGAATGAGCATCACAAAGGCGAGCGGCTC
>CAJMRO010000052.1:0-11569 GCA_905215825.1 uncultured bacterium
TTCCAGCATGGAGAAGCAAGCTCTCTTCAGGCTTGGGATCTTGTAGTTCGGCAGCTCCATGATAAAGAAGGATTTTCTGTATTTGTAACCCGTGATCCACTTGATGAGCAAAGCGCCCAGGAAGATCAGCAGGATACCGACAAAGTACATTACAGGACCAACCCAGGATGAGCCTGCGGAAAATGCGCCTGCAAACAATGCGATAACAGGGATCTTAGCTCCGCAAGGCATGAATGTCGTCAGCATTGCAGTCGCTCTTCTTTCTCTTTCGTCACGAATAGTACGGCTTGCCATGATGCCCGGGATCCCGCATCCAGTACCGATGATGATCGGAATGATGGATTTACCGGACAGACCAACCTTTTTGAAGATGGGGGCCAGCACTACGGACACTCGGGACATATAGCCGCAGTCCTCCAGGAAGGACAGCATCACGAACAGCAGGAACATCTGCGGGACGAAGCCGAAGATGGCGCCCAGACCACCAACGATACCGTCGCAGACCAGCGAATCGACCAGGCCGCCGTCCTCGGTGCCACCCGCCACAAGGGCGTCGTGCACCACGGTGGTGATACCCGGGACATAGGGGCCGTACTGCGCCGGGTCAACCGAGTCGGCGTTGTCGCCTGCGGCCTCGACGGCTGCATCGTAGGCGTCGCGACCCTGGCCGAGCACGTACCAACCGTCGGTACCGAAGAGCTGGTCGTTGGTGAAGTCGGTCACCGTGCCGCCCAAGGTAGAAACGGCGATGTAGTACACGCAGAACATGATGACCACAAAGATCGGCAGACCCAGGATACGGTTGGTAACCACGCGGTCGATCTTCTCGGAAGTGCTCATCTTGGCCGGAGCCTTGGTGAGGCACTCGTCAATGATGTGCGCGATGACGCCATAGCGCTCGCCGGTGATGATGGACTCGGCGTCGTCGTCGCAGTCCTGCTCGCACTGGGCGACCAGCTCCTCCACGCGAGCAGCCTTCTCCTTAGTGAGGTTGATGAGCTTGCAGGCGTCCGCGTCGCGCTCGAACAGCTTGACGGCGTAATAGCGGCGCTTTTTGGCGGGAACGCTTGCCGGCAGATTGTTCTCGATGTGGTCCAGAACGTCCTCGATGGAGGAATCGAACTTGTGCTCCGGCACCTGGCCCTTAGAAGCAGCGGACTTCTTGACCTGATCGAACAGCTCCGTGATGCCCTTGTTCTTAAGAGCGGAGATCATCATGACCGGGCAACCGAGCTTCTTGGAGAGCTTGTCCGTATCGATCTTATCGCCGTTCTTCTCGACCAGGTCGGCCATGTTGAGGGCGACGACCACGGGCAGGCCGGTCTCGATAACCTGAAGCGCCAGGTACAGGTTACGCTCGAGGTTGGTGGCGTCGACCACTTGGACGACAACATCGGGCTCGCCGCTCATGAGGTAATCGCGTGAGCATTGCTCCTCGGGGCTGTAGGGGGAAAGCGAGTAGATGCCAGGGAGGTCCGTGATGGTAACGTTCTTGTCGCTTAGGAGCTTGGCTTCCTTTTTCTCAACCGTGACGCCGGGCCAGTTGCCAACGTAGCCGTTGGCGCCGGTAATCAGGTTGAAAAGCGTGGTCTTGCCGCAGTTGGGGTTACCCGCCAGCGCGACATGGATCTGAGAATCCGCCATTCAATCCTTCTTCCTTGTGTGCCTGCGCTGCTTTCTCCGCGCAGGCTGGATAATGTGCTTCAAAAATGCTGCATTAAGTTAGAAAAACCTAACTTTATCTGCAGAAATATACGCCGCAAGCCCCTACTGGACCTCGACGACGGCCGCCTCCTCCTTGCGGATGGAAAGCTCGTAGCCGCGCACGTTGATCTCGACCGGATCACCGAGCGGCGCAACCTTCACGACCTTGAACGAAGTGCCCTTGATGAGCCCCAGGTCCATAAGGTGGCGGCGAAGCGCGCCCTCACCGTGAAGCTTGACGATGGTAGAGCTCTCGCCCACCTTAACGTCACCCAACGTCTTCATCCTCTTGTCCCCCTTTCGGTTTTTATGAAATGCTGCAGACTAACCGACGGTCATGATGTGCATGGCAACCTTGGAATCGATACCAAAGCGTGCGCCCAGCACGGTGACGATAATATTGGCGCCACTCGAGCTCACCACGTGGATTTCGTTGCCCTCGACAAAGCCGAGGTCCTTGAGGTGGTGCTTCATATCCTCATTGCCCTTTACACGAGACACGCGCACGGTTTCGCCCGCTTTTACCATCGAAAGCGGCATTGCCGGCATCTGCGGTCCGCAAGACATGAGTGGCTCCTAACGTCAGTTCGTCCTCAACATCGACGCGGTAAAAGTTAACCACGCCTATGTTCGCTTTAGTAAACTAACACGTGGTTAACTTTTTGGAAAGGGTCCCCATTCAGATTTCGAAAAAGTTTCCTATACGAAACAAAAGGGCACGGCAAAGGACCATCCTTTACCACGCCCTATCATGCTTAGAGTGAGAGATTTCTGATCGACGTAACGCAGGAAGCCTCGTCTACGCCCGAAACGCGGAAGATGATGTCCTCGCCGCACTCGCCGTAGAGAGCCATGAGTCCCATGACATCGCGGCCATTCGTGTGGCGATCGCCGATACTGACTGACACGTCGCAACGATGCTTGGCAATGATGTCATAGAGCAGCGCAACCGGGCGGGCATGTAATCCCAACGGATCTTTAATCGTCTTTGTAAACTCGACCATGTCCCCTCCCACGACATCGTACATTCGGCTGGCAAACCCAGCCATGTGGTAGTTATTGTAGCGTTAGATGCTTGTCGAGGACCCTTTCGGACACCCCGTGGACAAAAAGTGGCAAATATGAGTACTGTCACAAATTTAGTAGCAGCAGAATTGAGAGCAAATTGGCCGATTTGGCCGATTTTAATGTTTTGGAAGCCATCGAATCGCGTCTATAGGGGGTTAGATAAATTGATTTTGAGCCCATTTTCGCTCAGAACAGGCCGAAAAATATGACACCTCTTTTGCAACAGTACTCATATTTGGCATTTTTTGCCCACAGGGTCCAAAACCATGCTCCAAAACACAAAAGGAGGGGCCTCGTAAGGCCCCTCCTTAGGAAAGGGAATCGATTTATTCCACAGCCGTAGATTAATCCTAGCCGCTACTCCATCATGTCGAGGACGGAGGGGCGAAGCTCGTTCTCAGCAGCCTCGGGATCGGTTTCGCGCAGGCGGTTGATGTAGCGGTTGTACCACATCACGGCAAGGCCCAGGAAGACAACCACGCCGCCGACGTTGTAGACCAGCGTCAGCCACAGCGGCTGATCGAGCGGAATGGTGCCGCAGATAAGCACGAAGCAGAAGACCACAAGCAGGAATGCAGCAATGACCAGGCCAAAGGTGCGCGAACCCATGCGGAAGCCACGGGGAGCAGCGTCGAAGTTCTTGCGCAACATAAAGTAGGCAAGCAGGATCAGCAGCGGCGGGAGCAGAGCGGTGGCAGCCGTCATGTTGGTGACGATCATGAGCAGGTCGTCGAGGTTACCGGAGCCCAGGGCCGGGATGATCAGGATGGGGACGACGATGGCGAACTGCAGCCAGGCAGCGCGGGCGGGAATGCCGTGCTCGTTGAGCTCGACGATCTTGCTACCAAAGACACCCTTGGGGATCTCGGTGAAGAAAACCTTGATGGGAGCAGAGGTCCACATCATGAGGGAGCCCAGCGTGGCGGCGAGAAGGATCAAGCCGATGGCGCGCGTAGACACTTCCATGGGAATGCCAAAGTGGGCAAAGACAGCGCCGAATACGTCGAAGATACCGGTGGAGATGGCAACGCCGCCCTCGGGGATGAACAGGTTAACCAGCAGCGAAGCGCCTGCATACAGAAGGCCGATGGTCAGACCGGCGATAACGACGGTGCGCACGAAGGCCTTGACGCCGCCCTTGAGGTCGTTAAGGAACACGCCGACAGACTCAGCGCCGCCAACGCCCTGGATGATCCAGGCAAGCGTACCGAAGAAGCCCCACGCAGTTGCGAAGTTGCTCATGTCGGGAGCCATGTTAGCGGGAGTAGGAGCCGTAGCGAACTCAACGCCGCCAAAGGCAGCAGCCAGGGACAGCAGGATGAACACGGCGGTCAGGCCGAGAGCCGCGGTCGAACCGAAGGAGGAAATGGAGCCGATCCACTTAGCGCCCTTGGTCGAAACCCACGTGGCGATAGCAAAGACAACGATCTCGATAATGGTGATCCACAGCTGCGAAAGCTCGGCGTTGGCACCAAAGAACACGTAGCTCGCGTAGATGATGACGTTGGGCAGGACGGACGCAAAGAAGAACAGGTTAACGAACCAGTAGCTAAATGCCGTCAGGAACGCCCAGCGGCCGCCCATCGAGGTCTTGACCCATGCGTACACGCCCGACTCGGAGTCCTTGTTAAGGCCGACGAACTCGGCGGTAACCAGGGTATAGGGGACAAAGTACAAAAGCGTGGCGAAGAAGAACGACGGCGCGGCTGCTAAGCCGATGGCCGCGTTGTTGTTGATGATGTTCTTGATACCGAACACGGCGGCGACCGTCATGCCCAGCAGAGCGAACGAACCAATCGTTCCTCGTTTTTCAGAGCTCATAAGCCCTCCCAATCATCTATTAAATGTCATCTAAACCCGTCCGAGCTGCAAGTGCAAACACGGACGGCGCACCTGCTAAGGGGAATGGGGAAAAGGGAGTCAACAAAGCCATCCCCCTTAACGGCGCGAAGCAAACGTCCAGGCGGACGAATACTACTTGTTGGGGAAGGAATAACCTTCGACCGTCACGTGCAGTACCACGACGCGGGGATCCGCGGCATCGGCCACGACACGGTAGGCCTCGTCAATTTCGACGACGGCAACGCCGCCGGCGGGAATCGTCACGGTCTCCCCCGCCCCCTCAAAGCGCTCGCGATCATCGATATCGCTGTAAGCGCGGGTGCAGGTGAGGCCTGCCTTGGGGGCAACCTCGACGGTCAGGTCGCCGTCGAGCGGAGCGAGCACGGCATGGTAGCGACGGTGACCGACCAGGTCGGCGGTTGCGGCCTCGCGGGCATAGACCCACCAGTACACCAGCGAGTCGCCGATGGAGTACGCCACATCGTGCTGCAGTTCAGAAACGCCGTCGAGCGCCTGGCCGGTACGCATCCACTTCTTGACGGACTTCATCTGAGCGTCGAAATCGGCGCGCGAGTTAAAGACATGCATGGCTTATGCCTCCTTAATGGGTGCCAGCGCCTGAGCCAAATCGGCAGACGTCAGCGGTCGCAGGGACACCTCAAAGCTGAAGCTCTCAAAACGGGTGCGATAGGAATCGAGCACCTCGGAACCCCAAGAGTTCGAGCCAAGGCCGAGCAGCTGGTCGTTGATGTTAACCGTGACCGTGTCGCCCGGAACAAGGTCGTAGACGTGCTTGGCATTATCAATAGCCTCGCAGCTATAGGGCCATGCCGAGAACGAGAACGGGTTGGAAGCGGCGTCGGCCGGACGAGTCACCAGCACGCCATCACCGTGGCTAGAGCGCAGGGCAACCCAGCGGGTACCCTCGCGGTTGGCACAGTCCTGAGGCATAACGTAGGGCGTGAACATGTCGTCGACCGTAGTGCGGTAATGACCGACCGGGTTGGCACGCAGCGAGTCCGGATAGTTCTCGCCCGGGCCGTGGCCATACCACTCGACGGCACGATCGCAACCGGGAACCTCAAAGGAGATGCCGATGCGCGGGATAATGTCCGAATAGTCGCCGTAGGGCTCGCCGGAAACCTTGAGGTCGACGCGACCGCTCGGAAGCACGGTGTAGACAAGCTCGACGCGCATGCCGAACGCGCGGACGGGAGGAGCAATACGTTGGCTCACGGTAACGACGACCGCATTGCCGTCCTGCTTCCAAAAAACCTTGCGGGTGGACGTCTGCATTACATCAATGAAGTTGTCCTTCCACAGGGAGTCGTACTCCTGGGCGTGGTTGTCGACGAGCGGATGCCAAAAACCAACCTGGGGACCAGAAGCCATGACGTCACGGCCGGATGCCTTCCACTTGCTCACGGTGCCGTTTACCTTGCTGAAGGTCAGCTCGCCGTTGAGGGAGTGAATGCGAATCTCCTGCTCGGTCTCCTCGACCGTAAGCTCAGGACGAGCTGGGGCGGCGATGGCCGGCGCCGGATGGTTTGCGATGGCAAACTGGCTTGCACCCAGCTGGAACATCGGCTCGCACCAGACGTGAGCGGCCATGGTGTAGGCGCGCACGGTCAGCAGGGTCTCGCCTACCGCGGCCTCGCGAATCGCCAGCGGAAGCTGGACGGACTCGCCGGGGGCAACCGCACCGGGCATGAGCGTCTTGCGGCAAACCACGTCGCCGTCCACCAGGGTCTCCGCCGACAGGCAAACATCCTCGAGGGTGGTAAACCAACGCTTGTTGGTGACGGTCAGCTCGCCCGCCTCGGCATCGTAGGCCATGCGAACCGGGCAGATGACCTGACCATACTCAGTGAGGCCCGGGCTCGGCTGCTGCCAAGGGAACACCATGCCGTCGATGCAGAAGTTGCTGTTATTGGGGTAATCGCCGTTGTCGCCACCATACATATCGTAGGCAACGCCGTCCTCGGTCACAGCAGCCAAACCGTGGTCGCACCATTCCCAGATAAACTGGCCTTGGATGCAATCCCAGCGATCGAAGACCTCCTGGTACTCGGACAGACCTCCGGGGCCATTACCCATGGAGTGGCCATACTCGCAGTTGATGCGCGGCTTGGGGAACGGATGCTCACCAAAGTCGTTCATCTGCGACACACGGGAGTACATCGTGGAAATGACGTCGACGGTATCGGCGTTGCGGTCCTCCTCGTAGTGGACCGGACGACCATCGAGCTCGTGAGCCTTGGCGTACATCGCGCGGATGTTGCAGCCATAGCCGCTCTCGTTGCCCAGCGACCACATGATGATGCACGCGTGGTTGCGCTCCTGCATCACCAGGCGCTCAATACGGTCGACGTAGGCCGGCTCCCATGCCGGGTCGTCGGTAACCAGGGCGATGTTGCCGATATTCTCGAAGCCGTGGCTCTCCATATCGGTCTCGGCGACCAGCATGATGCCATACTCATCACACAGCTCGTAGAAGCGCGGGTCATTGGCATAGTGAGAGGTGCGCACTGCGTTGATGTTGTGCTGCTTCATGAGCTCCAGGTCGCGGCGCATGCGATCGAGGCCCACGGCGCGGCCCTTGTGATCGTCGTGATCGTGGCGGTTGACGCCATGCATTTTAAAGTAAGTGCCGTTGAGGTAGATATGATTGCCCTCGACCGTCACCTCGGCAAGACCCTGGCGATGCGGGACGTACTCGCTCACCTTGTCGCCGTCGTAGACCTCAAACGTAAGATCGTAGAGGAAGGGGTCCTCGGGATTCCAGAAGTGGGCATCGGTCACGCTGCACTCGGCATGGCTGTCGACGCACTCACCCGTAGCCACCACGTTCTCGCCATCGCTGAGCGTAAACACAACGCGGGAAGCGCCCTCGGCAACCGTATCGAGCGTGATCAGAGCGGCATCGCCCTCGCGGTGCGTGCGGAACCTAAAGTCGACCAGGTGCGCGGCGGGACGCTGCATAAGGTACACATCGCGGAAGATGCCCGAGGCCCACCACATGTCCTGATCCTCGATGTAGCTGCCATCGCTGTACTGCAGGACCTTGACCGCAAACAGGTTGTCGCCCTCGACGAGCGCGTCGGTCACGTCGAACTCGGCAGACAGGCGCGAACCCTTGGTCATGCCGATATACTGACCGTTGACGTACAGCTCGCCATAGCTCTCGATGCCGTCGAAGCGAATGATCTCGCGAGCGCCGGCAGGAACGGCGGGAAGGTTGACGATGCGCTGGTAGACGCCCGTGGGGTCGTCGGAGGGAACGAACGGCTGATCAACCGGGAACGGGAAACCCTCGTCGGTGTAGGCAAGGTTGCCATAGCCGTCCACCTGCCACAGGTGCGGAACCTCCACGTGATCCCACTCGGGCTTGTACGTGGAAAGTTCCTCGTTGGAGACGGCAGCGGGGCCCTCAAAGAGGCGGAACTGCCACGAGCCGGACAGCTGGACAAACCCGCGCGACAGCTCGCGGCTGTACGTTGCAGCGAGATCGGCGGTCTCGTAACCCATAAAGTACGCATGGGGTGCCAGGCGGTTCCTGTGGGTGAGCGCTTGGTTTTCCCAATCGTTAATGGCGTCCATGGTGATGCTCCTTCATCATCGTAGTGATTCTTGTGCAACCGGTTGTCCTTATCTTACGGGCGATGTAAAAAACTGTGCAACCGGTTGTCCGCTGAACGGTCGATTTGGCAGGGTTAACGGTGCAACCGGTTGTACAATCGCAACACTTATGTCACCCTGAGTATCGAAACTCAGCACAAGACATCGTTCTTAAGCTCGTAGGCAACCTCCACGCCCGCTGATATCTCACCCACACGAGACGTATTCGATTTCGGCTTGGTTGCAAAACGACACCGGTCACCGGATATCATGAACGCTGTTCAGGCGCACTATAGTAAGCTGTATCCGCACTAGCCCGTATCAGTGACAACATCGACCGCATTTTCCAGGAGACGCCATGACACAACCAGTTCGCACCGCACCTACGCTTGCCGAGGTTGCCGCAGCTGCCGGCGTGTCGCGCTCCACGGCATCGCGCGCCCTCAACGATTCGCCCCGCATTAGCGAGGAAACCAAAAAGCGCGTCCGCGCGGCGGCCAAGGAAGTCAATTTTGTCCCCAACGCTCGTGGCCGAGCGCTCGCTGTCGGGCGCACGGAAATCATCGCCGTGCTCGTGACCGAGCCTCTGAGTGAACTCTTCAGCGACCCCACCTATAGCGAGTTTTTGAGCGGCATTACCGAGGAACTGTCGGAGTCGTCCTATCTGCCCGTTATCTTGCAGGCGTCTTCTACGCATGAGCGCAACCGCGCACGCGAGCACTTTGAGCGCCGCTCGTTCGACGCCGTGATCGACGTCTCTCCCTACAAAGGCAGCGAGCTGCTCGAGGTGCTGCGCGAGCTGGGCGTACCCACCGTGTTGTGTGGCCAGCTCGAGGGCCACCCCTATCGCGATGTGTTCTCGACGGTCTACTCTGACGACGAAGAGGGCGGACATTTTGCGGCACTCGCCATGAAGGATCGCGGGCGCAAAGATATCGTCGCCGTGTTGGGACCGCAAGACAACCCCGCTGTTGTCGACCGCCTGCGCGGCTACCGTGCCGTCTTGGGCGAAGACCTCCCAGACGCAAACGTTATCTATACCGGCTGGAACAGCGGAGACGGCTATCAGGCCATGCACCAGATCCTCGCGCGCGAGATTGCTTTCGATGGCGTGCTCTGCGGATCGGACCGTATCGCAGCTGGCGTCATCACCGCACTCAACGAGGCAGGCCTATCCGTTCCTGCGGACGTTTCTGTCGTCGGCTTCGACGATCACGAGATTGCGGCGCGCTGCGTCCCCGCGCTCACGACCGTCCGCCAGCCCCTGCGCGAAGAAGGACACATGGCCGCCAACATTGCGCTCGACATGATCAAGGGTGCCGAGCCCACCACCTCCGTGATGCACATGCAGCTGATCCAGAGAGACTCGCTATAAGAAACTGGGGGCAGGCTTTCCGCCAGACAGTTGTTGCGGAAAGCCTGCCCCATTATTTTGCCGAATTCTGGGTCGCGCTTTCCCAGAGGACCCCCTTTGGGAAAGCGCGACCCCTTCTGGACGCAGATTCCGGGTTGTAGTTTCCCGGCGCACGACGGCAAGCCTCCAAACCATGACGTCACGACATAAAAAACGAGGGAAGGCACGCGTCCTTCCCTCGTTACGGGCAATATGTAGCCGCTTCCCTACATCAGGCGCAGACTGACGTCCTTGAGCTGGGCGCCGCTAACGGCACTCGGGGCGCCCGACATAAGGTCGGAGCCGCTGGCCGTCTTGGGGAACGCCATGACGTCGCGGATAGAGTCGGAACCGGTAAGCAGCATGCACACGCGGTCCAGGCCCAGAGCGAAACCGCCCATCGGGGGCGCACCAAACTTGAGGGCCTCCATGAGGAAGCCGAACTGAGACTCGGCACGCTCCTCGGTAAAGCCCAGGAGCTTGAGCATGGACATCTGCATCTCGGCGTTGTGGATACGCATACCGCCGCCGCCGGCCTCAAAGCCGTCCATGACAAAGTCGTAGGTGCACGAACCGGCTGCCAGCGGATCGGCCTCGATCTTGGCGATGTCGGTCTCGGTCGGCAGGGTAAAGGGCTGGTGCTCGGCAGCATAGGCCTTGCGGTCCTCATCCCAGTGGAACAGCGGGAAGTTGACGACCCACAGGAAGTCGTGGCCCTCGCGCTTGATCTCAAGCGCATTGGCCATGTGCGAGCGCATGCCGCCCAGGATCTCGTCAGAGAGCAGGCGCGGGCCGGCGGCGAACATCACAAGGTCGCCGGGCTCGACGTCCATGCGCTCGCGCAGAGCCGCCATCTCCTCGTCCGAGAAGAACTTGACGATGGGGCTGTTGATGGAGCCGTCCTCGCGGAAAGCGATCCACGCCAGACCCTTGGCGCCAAACGTGGAGGCCACGCCGGCAAGCTTATCGATCTTGGCACGTGCCCAGGCACCGGCGCCCTTGGCGTTGATGGCCTTGACGACAGAGCCCTCCTCGTTTGCGGCAGTCGCAAAGACCTTGAACTTGGAGTTGGCGAAGATGTCGGTCAGGTCGACCAGGTGCATGCCATAGCGGGTATCGGGCTTGTCGGAGCCATAGGTGTCCATGGCCTCCCAGTAGTCCATACGACGCAGCGGCGTAGGCATCTCGACGCCCATGCGGCCGAAGGCGTCGGCCAGGACCTCCTCGAGCGCGCTCATGACGTCGTTCTGGTCCACGAAGGACATCTCGATATCGACCTGGGTGAACTCGGGCTGACGGTCGGCACGCAGGTCCTCGTCGCGGAAGCACTTGGCAACCTGGTAGTAGCGCTCGACGCCACCGACCATGAGCAGCTGCTTCAGGAGCTGCGGGGACTGCGGCAGGGCGTAGAAGTTACCCGGCTGAATACGGCTGGGAACGATGAAGTCGCGAGCGCCCTCGGGCGTGGACTTGAACAGGGAGGGCGTCTCGACCTCCATGAACTCACGGTTGTGCAGCGCCTCCCGAATGGCAAAGGTAAAGTCGGAGCGCAGCTTGAGGTTGGCCATCATCTCGGGACGACGGAGGTCCAGATAGCGATAGCGCAGGCGGGTGTCCTCGCTCGTCTCGATGCCGTCCTCGATCTGGAACGGCGGGGTCTTGGAGGAGTTGAGGACCTCGATCTGGTCGATCAGGACCTCGACCTCGCCGGTCGCGAGCTTGGGGTTGTCCATGCCCTCGGGGCGCTCGCGCACGACGCCGGTGACCTTGATCGGCCACTCGGAGCGGATGGTCTCGGCCGCGTGGAAGGCCTCGCCGCCGGAGTGCTCCGGGTCAAAGGAGACCTGCGTCACGCCCTCGCGGTCGCGCAGGTCCACGAAGATGAGGCCGCCGTGGTCGCGGGTGTGCCACGCCCCACCGCACAAAGTCACCTCTTGGTTCACA
>CAJMRO010000053.1:0-11305 GCA_905215825.1 uncultured bacterium
AGTTCCGCACGCAAAGGAAAGCACTTAATGTGCTTTCCGTCTTGCGCAGGACTGTCGAGCAGCAAACTTAAACAGCGGGCCGCCCGGACCGGGAATCCGCCCCCCGCGCACCGAAGGGGATTCCTTTTGTGTAGGCTTTGCGGAAATATGCTCATTTTGGGATACGCCCGGCGGCGTGGTCTGTTGACGGCACAGCTAACGCCACGTATCCTATCGAACTGCGTGTTTCGTAGGGGGATGCTGACCCCTCGATTCAAGCCGTTGCACTTTACAGAAAGCTGGAATCATTCGAGAAGGAGTACGCTTTGCCTACTATTAACCAGCTGGTTCGCCAGGGCCGTCGTTCCGTGCCCAAGAAGTCCAAGAACGCTGCTCTGCAGCACAACTCCCAGAAGCGCGGCGTGTGCACCCGCGTCTTCACCACGAGCCCCAAGAAGCCGAACTCGGCTCTTCGTAAGGTTGCCCGTGTTCGCCTCGTCAACGGCATCGAAGTTACTGCTTACATCCCGGGTGAGGGCCACAACCTGCAGGAGCACTCCATCGTGCTCGTCCGCGGCGGTCGTGTCCGTGACCTCCCTGGTGTCCGTTATCACGTCATCCGTGGCGCCTACGACGCTGCTCCGGTCCAGAACCGTATGCAGGCCCGTTCCAAGTACGGTGCTAAGCGCCCCAAGGCTAAATAAGCCAGATAACGTTTTGATACTTTCGCCGTGTGCCGCCTAAGCGCCGCACGGTAGACACTTAAGGAGATTTCACATGCCGCGTCGTGCAGCAGCTAATCGTCGTGAGGTTCAGCCTGACGCCGTTTACAACAACCGCCTGGTGACTCAGCTCATCAACAAGGTCCTTCTTGACGGCAAGAAGGCCACCGCTGAGCGCATCGTTTACACCGCTTTCGAGATCGTTGCCGAGAAGTCCGAGGGCGGCGACGCTCTCGCTACCTTCAAGAAGGCTATGGACAACGTCAAGCCCACGCTCGAGGTTAAGCCCAAGCGTGTCGGTGGCGCTACCTATCAGGTCCCGATGGAGGTCAACTCCCGTCGTTCCACCGCTCTGGGTATCCGCTGGATCGTCAACTTCTCCCGCGCTCGCAAGGAGAAGACTATGGCCGAGCGTCTCGCCAACGAGATCCTCGACGCTTCCAACGGCCTGGGCGCTTCCGTCAAGAAGCGTGAGGACGTCTTCAAGATGGCCGAGGCCAACCGCGCGTTCTCTCACTATCGTTGGTAAGTTAAGGTAAGGAACTAACATGGCTAAGCCTAAGTACAAGCTTTCCGATACCCGTAACATCGGCATCATGGCCCACATCGATGCCGGTAAGACCACCACGACCGAGCGTATTCTTTACTACACCGGTAAGACCCACAAGATCGGTGAGGTCCATGAGGGCGCTGCCACCATGGACTGGATGGTTCAGGAGCAGGAGCGCGGCGTAACCATTACCTCCGCTGCTACCACGTGCTTCTGGAACAAGGACGGTAAGGACTACCGCATCCAGATCATCGATACCCCGGGCCACGTTGACTTCACCGCCGAGGTCGAGCGCTGCCTGCGCGTCCTCGATGGCGCTGTCGCCGTCTTCGACGCCGTTGCCGGCGTTCAGCCCCAGTCTGAGACCGTTTGGCGTCAGGCTTCCACCTTCAACGTCCCCCGCATCGCCTTCATCAACAAGTATGACCGCGTGGGCGCTGACTTCTTCAACGCTATCGAGACCATGAAGGATCGTCTCGACGCTAACGCCGTGGCCGCTCAGGTCCCGATGGGCGCCGAGGACAACTTCTGGGGCGTCATCGACCTGGTCACCATGACTGCATGGGACTTCAAGGCCGACGAGAAGGGCATGACCTACCCCGAGCCGATGGACGAGATCCCGGCTGAGTTTGCCGACATCGCTGCCACCAAGCGCGAGGAGCTCCTTGACGCTGCTGCCAGCTTTGACGACGAGCTCATGGAGAAGATCCTCATGGAGGAGGACTTCACCGTCGAGGAGCTCAAGGCTGCTCTGCGCAAGGGCGTTCTGGCCAACGAGCTCAACCTCGTCTTCGTGGGTTCCGCCTACAAGAACAAGGGCGTTCAGGAGCTGCTCGACGCTGTCGTCGACTACCTGCCCAGCCCGCTCGACGTCGAGGCCGTCACCGGTACCGATCCGGACACCGGCGAGGAGATCCAGCGTCATCCTTCCTTCGACGAGCCCTTCTCCGGCCTGGTCTTCAAGATCATGACCGACCCGTTCGTCGGTAAGCTCACCTACGTCCGCGTTTACTCCGGCCGCGCCGAGTCCGGCTCCTACGTTGTTAACGCTTCCAACGGTCAGCGCGAGCGCCTCGGCCGCATCCTCGAGATGAACGCTGCCGAGCGTATCGACCGTGACGACGCTGCCGCGGGCGACATCGTCGCTTGCGTCGGCTTCAAGAACTCCACCACCGGTGACACCCTGTGCGCCGAGGGCAAGGAGATCGTCCTCGAGAAGATCGAGTTCGCTAAGCCCGTTATCGACGTTGCCATCGAGCCCAAGACCAAGGCCGAGCAGGACAAGATGTCCCTTGCTCTGACCAAGCTCGCCGAGGAGGACCCGACCTTCCAGGTGTCCACCAACCACGAGACCGGCCAGACCATCATCGCCGGCATGGGCGAGCTGCACCTCGAGATCATCGTCGACCGTCTGCTCCGTGAGTTCAAGGTTGACGCTAACGTTGGTAAGCCCCAGGTTGCCTACCGCGAGACCGCTGGTCACGACGTCGAGAAGGCTGAGGGCAAGTTCGTCCGTCAGTCCGGCGGTCGCGGTCAGTACGGCCACGCCGTCATCAAGCTCGAGAAGATGGAGGAGGGCTTCGGCTACGAGTTCGTCAACGCTATCGTCGGCGGCGTCGTGCCCAAGGAGTACATCCCGTCCATCGACAAGGGCATCCAGGAGGCCCTGAACACCGGTGTTATCGCCGGCTTCCCGGTCCTCGACGTTAAGGTCACCCTGTTCGACGGTTCTTACCACGAGGTCGACTCCTCCGAGGCCGCCTTCAAGATCGCCGGTTCCATGGCTATCAAGGACGCCCTCAAGAAGTCCGACCCGCAGCTGCTCGAGCCGATCATGGCTGTCGAGGTCGAGACCCCCGAGCAGTACATGGGCGACGTTATGGGCAACCTCTCCGGTCGCCGCGGCAAGATCGAGGGCATGGAGGATCGCAAGAACAGTAAGCTCATCCGTGCCAAGGTGCCGCTGGGCGAGATGTTCGGTTACGCTACCGACCTTCGCTCCCAGACCCAGGGCCGTGCATCCTACACGATGCAGTTCGACTCTTATGAGCCTGCGCCCAAGTCCATCGTGGACGAGGTCATGAGCAAGAACGCCTAAGTTCGAGCTCCCTGTTACGTAATCCTGCGAGAACATCTCTCGCACTCTTTGGAGGTTTAAGTTGGCTACCCAGAAGATCCGCATTCGCCTCAAGGGCTATGATCACGAGGTCGTCGATCAGTCCGCGAAGCTCATCGTCGAGACCGCTCAGAAGACCGGCGCTCGCGTTTCCGGTCCTGTCCCCCTGCCCACCGAGCGCAACCTGTACACGGTTATCCGCTCGCCGCACGTGAACAAGGACTCCCGTGAGCAGTTCGAGATGCGCACCCACAAGCGCCTCATCGACATCCTCGACCCCACCTCGGGCACCGTTGATTCGCTCATGCGTCTCGACCTCCCCGCTGGCGTCGACATCGACATCAAGCTCTAAGCGATATCGCTCATAGCTTAAAGGGTCCCGCTGCCGTTACGGTAGCGGGGCCCTTTTGTTTTGAGTTTAGATTTTGGGATAGCGAATTCGTCTGCCGAGCCGACGGCTGCGGCGCCCTATTCGCTCAGGGGGCGCAAGGATGCTTCTTCGAAGTGGAAGACGCACAAGCCGCTCTCGGTCTCAATGCATGCGCGGCCGCAATCGTCGACCGTTCTAAATATGCCTCGTGCCAGCTCGTCTCCAGCGGGGGAGCGGGCGATAACGTGCTTCCCGATCCAATTAAGGTGGGCGATATATTCGCCGTGGACGGGCGCGAGCGGACCGGCATCTTCTTCCTTGGCGTTGAGGCGCTCTGCCCAGGCATCTGCAGCGTCTATAACTGCGTGATAGACCTCATCGAGGAGCATGTCGACGGCAGGTACGCTCTCGTTGAGATCCGAGAGACCGATTGCCGGCAGGCCGCCATCGGGCACCTTTTGGGGCGCATAGTTCACATTGACGCCAATGCCGCAGACGGCGAAAGGTTTGCCTTCGTTATCGCGTGCGGCCTCGACCAGAATGCCGCCGAGCTTGCGTCCTCGCGCGACCAGGTCGTTGGGCCACTTGAGGGCTATTTCGCTTGCAAGGCCTTGCTTTTCGAGTGCTTCGAGCACCGCTAGGCCGCTGACGGCGGCAAGACCAGAGTACTTTGCGGGATTAACGCATGGACGCAGGACAATCGAAAGCAATAGGTTGCCGGCGGTTGAATCCCACTTGTGGCCGCGCCGGCCGCGTCCTGCCGTTTGCGCGCGGGCGGCAAGTCCTGTGCCGTGCGGCGCACCCTGTTTTCCTGCCTCGAGCAGGTCATCGTTGGTCGATCCGGTTACATCGACAATCGTTAATTGGGCATCCATAGCGGCTGCTACCTCCTTATTGAATAAGTGAATGGCGCAATGGTGTCGAGAGATAGACACAATGTGAAGCCTTTGTCGCATTTGGACAATTTAATGTTAACACGTCAACAAAGACTGAAATGCGTTATCCTCTCTTGGTCGATGTAAACACGTCAACAACTCAAAGGAGGTTAGTGATGGGTTTCACGATTCTTGGAACAGGCTCGGCACTTCCTGAGCGCAGCGTTTCCAATGACGAGCTGTCTGAGTTCCTCGATACCTCGGATGAGTGGATTTTTACTCGCACAGGTATCAAGAGCCGCCACGTCTGCACCACCGAGTCACTTGACGACCTTGCCGTAGCGGCGAGCGAGCGGGCACTCCAGGTGTCCGGAATCGACGCGAGCCAGCTGGATCTGATCGTCTGCTCGACGACGACGGGTGACCACCTTGTTCCCGCCGAGGCGTGTGCCGTTGCTGAGCGACTTGGCGCGACGTGCCCTGCCTTCGATGTCTCGGCGGCTTGTGCCGGCTTCGTATTTGCGCTCGATGTCGCCGAGGGCTATATCGCCCGCAGCCGTGCCGAGCGCGTGCTTGTTGTTGCTGCCGAGCAGATGACGCGCGCGCTCGACTGGACCGACCGTGCCACCTGCGTGCTTTTTGGCGATGGGGCAGGCGCCGCAGTGATTGAAGCTGGGGGAGACAACCCCCTTGCCGTTGAGCTTTCGACGGCGTCCGACGTCGAGACGTTGCGCGTTCCCGGTTTGGTCGGTACCTCGCCGTTTAAGGCTTCCGCAGATAGCGCGAGTGTGCTGTCCATGAATGGCCGCCGCGTGTTCAAGTTCGGCGTCAACGCCATCTGCGACACGGTCCATAAGCTTGCGATCGATGCGGGCATTTCGGTCGAAGACATCGATCATTTTGTATTCCATCAGGCTAACGAACGAATCCTGAGCCAGGCGGTCAAGCGCCTGGGCGTGCCGGACGAGCGCGTGGTTCGCACGTTGCGCGAGACCGGCAACATTTCGAGCGCATGCATTCCGCTTGCCCTCGACCGGCTGGCAAACGCCGGTGCACTTCACACAGGCGACACCATCGCCTTGGTTGGATTTGGCGCCGGTCTGGATATAGGTGGCTATCTGCTTCGTTGGAAGTAGTCGCACATAGGAAATAAAAACGCCCTAGGGCACAACCAAAGGAGAACTACCATGGCAGATCAGAAGACCTTCGAGCGCGTTTGCGACGTTATCCGTGAGACCGCCGGTCTTGACGATGTCGAGATGAAGCCCGAGTCCACGCTCGAGGAGATTGGTCTCGACAGCCTGGGCACCGTCGAGATCCTCGTCGCCGTCGAGGATGAGTTTGGCATCCAGCTCGATACCGAGGAGAACCCCAAGACGGTCGGCGAGTTCGCCGATACGGTCGAGGCGGCATTGGAGAAGTAGAGATGCTCAAGACTCCTCTCTGCGATCTGCTCGGCATCGAAAAGCCCGTGTTCCAGGGCGGTATGGCCTGGATTGCCGATGCCTCGCTGGCGTCCGCAGTGTCCGAGGCGGGTGGCTTAGGCATCATCGCGGCCATGAACGCCGACGCCAACTGGCTTCGCGACCAGATTCATGAGCTGCGCGCCAAGACGGATAAGCCCTTTGGCGTCAACGTCATGCTCATGAGCCCGTTTGCCGACGAGGTCGCGCAGGTCGTGATTGACGAGCGAGTGCCGGTCGTCGTGACGGGCGCCGGCAATCCCGCCAAGTACATGAAGGCGTGGAACGAGGCGGGCATCAAGGTCATCCCGGTCGTTGCCTCGGTGGCGCTGGCGCGCCTCGTGGCACGTCGTGGAGCCACGGCGGTTGTTGCCGAGGGTACCGAATCGGGCGGCCATATTGGCGAGACCTCGACGATGGCACTGGTGCCGCAGGTCGTCGATGCGGTTGACATTCCCGTCGTGGCCGCTGGCGGTATTGCCGACGGCCGCGGCGTGGCGGCCGCCTTTATGCTGGGCGCCGAAGGCGTGCAAGTGGGTACGCGCTTTCTGGTCGCAGACGAGTGCACCGTCTCGGAGCAGTACAAAGAGATGGTCCTGAAGGCCAACGACACTTCGACGCGTGCGACCGGTCGCTCGACGGGACATCCAGTGCGCGCCCTCAAGAGCCCCTTCACCAACGCCTATGCCAAGAGCGAGGGTTCCGGCGCGAGTGCCGAGGAGCTCGGTGCTATGGGAACCGGTGCGCTGCGTAAGGCCGCCAAGGACGGCAACTACGAAGAGGGTTCGTTTTTGTGTGGACAGATTGCCGGCATGGTCAACGAGCGCCAGAGCGCACGCGAAATCGTTGACGACCTGGTCGATGGCGCCGAGCACGTCCTGAAGGGTGCGTGCGCATGGGTGGCGTAGCGTTTTTGTTTGCCGGCCAGGGTGCCCAGCACCCCGCGATGGGCGTCGACTTGATCGAGACATCGCCGGCGGCTGCCGAGGTGTTCGCCATTGCCGATGAGGTGCGCCCGGGGACGAGCGAGCAGTGCCGGAGCGCCTCCAAGGAGGAGCTCTCGCAGACCGAGAACACGCAGCCTTGCGTGTTCGTGCACGACTTGGCTGTCGCCGTCGCCCTGCGCGAGCGCGGCGTGGTGCCTGCCGCCTGTGCGGGATTCTCGCTGGGCGAGGTCGCTGCACTCACCTTTGCGGGGGCATTCGATACGCGAGCGGGTTTTGAGCTCGTGTGTGAGCGCGCGGCATTGATGGCCACGGCGGCCGAGCGTCACCCCGGCGGCATGCGCGCCGTCATCAAACTTGATGCTGCGCAAGTCGAGAACCTGGCTGCGCAGGCCGGCGAGGACTGCTGGCCGGTCAACTACAACAGTCCCCAGCAGACGGTTGTGGCCGGAGCGCCCGATGCACTGCAGACCCTCGACGTCCTAGTAAAAGAGGCTGGCGGCCGCGCCATGAAGGTCGCGGTGTCGGGTGCATTTCATAGCCCCTATATGGCCGAGGCGGCCTGTGGCCTTGCCGCATATATTGAGGCCGGTCACGCGCCGTCCCCGTTGCTCATTCCTGTTTTGGCAAATATGACAGCGGCGCCCTATCCGGCGGACCCCCAGACGGCATCGGAGGTGCTGGCCAACCAGGTGAGTCATGCCGTGCGCTGGGTCGACACGCTGCATGCTCTGCAGGATCAAGGCATCGACACGTTTATTGAGGTCGGCCCCGGCAAAACGCTGTCGGGCCTGGTCAAGCGTACGCTGAGCGACGTTCGTGTGTATTCGTGCGAAACGGTCGAGCAGGTCGCAGCTATTGCCGACGAGCTCGCATAGTTCACAGGGCTGTAACCCGAAAGGAATGACATGGGCAACTTGAACAACGGCGCGCTCGAGCGCAACGACTCACGTCGCGTGGCGCTTGTCACGGGCGGCTCGCGCGGCATCGGTCGCGCTTGTGCCGTGGGCCTGGCGGAGGACGGCTTTGATATCGCCGTCGTCTATGCCGGTAGCGCAGATGCGGCGCGCGAGACGTGCGAAGCCTGTGAGGCGGCTGGCGCCACGGCGCGCGCATATCAATGTGACGTGGCCGACCCCGCCGCCGTCAACACTTGCGTGGAGACGGTCCTCAACGACTTTGGCTCCATTTGGGCGCTCGTCAACAACGCCGGCATCACGCGCGACGGCCTGCTCATGCGTATGGGTGACGATGCCTTCGACCGCGTGCTCGATGTCAATCTCAAGGGCACGTTCAATACGACGCGCGCGCTCACCAAGACCTTTATGCGCAAGCGCGGCGGTTGCGTCATCAACATGAGCTCGGTTGTGGGCCTGATGGGCAATGCCGGGCAGGCCAACTACGCCGCCTCCAAGGCGGGCGTCATCGGTCTGACCAAGGCAGTTGCGCGCGAGCTTGCGCCCCGCGGCGTACGAGTGAACGCGGTCGCCCCCGGGTTTGTCGAGACAGATATGACGGCAAAGCTCTCGGAAAAGGTGCGTGCGGCAACCGAGGAACAGATTCCCCTTAAGCGCATGGCGTGCCCCGAGGAGGTGGCCGGCGTGGTGCGCTTTTTGGCGAGCGATGCGGCTGCCTACATTACGGGTGAGGTCGTGCGTGTCGACGGCGGAATGGCGATGTAGAAACCAGGGCCGAAGAACGGCTTGGATGAGGAGACCATGATGGAACAGAGAGTTGCAATCACCGGCATAGGTGCCGTATCGCCGCTCGGCAACACCGCGCTTGCCACCTGGGCGGCAATGTGCGCTGGCACGTGCGGCATCGGCCCGATTACGCACTTCGATACCGATGCATTTGCCGTCAAGGTGGCGGCCGAGGTCAAGGGCTTTGACGGCAACGAGTACTTTGGCAAGCGTGACGCCAAGCATCTGGACCCTTGCGTTCAGTTTGCGATGGCGGCTTCGGACGAGGCGATGCACGATGCGGGCTTTGATGTCGAAGGCGCCATCGATCGCGAGCGCCTGGGCGTCTACGTGGGCTCGGGCGTGGGCGGCATGCAGACGCTTGTCGACAACGTCCATACGATTGCCGACCGCGGGCCCCGCCGCGCATCGCCCTATATGATCGCGATGATGATTCCCAACATGGCTTCGGGCAACATCGCGATTCGCCATAAGGCAAAGGGCCCGACCCTGCCCGTGGTGACCGCGTGCGCAACCTCGGCCCATGCGGTGGGCGAGGCGTTCCGCGCCATCAAGCACGGCTATGCCGATGCGATTCTCGCCGGCGGTGCCGAGGCCGCAATTATCCCCGATGCCGTTGCGGGCTTTACGTCCTGCCGCGCATTGACCACCAACCCTGATCCCGCGACGGCTTGCCGCCCGTTCGATGCAGACCGCGATGGCTTTGTGATGGGCGAGGGCGCCTGCGTGCTGGTACTCGAGAGCATGGAACATGCGCAGGCGCGCGGTGCGCACATTTATGCCGAGGTCGTGGGCTACGGCAACACCGATGATGCCTATCACATCACGAGCCCTGATCCCGAGGCTGCCGGCATTGCCCGCGCGATATCGCTGGCGGTGACCGAGGGCGACGTCAAGCCTTCCGAGGGTCTCTACATCAATGCCCACGGCACCTCGACCAAGCTCAACGATTCGTCCGAGACGGCGGGCATTAAGCGTGCGCTCGGCGAGGACGCGGCGCGCGCCGCGCACGTCTCGTCGACTAAGTCGATGACCGGCCACATGATCGGTGCCACGGGTGCCATCGAGGTCATGGCCTGCGCCATGGCGCTCGAGCAGGGCGTGGTGCCGCCGACCATTAACTACCACACGCCCGATCCCGCCTGCGATCTTGACTACACGCCCAATCGCGCGGTTCGCGCCGACCTTACCTGGGCGCTTTCGACCAACCTGGGCTTTGGCGGACACAACGCCGCCATCGCGCTGCGTAGATATACGAGGAGCTAGAGCATGGATTCCAAAAGACTTGCCGAGATAGCCGATGTTATGGAGGACCGCGGCCTCACGCGCGTACGCGTTGAGGAGCCCGATGGCACCGCGGTCGAACTCGAGCGCGCGAGCGCCGCGCAGCCGGTTGCCGTGCCCATGCCTATGCCGGGTGCCGTGACTGCTCCGGCGGTGGCTCCTGTCGCCATGCCTGCCGCCGCACCGGAGCCTAAGGGCAGCGAGGTGACCGCTCCCATGGTCGGCGTTTTCTATGCTGCCCCGGCGCCGGGCGACGAGCCGTTTGTGCACGTGGGCTCCAAGGTCAAGGCCGGTGAGACCCTCTGCATCATCGAGGCCATGAAGGTTCTCAACGAGGTGACGGCCGAGGCAGACGGCGAGGTGCTCGAGATCTGCGTGGCCGACGGCGACCTCGTGGAGTTTGGCAGCTGCCTTATGAGGATCGGATAGGTGATGTCCATGAACAAAGAAGAGCTCAAGAAGCTGTTGCCGCATCGCGAACCGATGCTTTTGCTCGACGAAGCCGAGCTGGTGGGCGACGAGGCCCACGGCAAGATCACGATTACGGGCGACGAGTACTTTTTGCAGGGGCATTTTCCGGGAAACCCGGTCGTCCCCGGCGTGATTCAGTGCGAGATGCTCGCCCAAAACTGTTGCGTGCTACTGATGGGCGATGAGGAGGCGCGCGGCGCGACGCCGTTCTACACGAGTCTGGACAAGGTGCGCTTTAAGCGTCCGGTGCGCCCGGGCGACACGGTGGATCTGGTGTGCTCCATCACGCGTGCGCGCGGGCCGTTCCGCTTTGCGACGGGTACTGCGAGCGTCAACGGTGAGGTTTGCTGTCGCGCCGATATGTCTTTTGCACTCATGCACGAAAGTTAAGGAAGGCTTCATGTTCGACAAAGTGCTCATCGCCAACCGCGGCGAGATCGCCGTGCGCATCATCCGCGCCTGCAAGGAGATGGGGATCATCACGGTTGCCGTGTTCAGTGAGGCGGATCGTGACGCCCTCCACGTCAGCCTGGCGGATGAGAGCATCTGCATTGGTCCCGCCCGTGTGCAGGACAGCTACCTGAACATGACGGCCATCCTGTCCGCTGCCGTTGAGACGAAGGCGCAGGCTATACATCCCGGGTATGGTCTTTTGAGTGAGAATGCCCGGTTTGCCGAGCTCTGTGAAAAGTGCAATATCACCTTCATCGGACCGTCTTCCCGTTTGATTTCCCTTTTGGGGGATAAGGATCAGGCCAAGCGGACCATGCGTGAGGCGGGAGTTCCCGTTGTGCCGGGCTGTGACCTTGTTCCGGACGTCGAGACAGC
>CAJMRO010000054.1:0-11128 GCA_905215825.1 uncultured bacterium
GCAATCTCGCCCTTTACCTCGCCGCGAGCACGCAGCTCCTCGGCAAGCTGGGCAGCGGGCCCGCGCAAGACTTCCTCGTGCAGCTTGGTGAGCTCGCGGCAGACGGCAACCTCACGCTGGGGAAAGACCTCCACCACGGCCTCGAGCGTCGCCACGATGCGATGTGGAGACTCGTAGAAGATGAGCGCGCCGGGCACCACGGCAAGGCGCTGCAAACGGCGCACACGGTCGCCGTGCTTTCGGCCCAAAAAGCCCTCGAAGAAAAAATGCTCGCAGGGAATGCCGGACGAAACGAGCGCCATGACGCAAGCAGAGGGCCCGGGAATAACTTCTACGGGCACATCGGCCTCACGTGCCGCCTCGACCAGCGCCTGGCCGGGATCGGACACGCTCGGCATGCCGGCGTCCGAGGCAAAGGCGAGGGTCTCCCCCGCCAGCAGACGGTCGACTAGGCCGGCGGCGCGGCTGGCGATCACATTCTCGTCGCAACGGACAAGCGGCTTGGAAATGCCCAGGTGCATCAGCAGCTTTGACGTCACACGCGTGTCTTCGCAGCAGATGGCATCGGCGGCGGCAAACGCCTCGCCAACGCGCGGGGACAGGTCGCCCAGGTTGCCGATGGGCGTGCCGACCACATAGAGTTTGCCCGTATGGGCGCTGTTTTGCGTCATATCAACCTATTCAATCATGCCGCGCTCGAGCGTACCGAGCGCCGCGCGGGCGTCCCATGCTGCAATGCGCTTCTCGGTCTTCCACGTTTGGAAGAACCAACCGGCAGCCGGCGCAAACGAAGCCAGCTGATTGGCGATAAACACGCGCTCGTAGGCATTGCGGCCCTCGGGCGTAACCGACGAGTTGGCAAAGATCGCCGCGCCCGACCATTCGCCCACCAGCACGGGGAACCCAGTCGAAATCGCTTCTTTGAGCTCGCGCTTGTTGCGCGAAATCGCCGTCGTCAGCCCGCGGGGGCTCGTGATATCGAGCGCATACTCGTCACGGTAATGGTACAGGTGAAGGTCCATGTAGACGTTCTTGTACTTGGCGCCGCGCATAAAATGCTTCCACTCGCTGGGATGCCCCGAAGACGAAAAGACGACGATCTTATCCTCGGGCATATACGAACGGACGAGCTCGTAGGCATCGCGATAGAAATTGCGCAGGTAGTGCGCCGGAATGCCATCCGTCATGGCAAAGAGACTCTTGCGGACACTCATCTGCGGCGTATCCAGCAGCTCAATGCCCAGCAGGCTCTCGGCCTCGCCGTAGCGCTCGGCCAAGCGCTCGAGCACGTCAAGCGCGACATGACGGCCGTTAGTGGACGAATGCCACTCGGCAACAGCCTCCGGCGTGGCGGGCGAATCGTTGGAATCGCCCTGGCCACCGGGCACAGTTGCCAGATCGAGCAGCACGCGGATGTCGTACTTGGCAGCCCACTCAATCGCGCGGTCGATGTAATCGACAACCGAGATGTAGGAGGCATCGGACTCCTGTGAGCCAAAGGCATACCAAGGCACCGGCAGGCGCACGGCGTTGAGGCCGATCTGCGCCATGCGACGGAAATCATCCTCGCTCACAAACGTCTCGTAATGACGGCGCATGCGCTCGTTATAGGCGGCGGTGCCCATGGCCTCCTGCAGCTCGGCCGCATTGGATGCACCGGTCGCCGCGTATAGCGACGGGGTCACCCAAGGCTCGGGAATAAACCAGCCAGAGAGATTAACGCCGAGTATCCTCTCCATCACTGCCCCCTTCGGATCGTGCAGGCTGAGCCTGCATCGTATTGCACAGGAAAAGTATCGTTTTGAGTATACCCGCGCGTGCGGACAGACGACCGAACGGTCTGTAAAGTGGCGCAAAAGCGGGAGGAATATCTGGGCGGGCCCGAGATGGCGCGCCGAGATGTACATATGCGCCGGAAGTAGGCGGCCGAAAAGCGCATCCCGTTCTGAGCGCGGGATCTGGGACGCAGTTTCCGCCAAAGACCGCAAAAGGAAAGCACATCCCATTCTGACGCCGGATTCCGGGTCGCGCTTTCCCAAGCGGCCTCAAAGCGGAAAACGCATCCCACTCTGAAGCCAAATTCCGGGACGCAATTTCCGCAGAGCCCTCAATAAAAGAAAAGGACCCCTTTGCAGAGGTCCTAGTCAATTCAAGGTGGCGGGGAAGGGAATCGAACCCCTGACACGAGGATTTTCAGTCCTCTGCTCTACCAACTGAGCTACCCAGCCATTTGAGGTGTGCCTTGTTTCAAGGCTTGATTAGTATAACCAAGGACGCGTTCCGGTCAACCGAGAATTTTAAAAAAGTTTTTGAGCACAGCCTCGGTTCTATAAATCGGCACGTCAGAGGCATCAGCCGGCAGCAAGAAGTTTTTCGCTCAGAGCCGCACGGGCAAACTCACTTGGCGTCATCCCCTCGGCAGCCGCCCGTCGACGAATGGCCTCCTTCATTCCCAGAGGAATCTTGACCGACAGCGTTGCCGTCCCCTCACCTGAGAGCGGGGGCCGTCCATGCACGATCCCACCAACGGTGTGTTCGCCATCCGGAAACTCTCCGCGCTCGTACGACTCGCACCACGCGTCAATCATTTCATCCGTTACAACCTGACCATTAGCGGCCGTATACGTCTTGCCCATCATCGACCCCTCTGCCGAGCTCGCTCGATCTCTTGCCAGAATTTCTTCTGAACCGGAGACAGGGCATGAATAATGAGCCATCCACGAATTAGTTCGACCGCAACAAGTTCCACACTTCGACCATCTGGAAGCCATCCAATGGCAAGCCATCTCGGCGGCTCGTCCTCCGACTCGCGGCGAATGCACTCAGTAACCGCGAACCAGGCACCTAGTACCTGCTTTTCCGTCAAGTGTTTTTTGGCGTTCGGATGGATCTCAACATCCATGCACCTTCTCCTCCATCTTACCCAATTTCGTATGACGAAAGTCCGCTGTCGCCAATCTCTTACGCCGGCACTTGTTGGAGGGCGGGAGGTGTAGCGAGGATTGAAGGGCGTTCCAATACCGCCCAGGCGCCGGGGCAGGAGCACATACACCAGGGACATACGTTTTCGTAGCGCGCGAGGATATTGCCGCGTGCATCGATGAAGGCGATGTCGATGGGATAGGCCATAAAACACGTATGGACCGAAGAGCAGCGTGGAAACGCCATGACGAGCGGCAGGCCGTTGGCGGCAACCGGACGCCGTCCCAGCATGCCGCGCAGGCGCACGACAAACGGCTCCGCCACCACAAACTCGGCCGGCGTCCAACCCAGCCTATTGAGTGCCCGCGCGTAGGCGATGTAGGACGAGACCGCGGTCACATGACCACCCCCGGACGCCATGGATCGACCGTCACCGCACGCTCGTGCGACAACGTTGTCGGCGCCCCCAGCGGAACGCCAGCGATGCTGAGAGAAGTCGGCCACGGCTCATAGTGCATGGTGCAGGTGTAGGTCCTAAACGTACCGGATAGGGAGAGCAGGCCACCATCCGATGCCTTCGCGCCTTGCTCGCTCGACACTTCGATCTGTAAGTCATAGCCTTCCATGGCATTCAGAATTTGAGTCTGAACCGTCGCCGAGGCATCGGCAGAGCTTTCGTCGCCCTCCCCCTCCGACGCCACGGCATGCGCTAGCACGATGTCGGGCACCACGCGGTCGAAGCGCGCGACAGCGCTGGCAAAGATCATGACGTTGTACACGATGAGTGCCAGCACCAGCAAAACGGGCGTAACCACTGCCATCTCCACCGTCGCTTGGGCGCGCTCCTCGCGCAGACGCATGCGGATACTCATTACGACCCACCGCCCAGAGCGCCAACCAGCGTGGCGACATCGACGGTGAGCGGGATGGAGCCGCCGCCGGGCAGAGGAATCTCCGCAAGTGTGAACACCGTACCGCTAATGGTGCGTTCGACTTGATATTCCAACGCCTCGCAAAGCGCCTTGGGATCAGTCACGCCCAACGGAATACTTCGCAGTTTGTCTTGCGCTTGAGAAAGACCCGCAATGTCAGACCCCGGACTCTTAATGACATTGGCGGAATCGGTCAGCACCGGCTTTCGCAGGCGCAAGTCGCACGGTTCCAAACCCAGCGCCGCCACGGACGCCGAAACGGTATCGCCGAGCCACGATGCAATGGAGCCCAACGCACCGCTGCCCCCTCCTAGGTCTTTAATCATCTCGTCCATAAGTTCGTCGGCCGAACCTTGGATATCACCGTATCCCACGAGCAGCCGTCCCCAAACATCCATGACGCCGTCGAGCACGCCGGCAACGCCGCCCGAGCGTTCCTTCAATGTCGAGAAAAATCGCGAAAGCACGTTGTTTTGCGCCGTCGCCTCATCGGGCGCCAGCACCGCGGCAGAGATAGCACCGCGATCGCCAAGCCTGACTGCCGTGTTAAACGAGGAGTTAAGTTGATCGGGGCTGGTAATGTCACCCGAAACTGCAAATGCGACCACGCCGTTGCGTCCAGGTGGGGCGATACGCGGGCGCTCGCCGGAAAGCTCCTTGATAGCCTGGTCAAATGCATTGCCTGCACGGTCGGCCTCATCCTCGGTCTGACGCATGAGCTCGAGTTCCTTATTGCGATATTCGACGTATTTCTCCAGCGCCTTTTTGAACTCGTCAAAGTGGTACTCGAAGCCCCTTTCGACGGAAGTCGTAGCAATCGCAACGTAACCCAAAGACGAAACACCAAAATGGCATTCGCTGCACGTTTCATGGCCGTCAAAAACCGCGACAGACGCCAACCCACCAGGCGTTCCCCTTTTGTAATTTGGACAGTCAGTTCCGTAATGCAGATAGGACACTTCATCTAGTTCACTTGTTGGCCAACGTACATCGGTGTAGAGTTCGGTCGTCCGCGCCTCATCTGGATTTCGCGGAAGAAAGGGGATGTAGGCGGAAACCTTGCCGTCCTCTTCAGCTATATACGCTCGTTCAACTTCTTCACTCGCATAAGCGAAGAACGCCTTTCGCGCAGCGGAATCTGCCTGTTTTTCTGGGCTCTCGCCAAGTGGCTTCTCGTTCGACAGGCGCTCTCGGTAATATGCCTTCGCACGATCGAGCGCCACTTGCGGTTCCCACGTAACGCTCGAAGCGTAATGTGGATTTTGAGCACCAGAGAGATCCGTTAGGCTTTTCGCACGCTCCCACATACACGAGTACTTGCCAATCGAACTCTCGTCCGACCCGCCACAATCCGCCAGCCAAGCGCGCTCTTTAGCCTTCGCCGTGTCCTCAGAAGCCTTCCGCAGCTCCTCGGCCGCACGCTCTAAATCATCCGATGTGTCTTTAATGGCATCGGTCGAGATCTCGGACCCCTCGAGCGCAGCGAAGTCCGACTCGGATGTCCTGGGCACGGCAAGCGCCGTACCGGTATAGGTCACATTATCGGTATCCTGCGCCGAGACCGCCTGCGTGGCACGCGCGGCGATCAGATACGGCAGAGCCGTCTCGATTTTCTGTAAGCCTTCCGATGCGCTTTTGGCAAACTTGTTGCGCGTTTTAATAATCTCAATCCCGGTGTCGACCATATTGCCGGCAACTGGTTCGGCGCCCGGGATGAGGATGGCGACCAGGCCCGTCCCGATCGTGGCAAACCCCGCCAGGCCCAAACTCAAAATGCTCGCATCCACCACCGTGGCAGCCGTGTGATAGGACGACACCACATTGGCGCCTGCCAGCGCGCCGCTATCGGCAGCCACCTGGGTGTCCCCCGCGCGCGACATGCTCCATATCGCCGCCGTCGACGAAAACAGCAGCGTGAGCACCACCAAGATGACCACCGCAGAGGAAAGCGTGGTGTAGGCACCGTCTTCGATAAACAGGTCGATACCGGCTCGACCCATAAAGCCGCCTCGCTTGCGATGGCAGCTCGGACGGCGCGTCAAAACGCGTCTAGACCAGAAACGCTTAATCCCATGCAGCAATCCACGAATCATAATCTCCCTCCAGCCATTCGGGACGTGATTGATACGAGACATCGACCTTGAGCTCAACGTAGCCGCCCTCGGCGGTACCACCCATAACCTGCGCAAACGCACCGATCACAGGCAACGGCTTGACCTCGCCGGAAACGGACACGGACGAGACGCCGCCCGCATCGGCCCGGCTAAGCTCGACATCCCACGACAACGGCCCGCCGGCATGAAAGATCGAAACGTTGGGCACTGCGGCAAGCCGGCGGAGGGTGAACTCCTTAAGATCGTCGTCCTCCGCCGTCGTCGTGGTCATGAGCCGCGCGGTCTCGGCGGCGGCAGACTCCATGACCGCGCGCGTATAAAGCAGGCACACCGGTTGCAGTGCGAGAAGGATGAGCGTCAGAAACGTCGGCAGCAAAAAAGCGGCCTCGACCGTAGACTGCGCCCGGTCCTCGCGCGCGATATCAATACAACGCGATGTCCTTAGCGCCCGCAGCGGCGTCGATAACCGACGTCGAGGCAACGCCATGGGATGCCGCCCGCTCAACCAGCGCCGCCAAGCGTCCATCGGTGCCAGCACGCCAAAGTCCCACAATCGCCAGCACGATCGATAACAGCGCCACCGTGACGATGGCGTATTCGACCGTCGCCTGGGCAGATTCCTCACGCAGAATGCCATGCATTTCACGACCCCTCCTTTGAGCTTATTGTTTGCGGGACCAGACGCACGGCGCGCAGACGACACGAAGCATCGCCAGCATCCGCGGCAACCGTCACCATATCGACCCAGCCGCGCCCATCGCGCACGATGGCGCCCCATACGTTGCCCTTAATATCGAGATAGCCGCTCAGGGCGAGCTGGGCCGTTGGCACCTCGCGGTAGGCGCGTAACATATCCGCCGCTGCCTCGGTCATCGGTCGGTCCTCGGACCATGCAAGCCGGACCGCAATCGCGTTGTCCTCAGGTGAATCCGTCGCAGTGCCAGACCGCTTGTCGAGCGTCCGCAGAAAGGTTTGCGCCGTGACAGCGACATCCGAATCGTCCGCATCTCGCATCTCATCTTTTTGAGACGCCACCGCCGAATCTGAGCCCGAATCGAAGGCGGCCCCAGGACGCTGCTGCCGCGCGGCGTTAAGCCCCCAAAGCACCGCCGCTATCGCCACGGTCAGGCAAGCAAACACCAGCAGCACCCCGATGGGGCGCTCGCCCTCTACAGGCTGTTGATGCCCTCGCTGATAGCGTTCCATAGATCTTGGACCTTGCCCTTAAATGCGACAATGGCAATGATGGCGATCACCACGAGCACGCCGACCAAGATGGCGTATTCGGTGGTGCCCTGCGCACTCTCCTCCTGCAGTAGCTCCCCGGCATGCTGGCGAGCGCGAATTGACTGGCAAACAGCCCAGCTCCAGACCTTGCCAGCAACGTCAGTCATCGTGTTCATGTATTCCTCCCTACATCATCCCGCCTGCTCCCAACAGCGGGCCCAATATGGACAGAAGCAACGCCGGCAAGATGAGTGTGCCGGTGGGAATCAGCAGCTTGACGGGCGCACGCTCGATCTCGCGCTCGACCGCGGCGCGATGAGCCGCACGGATCTCGCGACTTTGAGCGGCCAGTGTCTCGGCAAGTGGGGCACCCAGGGCGAGCGCCTGTCCCACCGTGATGGCAAAGGTCTCGAGCGCTCGCACGTCCAGGTCGCGCGCGGCGGCCAACAACTCGTCCTCACGCGTGCCCACGCCCACCTGCCACGCCATGCAGGCCCGCTCAAGTCGAAGAGCCAGCACTGACCGGCGGTTGGCGCAGAAAATCTCAAGCGCCGCATCAAACGAAAGACCGGCCGAAAGACCCAAGCGCACAACATCGATCATCTCGGACACTTCGCCGAGCGACACTCGCACCGGGCCGCCCGCTCCAACCGCACCCTTCATTCGCGCGGTCAGAGCATCGACCACCGAGCGACCCGCGGCAGCGACCAGCACCGCCTCGCGCTTGCAGGCCTCTGCGATCTTGCGTGCATCCGCCCGATCCAAACCCGTCGCGACAAATACACTCAGAGCGCACAGGCAAGCCGCAACTGCAACCGGGGCGCTCATAGCTCCACCCGCATAATGCGCCTGATAACCACCAGGGCAACGGCGTTGAGGGCAAGACCCAGCACCACAGCGCCCGCGCCGGCAGGCGTCGCAAGACCGCGACGAAAATCTGCCGAAAGCAGCGCCAACACCGCGCACATGCCCGTCGGCATCGCCGCGACCATATGCGCAGACATGCGGGCCTGCGACGTCTTAACATCTAGGCGGCGCTTGAGCTCAATGCGCTCCCCCACCATGCTCGACGCCTCGGACAGTAAGTCGGCAAGCGGAGCGCCGGTGCGCTGTGACACCTTAAGCGCCAAGGTCACAAGCGAAAGACCAGGGGCGTCGATGCGCACGAGCAAGTCATCGAGCGCGTCGGTCGCCGAGATGCCGCAATCGATCGCCGCCGCCACCCGCAAAAACTCGGTATGCACCGGTTCTTGCGCATGAGCGCCCACAAAGCGCATGCCCTGGGCCAGCGAATGTCCCGAGGCAAGCGACATGGAAAGTGCGGTAAACGCCTCGGGCATGGCCTCTTCTGCATCGTGTTGCTCGCGCCGGCTCTCAAAGCCATCCCGAGCGGCGCCAACGGCAATCGGAGCAACAAGTCCCAAGGCAAATCCGAGGGGCGATAACGACACCATCGTTAGTAAAATGCAGCAGACACCGCTCGAGAGCAGCAGAAACGCCAAACGCCCCGAAGCATCTTCGATCACGAGGCCAAGGCGATGCGCCGGAGCCAGCGATGCCCACGAACGGGCGATCTTTTTCAGCAGATCGTTTTCCACCAGCTCACGCGGCAGTTTCTCCGCCACCGTCTCGAGCGCCTGACGCGCCAGCTCCGCCGGCGGCACCTGCGGCACACGAGGTTCCGCCCCGCACGCCGTCGCGACAGAAAACCCTGCCAAACCCCCTACGACGAGGGGCACAGCGACCTCCATTCGTCCACCTCCTCTTGTGTGAGCGTCCCCGACCGCAGGCCTTCTGCGATAAACGGCGGCTCGCGGTCAAGCGTCCAGGTGCGCTCGGCGGCATCGAAAGTCACATAGCGCTCGAGCTCTACGCCGCCCGACGCGGCGCGACGCACCCCCGAATACGAGGAGACGAAGCGCCTGCCATCGGCGTGGCGCTCGGACATCACGATGCCGTCGAGCGCCATGGCAATCTGCTCCTCGATGAGCTCGCTCGGCAGATCGATGCCATAACGTGCAAGCAACGTCAGACGCACCACGGTCTCCTGTTCTGAGCCCGCATGAAGTGTGGTGAGCGACCCGTCGTGGCCCGTGTTCATGGCCTGCAACATGTCGCAGCACTCAGCACCGCGCACCTCACCCACCACGATGCGGTCGGGGCGCATGCGCAGGGCATTGGTCACCAGGTCGCGGATCGTCACCGCGCCCTCGCCCTCAATTGAAGCCTCGCGCGCCTCTAGACGCACCACGTGTGGATGATGCGCAAACTTGAGCTCGGCAGAGTCCTCGATCGTCACGATGCGCTCGCCGGTGGAAATCTCGCATGACAACGCGTTGAGCAGGGTGGTCTTACCAGATCCCGTGCCTCCCGCAACCGCCAGGTCCTGTCTCAGCGACACCGCGCATGACAGCAGCTGCGCATACCAAAGCGGCAGCGACCCCAGCCCCACAAGCTCGTCCAGCGAGCAGATGCGGTCCGAGAACTTTCGGATGGTGAGAATCGGTCCGTCAATCGCCACAGGCGGAATCACCGCGTTGACGCGATAGCCCGTTTTGAGGCGGGCGTTGACGATGGGGCTGCGCTCGTCGATACGGCGGCCAAGTGGCGAGATGATGCGGTCGATAAGCACACGGATCTGCTCATCATCCTCAAACGCATGCTCGATGGGGTACAAGACGCCGCCGCGTTCAAAGAAGGCCGAGCGGCAGCCGTTGATCATGATCTCGGTAACGGTGTCGTCCTCGATGAGCGGCTGCAACGGCCCCAAGCCCACCACGTCATCCAAAATCTCGTCGATGATGGTCTCGCGCTCGGGCGTCGCGAGATCGGTCGGCTCCTCAACATTGAGCGCCGCCTCCACCGCGGGACGCAATTCCGAGCGGGCAAGTACCGGGTCGATATAGGCGCTGATACGCGCCACTTCGTCGTAACCCATGCGGTCCATCACGGCGCGCTTAGTGCGTCGTTTCACCGCGCGGCGACGCCCCGCATCTACAGGAGCTGCCGCCGCTGCAGCGCCGGCAGCCTTAATCCTCGTTTGCAGGCTCATCGCTGATCGCCCTCGCGCGACCAGGGAAGGCGGATACGCGGGCGTTCGGTACGCGTTGCACGGTCGGCGACTATATCGCTCCAAGGGCCGACGGCGCACCCCAGTTCCACGAGCATCTCGCGCGTGGCCTCGCGCACGCTGGTCGCAAAAGCGCTCGTCTGACCCACTGCCTCGTCGGCGCGCCCAAACGCCATGAGCGCGGCGAGATCCTGCCCGCCATCGGCGATACGAATCTTGGAGCTCAACGCACAGGCAATCTCAAAGCGCATGGCGACGTCCTCGTCTGCTCCGCGCGCACCGAACCGGTTGAACACGGCGCTCATGCGCGTGCGCGGCACACCTACTCGACTCGCCAGTTCAATGACGCGCGACGCCGATGTCGCGGACGACACCGCAGCATCGCCAACGACCAGGCAACGGTCGCTCGCCGCCACCGCAGCCGCCACGGCGTCGCCCCAAAAGACCGAGGTATCGATAAAGACCACGTCGGATTCGCGACGCAGAACATCAAGTAGTAGCTCCACCGGACGTGCCATGAGCTCGGCTTGCTCGGGCGCCGCGACGGGGCCCCAGAGCGTAACGCCTGGCGCCACGCGCATCGATGTGGCTACGATATCCGGCTCGGTGAGCGTGCCCGCCGCCGACGGCTCGATAAGTGCCGCCATATCGCGCGGAGCATCGACGCCTAACAAGTCGTAAAGGTTTCCAAACATCAGGTCCAGGTCGAGCACGGCGGCACGCAAGCCCAACAGCGACGATGTGTGTGCCATGGTGGCAATGATCGTCGACTTGCCGCAACCGCCCGAACCCGAAATGGCGCAGATGACCGGAGCTCGATGCTGCGGAGCGGCAGCGTCTGCCGGCGGCATCGGAGGCGGCGG
>CAJMRO010000055.1:0-11057 GCA_905215825.1 uncultured bacterium
GGGACTGTTTGGGGCTCCAGTCCTCCAAAACAGTCCCTATTCCACCGCAACTTCGGCGGGGCGGCGGGGGATCCGATGCGTACTCGTGGTGAGGTCGTGAGCCTGTAAAAGGTGTGCGTGCGCTTGCCGTTCGTATCTGCTATCATTCCTAGTCTGTGCGCTCATGCGGGCGTGGCGGAATTGGTAGACGCGCCAGATTTAGGTTCTGGTGGGATTCCCGTGAAGGTTCGAGTCCTTTCGCCCGCACCAACGCATCTGCGTCGGCTTCGGCCGTCGCGACTCTTTGTTGCATAAAGGTACCAGCACCTCAGATAAGCTGGGCAGTATGAGGAGGAACGTGTTGAACATCACCGCTTCTGACGTCAAGGACGCCAAGCTCACCGCTACGGTCACCATCCCGGCCGCCGACGTCGACGCCGCGATCAAGAAGGCTTACAAGGACACCGCCAAGAAGTACCGCTTCCCGGGCTTCCGTGCCGGCAAGGCCCCCCGTCCGGTCATCGACTCCGCTCTTGGCGCCGAGGCTACCCTCGCTCAGGCCACCAACGACCTGATCGCCGCCAACGAGCCCGCCGTCCTCAACGAGCTGGACATCGTCCCCACCAAGAACGGTGACTACAAGGAGCTCGACCTCGCCAAGGATCACGAGGACTACACCTACACCGTCGAGTTCTCCCTGCGTCCCGCCGCTGAGCTCTCCTCCTTCGACGCCGTCGAGATCGAGATGCCCCCCGCGGAGGTCACCGAGTCCGAGATCAACAACCAGGTCGAGATGCTCCTCAACTACCGTGCCACCTTCGAGGACGTCGAGGGTCGCGCCGTCGAGGCCGAGGACTACGTCACCGTCGACCTCAAGGCCGTCGAGAACGCCGACAACTTCGCCGCCGAGGGCCGCATGCTCATCGCCGGCAGCGACAGCAACCCCAAGGAGTTCAACGAGGCCCTGATCGGCGCTAACGTTGACGACGTCAAGACCGTCACCTGGACCGACGAGGTCGAGGAGGGCGAGGAGGCCGAGACCCACACCGTCGAGGTCGCCGTCAAGGGCATCAAGGTCCGCAACACCCCCGAGCTCACCGACGAGCTCGTCAAGTCCGACTTTGGCTTCGATAGCATCGAGGCCATGCGCGACGCCATCAAGATCGAGATCGAGCAGGACAAGGCTTCCCGCCTGCCGGCCGAGAAGGAGAACCGTTGCGTCTCCGCTCTCGCCGAGCGCCTGCAGCTCGACGAGATGGATGCTGACTACGAGCAGTCCGTCTTTGAGGAGCTTGGCCAGAACTTCCTGTCTAACCTCGCTGCCCGCGGCATGACGCTGGACACCTGGCTGCCCGCTTCCGGCCTAACCATGGAGCAGTTCATCGGCGACCTGCACAAGCAGGCCAACGACGTTGCCCGTGAGTCCCTGGCTCTCGACGCCCTCGCCCGTGAGCTCAAGATTGAGGTCACCGAGGACGACGTCAACGCCGAGTTCGAGAAGGCCGGCGTCAAGGACGTCGAGGCTTCCAAGGCCGAGTTCATCGCCGATGGCCGCATGCCTGCCGTCCGCGAGTCCATCCGTCGCTCCAAGGCCGTTGACCACCTGGTCGAGAACGCCAAGGTGACCGAGGTCGACGAGACCGCCAAGGACGCCGAGTAATTCTCGCCACCTTGCCCGCGAGCGCATGCGTGCGCCCGTGATGGGGTAAAGTTATACACCGGTTATCCGGTTGCTTCGTACGGTGCCAGCCAATGCATAGCATGCGGGCACCGTACGTTTATCTAGAACCACTATTGGTCCGCAAGAGAGAAATGGAGATGCGTATGATCGCTAAGTTCGATTCCGCCCTCGTGCCATACGTTATCGAGCAGACGCCGCGCGGCGAGCGCAGCTACGATATCTATTCGCGCCTGCTCAACGACCGCATCATCTTCTTGGGCGAGGAGATCAACTCCGTCAGCGCCAACCTGGTCGTTGCCCAGCTGCTGCATCTTGAGAGCCAGGATGCCGAGAAGGATATCTCGCTCTACATCAATTCGCCCGGTGGCGAGGTCTACTCCGGCCTGGCGATTCTTGACACCATGAACTTCATTAAGCCGCAGGTCTCCACCATTTGCGTCGGCATGGCCGCGTCTATGGCCGCTGTGCTGCTTTCGGCCGGCGCCAAGGGCAAGCGCTTCTGCCTGCCGCACTCCAAGGTCATGATTCACCAGCCCAGCGGCGGTGCCCAGGGTCAGCAGACCGAGATTGAGATCGTTGCCGAGGAGATCAAGAAGACCCGTCGCGAGCTCAACCAGATCCTGTCCGACGCCTCGGGCCAGCCCATCGAGAAGGTCCAGGCCGATACCGAGCGCGACAACTACCTGACCGCTGCCGAGGCCCTCGACTACGGCTTGATTGACCGTATCGTCACCTCGCGCGATCTCGCCGCGAAGGATGCCTAGGATGGCAGGAAACATGCAGGACAACTTTGACGAGAACGGCAACCCTATCCGCTGCTCCTTCTGCGGAAAAGAGCAGGGCCAGGTCCGTCGCCTCGTAAAGGGCCCGACCAACATCTTTATCTGTGACGAGTGCGTCGCCGCTTGCTCCGAGATTCTGGAGGAGTCGCTGGCTTCGGACTTTATGGACGCTGCCCGCAACGGCAAGCTGCCAGGCTTCCTCAACGACCACGGCCAGGCTGCTGGGCAGCCCGCCGTGGACCCCGAGACCGAGGGCTTTGAGCTCGAGGACGACCGCCAGGTCATCACGCACGTGCCGACGCCGCACGAGATCTATGACGAGCTTTCGGCCTATGTCATGGGTCAGGAGGACGCCAAGCGCGCTATGTCGGTTGCCGTGTACAACCACTATCGCCGCGTGATCGAGGGCGGCGCTGCGGTGTCCGCTTTTGACGGCGGCATGGGCTCGCAGTTCGACAACGATATGGACGAGGTGGAGCTCGCCAAGTCCAACATCTTGCTGCTCGGTCCCACTGGTACCGGCAAGACCCTGTTGGCCCAGACGCTCGCGCGCATCCTCGAGGTGCCGTTTGCCATCGCCGATGCCACCGCACTCACCGAGGCCGGTTACGTGGGCGAGGATGTTGAGAACATCCTGCTCAAGCTCATCAACGCTGCCGATGGCGATATTGAGCGCGCGCAGGTTGGCATTATCTACGTGGACGAGATCGATAAGATCGCCCGCAAGGCCGAGAACCTTTCTATTACCCGCGACGTTTCGGGCGAGGGCGTTCAGCAGGCGCTGCTTAAGATTCTTGAGGGCACGGTGGCAAGCGTTCCGCCCACCGGCGGCCGCAAGCATCCCCAGCAGGAGCTGCTGCAGATCGACACGACCAACATCCTGTTCATCTGCGGTGGTGCCTTTGTGGGTCTGGACAAGATCATCGCCGATCGCGTGGGCAACAAGGGCGTGGGCTTTAACTCCGAGATCGCCGGCCCCACCTCGGTCGACGAGAACGATCTGCTGCGCCAGGTGCTCCCGCAGGACCTCAACGCCTTTGGCATGATCCCCGAGTTTGTGGGACGTACGCCCGTCGTCACCCAGACGCAGGCGCTCGACGAGGACGACCTGGTGTCGATCCTGACCGAGCCCAAGAACGCCGTGGTGCGTCAGTACCGCAAGATGTTCCAGCTCGAGGACGTTGAGCTTGAGTTTGAGGATGCCGCCCTGCATGAGATCGCCCGTATGGCGCTTGCCCGCAAGACCGGCGCCCGCGGCCTGCGCTCCATCTGCGAGGACGTGCTGCAGCAGACGATGTTCGACCTCCCTAGCGAGGAGGGTGTCGTCAAGGTCATCGTGACCGAAGCCTCCGTAAAGGGCGAAGAGCAGCCCCAACGCATCTACGGCTAAACCAGCCTAAAACGTGTTTGCAAATAGCCTCCGACCACCCGCGGTCGGAGGCTATTTTATATATACGCAATAACCCCAACTACCTGTGTTATTCTGTGTGTTTGTTTAAAGTCTCAGCAAAGTCCATTCAGACTGAAGTAATCGATACCTAAGGGGAGGAATGTAGGCCCGATTTTCGTAGATTCCGCACGAGCCGAAGACCACTTAATGTGGTCTTCGTGCGAGCCAGGACTTGACCGAGCGAAAATCGGGCCTACATTCCTCCCCGATGGGCAAGGGAGAGATATATGGAAGAGATGCCCAAGAACTACGATCCGTCGACCAACGAGCCGGCGATCCTACAGAAGTGGCTCGACGGCGGCTACTACAAGCGCCGTGAGGGCGTGGGCGACTGCACCGTCACCATTCCGCCTCCCAACGTGACCGGCAAGCTCCACATGGGCCATGCCACCGACGACTCCATCCAGGACGCCATCGTCCGTATGGCCCGCATGCGCGGCAAGTCCACGCGCTGGGTGCTGGGCACCGATCACGCCGGTATCGCCACGCAGACAAAGGTCGACAAGAAGCTCAAGAGCGAGGGTATCAGCCGCTTGGAGATCGGTCGCGACAAGTTTGTCGACGCCTGCTGGGATTGGACCCACGAGTACGGCGGCATCATCGTCGAGCAGATCAAGCGCATGGGCTGCTCCGTCGACTTTGATAACGAGCGCTTCACCATGGACGAGGATTACGCCCAGGCCGTGCGCAAGGTGTTCTGCGACTGGTACCACGACGGCCTGATCTACCGCGGCAAGCGCATCGTCAACTGGTGCCCCAACTGCACCACTGCCATCTCGGACGACGAGGCCGAGTACAAGGACGAGAAGGGCCACCTGTGGCACCTGCGCTACCCGCTGACCGAGCCGGTCAACGGCCAGGACTACATCGTCGTCGCCACCACGCGTCCCGAGACCATGCTCGGCGACACGGGCGTTGCCGTTTCCCCGAAGGATCCCGAGAAGGTAGCCTTTGTGGGTAAGACCGTCAAGCTCCCCATCGTCGACCGCGAGATCCCCATCTTTGAGGATTGGCATGTCGACGCCAACTTTGGCTCCGGCTTCGTCAAGGTTACCCCGGCTCACGACCCCAACGATTACGCCATGGGCCAGGCCCACGATCTGCCGCAGATCAATATCTTCGACGAGCACGCGGTGGTCGTCGAGGGCTATGGCGAGTTCACCGGCATGAACCGCGACGAGTGCCGCGAGGCCGTCATCAAGTGGTTCGAGGAGCACGACCTGCTCGATCACGTCGAGGACCTCGATCACTCCGTCATGCACTGCTACCGTTGCGACTCCGCTCTGGAGCCGTGGCTGTCCGAGCAGTGGTTCGTCGCCGTTGACAAGCTCAAGGGACCGGCACTCGACGCCGTCAACTCCGGCAAGGTCACCTTCCATCCCGCGCGCTGGACGCAGACCTACACCACCTGGATGGAGAACCTTAAGGATTGGTGCATCAGCCGCCAGCTGTGGTGGGGCCACCGCATCCCCGTGTTCTACTGCGAGGACTGCGGCTGGGAGGACGCCCTTACCGAGGACACCGACGTGTGCCCCAAGTGTGGCGGCCATCACGTGCACCAGGACGAGAACGTGCTGGACACCTGGTTCAGCTCGCAGCTGTGGACCTTCGCCACGCAGGGCTGGCCGCAAAAGCCGGAGCTGCTCGAGGGCCATCACCCCACGACGGCGCTCGTCACCGCGCGCGACATTATCGCGCTGTGGGTCGCCCGCATGGTCATGAGCTCGCTGTACTTCCTGGACGAGGTGCCGTTTAAGGACGTCGTCATCTACCCGACGATCCTGGCCAAGGACGGCAGCCGCATGTCCAAGTCCAAGGGCAACGGTGTTGACCCCATGGACCTCATTGGCATGTACGGCGCCGACGCCATGCGCTTCAACCTGCTCACGCTGTGCACCAACAACCAGGACGTCAAGTTCGACGCGAACATCGACAAGAAGACCAAAAAGCTTATCGACAGCCCGCGCACCGAGCAGGCCAAGTCGTTTGTGACCAAGATCTGGAACGCCAGCCGCTTCCTGCTCATGAACATGGAGGGCTACACGCCCGGCGAGCCCGTTGTGGAGACGCCGGCAGACGCCTGGATGTTCAGCCGCCTGGCCAAGGCCGTCAAGATGGTCACCGAGGGCATCGAGAACTACACCTTTGGCGATATGGCCCGCGGCGTGCAGCAGTTCTTCTGGAACGAGGTCTGCGACTGGTACGTCGAGGTCACCAAGGCTCGCCTGAAGGGCGAGGGCCGTCTGCAGGCGCAGCGCAACCTGATCTTTGTGCTCGACACCTCCATTCGCCTGATGCACCCGCTTATGCCGTTCGTTACCGAGGAGATCTGGGACAACATGCCGGCGAGCGTGCTCGACCTGGATGCCGAGGGCAACGTTGACCGCGCCGAGGCACTCATGATCGCCAAGTGGCCCGAGCCCGCCGACTACGCCAAGTATGTTGACGAGGACGCCGAGCGCGCGTTTGAGCTGTGCCGCGCCGTCGTTTCCGCCGCCCGCGCCACGCGTTCGCGTTATCGCTTGAGCCCCAAGGCCGAGCTCGATGTGGTCGTGCGTGCCGGCGTCGAGGACATCGAGAAGCTCGAGAGCCTGCGTTCGACCATCGAGCCGCTGGCCAACACTGCCTCGCTGGTCATGGGTACCGACGTTGAGAAGCCGGCCGCGAGCATCGCCGTGGTCGACAGCGGCGTCGAGGCCTTTGTGGTGCTCGAGGGCAAGGTTGACCTTTCGGCCGAGAAGGCACGCCTGGAGAAGGAGATTGCCGCGGCCCAGAAGGAGCTCGCCGGCTGCGAGAAGACGCTCGCCAACGAGGGCTTTGTGGCCAAGGCCGCGCCCGCGGTGGTTCAGAAGAAGAGGGACCGTGCAGCTGAGCTCAAGGAGATCCTGGCGGCGCTGACTGCACAGGTTGCTGACTTCTCGTAGATCTTACTGAGGGGCGCGTCCCGACGCTTTGCTCGCTACTGCGGACAGTCCTGCTCGCACGAAGGCCACATTAAGTGGCCTTCGGCTCGTGCGGAACTTGTATCGAGCAAAGCCCGAAACCGCTCCCATAGCGTTTACGGGGGCGTCCGCTGCCCGGTAGGACCACTGGGTTCTGGCCTTGATTCTGCTGTAAAGCGGTGTTTGGCTGATATTTTGAATGGGAGGGGCTCGTTGTTGCTTACGGGCCTCTTTTTATGTTGAGGGGACTTTGGCTATGGCAAAGCGTTCTGGGTTGTATTCGGTGCCGTTTGAGGTTCCGGAGCTTTCTTTTGATGAGGCTGTTGCACTTGCGGCCGATACGGGCAAGATTGCGCGTTATTCCACGCCGCTGCTCGAGACCGTCGTCGAGATGCTCGATGAGCTTGGTCGTCCTGACGAGTTCTATGATTGCGTCCAGATAGCGGGTACCAATGGAAAGACCTCGACGACGCGATTCTCGGCTGCCATTCTTCGTGGTGAGGGCCTTAAGACGGCACTCTTTACGTCGCCTCATCTGGTGCGCTATCCCGAGCGTATGGAGATTGACGGAAAGGTCGTCTCAGACGAGGTCTTTGCCCATGGTGTCTCTGCGGCGTATGAGGCGGGTCGTCATCTCAACGCACGTCGTGAGGCGGCGGGCGAGGAGCTCCGTTCTATTACGCCCTTCGATCTTTTGTCCGTGGCTGGTTTTACTATGTTTGCCGAGGCTTGCGTGGACGTGGCCGTGCTTGAGGTTGGCATGGGCGGACGCTGGGATGCTACGAGTGCGACCGATCCCGTGGCCGTCGCCATTACGGGCATTGGACTCGACCATACGAAGGTCCTTGGCGATACGCTCGAGGCTATTGCGGGGGAGAAGGCTGCGGTTATTAAGCCTGGGCGCCTGGTTGTTTTGGGCGAGGGCACGCATGAGCCGAGCGTTCAGCGCGTGATGGATGCCCGTTGCCGTGAGTGCGGCGTTGTGCCGCTCGTGGTGAGCCATACGACGACCAAACTTCCGGCACACGTGGGCGATACGGTGGAGTTTAGCTGCACCACGCCGCGTGCGATCTATACGTCGAGTATGGTCAAGCCGGCGTATCAGCCGCAGAATGCCGCGTGCGCGATTATGCTGTGCGAGGGCTATTTGGGTCGCGAGCTCGTCCACGATGCACTCGACGCTTCGCTTATGGGCTGCCCCACGCCGGGTCGCTTTGATGTGCTGGGAACCGATCCACTCAAGCTGATCGATGCCTGCCATAACCCCCAGAGCTGCGAGAACTTTGTGAGCGCACTGGACGAGATCGATCCGTGCGTGGAGAATCGCCCCACGCTGCTGTGCGCCGCATTGGCTGACAAGGACGTGGCGGGCATCGTCGACGTGCTGGTTCCGGCCTTCCCGCGCGTGGTCGTGACCCAGACCGATTCCGATCGCGCCCTGCCGGCAGATGAGCTTGCTGCCCTGGTGGACGCCGACAAGCTTGCGGGCGTGTACCCCAGCGTGTCCGAGGCCCTCGCAGCTTTCAAGGCCGCGAGCGAGCCCTTCGTAGCAGCCGGCACCATCACCCTAGCCGGCGAAGTAGCGGGGCTGCTGCGCTAGAGCCTTTCTGTAGGGCAGCTGGTTGACCTGCTCGCCACGAAATGGGCCTATTTTCTACGTTTGACCGGTTGCCCTCGATCACGCCGAGAATTGCGAAATCAAAACCGCAGGTAGATGGCTTGCCAATTTTCAAAAAAGACCCGCATGGTTGACCCATGCGGGTTAAACGTAGTAGATAGCCCTTTTTCGTGGCGCATCTCTAGACTGTCAAATTGGTCGACTTGGCCCCTTGGCAGTTGCGGTGAAATAGTTCCTGGATTATGCCTCTGTGGGTCAATCTGGGAACTATTCCACCGCAACTTATTGAGGGGCTATTGGGTAAGGGCTAGTCTAGGCGGACTGGGTCGTGGGGGTAGGCGTTGAGGATCTCGACGCCGGACTCGGTAACCAGGGCCAGGTCTTCGATGCGGACGCCGGTTCGGCCGGGGAGGTAGATACCCGGCTCGATGGAGAACGTCATGCCAGGCTCTACGACTTGCTCGTTGACGAGCGAGACGTCGCCCGGCTCGTGGTCCTGCAGGCCGATCGAGTGTCCCAGACGGTGTGTAAAGTACTGCCCATAGCCTGCGTCTTCGATCACGTCGCGCGCGGCACGGTCCAGGTCGCACATGCGCACGCCTGGTGCTATGAGCGCCTCGGCGGCCTCGTTGGCGCGGCGCACGATGTCGTAGATGCGTGCCGTTTCCTCGTCCGGTTCGCCCCAAAAGAACGTGCGCGTCATGTCCGAGCAGTAGTTGCAGCGGCGTCCACCAATGTCGAACAGCACCACGTCGCCGCGCTTGAGCACGGTGTCGTCGGGTTCATGATGCGGGTCGCCAGCGTTGGCACCAAAGCTCACGATCGGCGGAAAGCTAAAGCCCTCGCAGTCGTGTTTTCGATACAGATCGAGCATCTGGTCGGCAATTTCGCGCTCCGTTACGCCCTCGTGGACGAGCTTGATGGCGTCGGCCATCACGGCGTCGTTAGCGGCCGAGGACGCGCGCATGAGCTCCTGTTCGGCGTCATCCTTGTGGGTGCGCGCGGCGGTGACGGCAAAGTCGCCCAGGAAAAACTCGCTGGCTGCGTGGCGCTCCATGAGTGGCATCAAATAGCCAGAGCGCATGACGGTATCGATGCCGAGTGGTTTGGTCGGGTCGTTCTCACTCGCGATGGCGTCGGTCACGACGTCGGTATCGGTGTGGTAGGCAACGCGGGCATTGTCATACTCGGGCAGCTGATGCAGCGCGTTGACCAGGATCACGGGCTCGCTATCGCGTGCGAGCAGCACGCCGCAAAACCGCTCGAACATATCGGCATAAAAACCGGTCAGATAGTAAATCGACCACGGGTCGTTTACGAGCAGCTGCGCGCCGGGGCGCTGAGCCTCGAGCGCGTCGAGCACGCGCGCCACACGCTGGTCATCGACATGTGCCATACATCGTCCTTTCGCTAGGTTGCCACCATGGTATCCCAAGCCCGGCAGCTAGGGACGTTCCTTTTATGCCGGCACTTTGGGACACTCTTTGGCATGGCCAGCCTGGCAGGCATGCAGACAAAAGTAGTCATAAGAGGCCCGTCCCAAATGGGCTGGTTTCAAAAGTATGGCGGATTACGGGGCTGGACCTGTATTACTTGACCATGGGAAAAATCGCGAAATTAAAACCGCAGGTAGACGTCTTATCAAAAATCGAAAACTGCCGGTATGGATGGGGGTCTCCGAATCGGCCCCGTAATCCGGCATAGTTTTGAAATGGCACTAAAGTAGGCACAAGCTGAATACCGATTCCAAGGATAGTTGCGGTGGAATAGTTCCTGGATGCCGGGGTTTTGGCGGAAATCAGGAACTATTTCACCGCAACTGCGGAGGAGGGCGGGGTGGATGGCGGGGTAGCTAAAAGAGCCCCGTCCTCAATTAGCTGCTTGGGCGGGGTCGATGTCCATGCTGGCGATTAGGTTGATGTTGGTGTCTAGGAGGTTCTCTAGCACGACGTCGCCCATGCGGATGGGGGCTTTGACCACTAGTCCGCGGATGAGGGCCATGGCTTGGGCGTGGAGTTCTAGCGGGATGGCTTCGGCGGTGCGCACGGGGAGCAGGGCTTCGTCGCCGCCAGATACTGCCACGGTCGTCGTGAGTACGCGCATGGGGCAGGTGAGCTCCTGATGTGCGAACTTATCACCACGCGGGCAGTTGTTGCCGGTTACGGAGCGCACCGCCGCAACGTAGCCATCGGCGTCACGCTCTACCTCTACGGTCAGGAGGCACTCGGATGGGCAGGTGGTGCAGTTGAACTGTAGCGTTTCAATCGCGTTCGTGCTCATGGTTTATGCCTCCTCAACGGGATCGACGGATAGGACTATCTCGCTAACGCCCATGTCGAGTGCGCGCTGTATCACCTTCGCCGGTAGCGGGAAACTCTCCATTACGCTCGGTTTAACCGGGCGGACCTTGACTGCATACAGTTCCTCGCCGCCTGCCAGAATGCGCACGCGGGCGGCGTCGACGGGTCGGCGTACGCGGAAGTTGAGCTTGGTGAGTGCCACAGCCGTAATGCGTCCCGGCAGCGCGTATCCCGCAATGCCGGCAGGGGAGACGGCGAGCTCGCAGTCCGGAACGGCGCCCGCGCCGGTCCCCAGAGCCCACGCC
>CAJMRO010000056.1:0-10965 GCA_905215825.1 uncultured bacterium
GCACGCGATCGCAGGCGTTCGGCATCGCCCGCCGACACGTCGCGGTCGAGCACGCGCGCCGCATCCGGCGCATCGCGCTCGACGGTGCGAATGTGCAAGCGCTCGGCGATTGAGCGCACGGCAGAACAGCGGGTGGCCTCTGCCTCCTCATGCGCCGGCGTAAAGATGCGATTGCGCCCCAGCACCAGGCCAATCACATTACGCGGACCCAAGGCATCGACGGCAAGCGCCGCAAGCAAAGACGACGGCAAATCACCCTCGAGCGCCACCACGGCGCGCGACGTGCCATGGGCACGGGCGTTATCGCGCACAGCGAGCACCAGCGCCTGCCACAACCACTCCTCGGAACGAAACTCGGGCAGCTCGTGGTCTTCCAAAGCATCGAGCATTACGCCGCGCTGAATTTCCTGAACCAGCAGGCTCTCCTCAAAGCACGGCGCTTGGGCCACCACGCGCCCGCAGTCGTCGAGCACAAACGACCCGCCGGTATACACCGACTCGTCATAGGCACCGACCGGCGCCATGCAGGCAAACCATACGCTGCGCTTGGACGCGATCTTGCGGTAGGCACCGCTGCGAACGGCGGCAATGGCGGCCGTCTCGCGGTCGGTCATATCAAACGCGTTGAACTGAAAATAGGCGATGAGGTCGACGCCGGTCGGCAGCATCTCGAGCTCACGGTTCAGGTCAAACACCACGGCGATGCGCACGCCGTCCACGTCAAACACCGGAGGCGCCCAACGCGCGTCGTTGTTCTCGCCACGCTGCAGGGCAATACTTGCGCGCGCGGGCACCACGCGACCATCTTTGAGCATCATATAGTCAAGCAGGGGCTGGCCCTCAAACGAAACCGCAGAGGGCACGATGCAGATCATGTCGAGCTCTTGGATGCGCTCGGCAACGCCCGTCAGGCCCGTCAGCATATCGTGCTCAAAATCGGCAGCGCCCACCAGGCTGCCCGGCATGGCACCCATAAAGAGCGGGGCCGGAACGCACAGCACGCGCGCGCCGCGCTCATGAGCCAGGCGAGCCTGGTCCTCGATGCGGCCGCAAATGCCCTCGATGTCACCCAGGCGCATATCGATCTGTGCAAGTGCGAGCTTCATGGCCCCGCCCTTTCCGTCTTAAAACGTCGTTGTCGTAGTAAAAGCGCCGGCCGCATAATGCAGCCGGCGCTCGCATGTGCATATGCTAGCTATGATACCCCGAGCGGGGGCGCGCTCCTAGAACGTCGCGGACCACAGCCCATGCAGGTTGCAGTAGGCATAGACGGTACCGGTCTTGGAACCGCCAGCGAAAAACGTCGTGGGCTTCATGCCGGGCTCAAGGTAATGGACCTCCAGGCGGCCCTCGGCCTCAAGCGCGATCCACTCGATGTAGTGCTCGGGCAGCATGGGGTGCTCCGTCGAGCCCACGCGCGCGCGAATGACGTGGCCGTCGCGCTCGATCTCGACAACAGGCACGTGCTTCTCGTGCGCCGCATCCTCGGTGTTTGCCGTCAGCTCCGTGCAGCCGGCAGGGGTCGCAACGCCGTCGCCAAGGGCGGCAACGAGCTTGCCGTCGGAGTCCTTAAAGAATTTCGCCATGATGTTCTCCTTTGCTGATGTGCCAATATTCCTGATGCTTCTTATGCCCAAAGGTAGGCGAACCATCCACGGCATGGCAAATGAACACATATCGAGGGGCTCGGCAGAGTCCAGGGCGCTCAGGCAATTCCGAGTACCTGTCCTGGCACCCATCGGCATGCGCAAGTTAGCGACCGTCGCCACCGAGCAGTGCCAGAACATCCTCGCGCGTGAACAGTGCCGATGAGATGCCATCGCCGCCGAGCACGCTGTTAACCAGATCGCGCTTGGACTCCTGCATCTGCATAATGCGCTCCTCGATCGTGTCCTTGGCGATGAGCTTGTACACGGTCACGGTGTGCTGCTGGCCAATGCGGTGGGCGCGATCGGTCGCCTGGTCCTGCGCGGCCACGTTCCACCACGGGTCGTAGTGGATGACCACGTCGGCAGCCGTCAAATTAAGGCCAACACCGCCCGCCTTGAGCGAAATCAAGAACACCGGCACCTCGCCTGCCTGGAACTGCGCAACCATCTTGGCGCGGCTCTCCTTAGACGAAGCGCCCGTGAGCTTAAGGAAGGCGATGTCCTCCTTAGACAGGCGCTTGCCGATGATATCGAGCATACCCGTAAACTGGCTGAACAACAGGATGCGATGCCCGCCGTCGAGTGCGCCGTGCACGAGCTCCATGCACGTATCGAGCTTGGCGCTCCCCGCCTTGTAATCCTCGTAGTGAAGACGCGGGTCGCAGCAGATCTGGCGCAGCTTGGTGAGCTCGGCGAGCACCTTGAGCTTATCTTTCTTAAACTCCCCGGCCTCGCGGTGCTGCACCTGCTGGGCGATGCGGTCTTGGTTGGCCAGGTAGAGCTTGCGCTGTTCGCCGGCAAGCTGCGCCATCACCGTATCCTCGATCTTCTCGGGCAGGTCGGCCACCACATCTTCCTTGACGCGACGCAGCACAAACGGCGACACGAGCGCCTGCAGACGAGCGGCACTGTCGCCCTCGGCATGTTCGACGGGACTCTCAAAGCGCTTGGCAAATGAGTCGCGCGTGCCCAGAAGACCCGGCATCAAAAAGTCGAAGATACTCCAAAGCTCGGACAGGCGGTTTTCGATGGGCGTTCCCGTCAAGGCAAAGCGTACGCCGGCCGGCAGGCGCTTGGCGGCGCGCGCCACCTGCGTGAGCGGGTTTTTAATGTACTGGGCCTCGTCGAGCACTACGCGGGCAAAGTCCTGCTCGACATATTCGTCGATGTCGCGACGCATGAGGTCATACGACGTCACGACCACGTTGTGCTCGGCGGCACCGGCAATTTGCACGCGACGCTGGGCCTTGGCGCCCACGATGGCACACACATCAAGCGAGGGAGCGAAGCGCTCCAACTCGGCAGCCCAGTTGTACACGAGCGACGCGGGGCATACCACGAGCGTGGGCTTAGCGTCCCCCGCCTCCACGCGCGCCAGGATATGTGCGATCATCTGCAGTGTTTTGCCCAGACCCATATCATCGGCCAAAATGCCGCCAAGGCCCAGATGCTCGAGCGAGCCGAGCCACTGGTAGCCGTCGACCTGATAGCCGCGCAGTGTGGCCTTGAGCGAGGCCGGCACCGTAAAGTCCATCTTGCCGAGCGTGTCCAGGCGTTCAACGGTGCGACGGAATGCAGCGTCGCGATCGGCTTCGAGCTCGGGCGTGCGCGCAAGCATGCTGTCGACGAACAGGGTGCTCGACGCGGGAAGCGACACGCCATCGAGCAGGTCGACGGCATCGACGCCCAAGTCCTCGGCAAGGCCAAACGCGGCGCGCACTCCCTCGTCCAGGCGAATGATGTCGCCCGACGTGAGGCGCGCAAACGTCTGGTGGCGCTTATACGAATCGAGATAGATGGCAAGGTCGGCCGACGAGAGCCCGCTTGCGCCCAGTTCGACGTCGAGCAGGTTACTCTTGACGGTCGCGCGCACCGAAAGCTTGGGCGCGGGGCGCACCGAGATCTGGCGCAGACGATCACTGAGCATGACCTCGCCCAGCTCGGACAAGGCAGACAGGCCCTCGGTCAGCAAGTGGAACAAGCTCTCGTCATCGCGCTCCTCAAACGCCAGGCCGCCCTCGTAGAAATCGAAGTACAGGGCCGCCGTGTCCATAACGCGAAACTCCGCCACCGTATCGCGGGGCGGAACGCCGGGGCGTTGCTCTTCGAAAGGACTACCCGGAGCACCAAGACTAAAGAGATCTGCCGACCAATCACCGTAGGCCACTGTAATCTTGCAGGTCACAAGGCCATCGTCGACGCCAATCGCCATGGCAAAGCTCGGCTCGGGCGCCACGGCATCGAGCGCGGCGGGGGCGGTCAGGTCGGTGTAGTCGCGCAAGATAGGCAGCGCCATGCGGCAGAACTCGCCCACCTGGTCGGCGGCGATATGGACCGGCGTGCGGCAGGGCAACAAGCGCGACAGGAACGGTGCCGCATGCTGGGCAAACGCCGTGTCGGTACGGCGCACGCGGCGCGTATCGACCAGATAGGCTGCGTCACCAGCGACAAAGCAGTACATATCGGCCGGAAGGCGCAGGTCATAGCTGCCTCCCGCCGCCGGTGCAATCTTGGCGGCAAGGAGCGGCGGGCGCTTGGCCGGGACTTCGCCCTCCCCCTGCGGCGACGGCTCGACCGCCACCTCGTAGGCGCGATGCGTCGTCGTCCCCCGCGACCAAGCAGGCTCAAAGGACAGGGTCCTGCCACACAGCAGGTCCAGCACGGACACGATGGAATACTCGGATACCGGCAACTGACGCTCGGCGACAAAACCGCTGCGGGCAAAGTCATACGATGCCGAGCGCGAGCTCGTAATATCGCCTAGGTAGGCGACCGTCATTGCGATAAAGTCGAGCAGCTTTGTCGACACGTCATCGAACGCCTCGGGCACATGGACAAACGTAAGCTTCTTACCATAGGAGAACGTACCGCCGCGCACATAGGCATCGGCCATGCCGTCGATATCCTTAACCACGTAGGACACCGAACCGCAGCGAATGCGAAACTCAAGCGCCCAGTTAAAGCGATCGGCAAACAGCGGATTGTAGTACGGCACCAGCGAGGGCTCCAGCACCGCTTTGGGCGCATCGGGGTCAATGGTGCCGGCGAGCTTGCGACGCATGGCCACGAGCTCATCCATGCGCGCGTCCGAAAGATCGGAAAGCGCCGCCACAAGGCTTGGGCTCGTGGGGACGGGCGCCGGGAAGGGAAAGTTGGGATTGACCGCAGATGCGGTGGGCGCGGGACGGGCGGGCTGCTTGGACTGTGCGGGCGGTACCGTAAACGTGCGGACCGGCGTGCGCAAACCCTCGACGGGCTCGGCGCCGCTGGCATCCAGATACGCTAGCGCCGTGGCGATGGCGTGCTTGCACATGCCGGAATAGCGGAAGGCGGCCGGGCAATCGCAATCGTAGTCGATAACCTCGTGCTCGTCCATGTCGAGCGCCACGTGCGTCTTGTACAGGTCGCCGCGCGAGCCGCGCACTGTACCCTCGATGTGCACGTTTTTGGAGAAGCGCGAGCCGGAATCTTCGAACGACAGCACGGCACCGTTGAGCATGAGCGAGCGCCCCTTCATAAAGGTACTGCTGAGCGCCGCCTCCTTACGAAGCGCCTGCACAAACGTCCCCTGTGCCATCACTTCCTCCAATCTCGCGCGGACCAGCAAGGTCGCCCTTAGATCACCGTCACTCTGCCTTGGTTGCCCACGATGGCCTTTGCCTCTGCCAACAACGGAATCGAGCGTGCGTTGACCTTGGCCGGTACCTCGGCACGCAGTACGCGCCCGTCCACCTGCTCGATAAAGATCTCCACGCGGTCGCCGCCCGGGTTGGTGGTAAGCACCGTGGCAAGACGCGCCATATTGCCCTGGCTAAAGCGGTTGTTGGGCACCATGACCTCAAACACCTTGGGCTTGTTGTTCTCCTCGTTAAGCTCAAGCGGCACGATCTCCTGCGCGATGATCTGGTCGCCGCGGTCCGAACGCTCGAGCTTGCCCTTAATGCGAACAAACGCATCGGACAGCTGTGCACCGGTCTCGGGATCGACCTCGCCGTACAGGTATCCCTCGGCCTCTTTGTAGGTCTTGGGGAACACCACGACCGTGGCCTCGCCTTCCATGTCCTCGAGCTGCACAATACCCATGGGGTCGCCGTTTTTGGTCACGCGCTTGGACACGCTCGAGACCATGCCGGCCCACCACAGCGCCTTGCCCTCGGGAATCTCCTGGTTGATGGTACCGCCCGTGGGGTTTTGCACCTCGTAACCGGTGTCGATCTGCGAGAACGAGAAGTCGCGCGCCTTGGCTAGCGCATACTCAAACGGGCGCAACGGGTGGTCCGAGACATAGATGCCCAGAACCTCCTTCTCCTGGCTCAGCTTAAGGTGGCGGTCCCACTCCTGGCCATCCGGATCGGGCACGCTCACCTCAAAGCCCGAGCCCTCAACATCACCAAACATGTCGAAGAACGACGTCTGGCCGCTCGCACGATCCTTCTGGCGCTTCACCGCGGCATCGATGATGTTCTCAGGGTTGTTCTTATCCACAAAGTGCATCATCTGGCGACGCGGATACCCCGTGGAGTCGAAGGCGCCTGCCTTGATGAGCGATTCGATCACACGGCGGTTGGCCTGGCTCGAGTCCACGCGCTCGACAAAGTCGTGCAGCGTCTTAAACGGACCGCCCGCCTCGCGCTCGGCGATAATCGCCTGCGCCACGCCGGTGCCCACGCCGCGGATGCCGGCCAGACCAAAGCGCACGCCCTCCTTGGTAGCCGTGAACTCAGTACCGGACTCGTTGACATCTGGCGACAGCACGGGGATGCCGTCGTGACGGCACGCCGAGACGTAGTGAACGATCTTGTCGGTCTTGCCCGTATAGGACGTCAGAACGGCCGCCATGTACTCGTGCGGATAGTGCGCCTTGAGCCACGCCGTCTGCATAACCAGGATGGCGTAGCCGGCGGAGTGCGACTTGTTAAAGGCGTAGGACGCGAACTCAAGAACATCGTCCCAAATCTTCTGGGCGACCTCGCGCGTGTAGTTGTTCTTGATAGCGCCGTTCATCCAGTGGTCGTAGGTGGTCTCGTCCGAGCCATCCTCCCAGTGGAGCACCGTCGACGTGAGCAGCTTGATCTTTTTCTTAGCCACGGGCTTACGGATACGCGAGTCCGATTCGCCCTTGGAGAAGCCGCACATCTCGACGGAGATGAGCATAACCTGCTCCTGATAGACCATGGTGCCGTAGGTTTCGCCCAGGATGTCGTCCAGACGGTCGTCGTAGGAGACAGCCGGTTCCTTGCCGTTCATACGGTTGATATAGGACGAAACCATGCCGGCGCCCAGCGGTCCCGGGCGGTACAGAGCGATCAATGCCACGACGTGCTTGTACTCGGTGGGCTTCATGTTCTTGATCGTGGCCGTCATGCCGGCGGACTCGACCTGGAAGACGCCGGCGGTGTGGCCGGAGCCCATGAGCTTAAAGATCTCGGGGTCGTCAAAGGGAATCTCTTCCTCTTTGATGTCGATGCCGAAGTTCTTTTTGATGTTGGCCTTGGCCTTGGAGATAACCGTCAGCGTACGCAGACCCAGGAAGTCCATCTTGAGCAGGCCCATGTCGGCAACGGTATGGCCCTCGTACTGGGTAATCTCGACGCCGCCCTTGGTATCGAGCTTGGTGGGCACGTGCTCGTTGACGGGGTCGCGGCAAATCAGAACGGCGCACGCGTGCACGCCCTCGCCACGGGTAAGGCCCTCGATCGAGAGCGCCGTGTCGATGATGCGGCGGGCGTCGTCGTCCTTTTTATAGGCCTCGGCAAAGTCGGGGTTAAACAGATCCTCTTTGCCGGGTTGCTTTTCGAGCACCTGCTTGAGCTTGACCTTGGGGTCGCTCGAGACCATCTTGGACAGGCGCTGGCCCATGTAGACCGGGTAGTCCAGGACGCGCGCGGCGTCGTTGATGGCCTGCTTGGCCTTAATGGTCGAGTAGGTGATGACGTGGGTAACCTTCTCGGGGCCGTAGAGCTGGCGAACGTGCTCCACGACCTCGAGGCGCCGCTCATCGTCGAAGTCCATATCGATATCGGGCATCTCGGTACGCTGCGGGGACAGGAACCTCTCGAACATCAGGCCGTTCTCGAGCGGGTCGAACGCGGTGATGTTCATGGCGTAGGCGACGATAGCGCCGGCGGCCGAGCCACGGCCGGGGCCGACGCCGATGCCGTTGTCCTTGGCCCATTGCACGTACTCGGCAACGATCAAAAAGTAGGCGGCAAAGCCCTTGTCGCAGATGACCTTGTATTCGTACTCAAAGCGCTCTTTGATGTTGACGCCGCCGATCTCGCGCGTGGCCCAGTCGTCACCGTAGTGCTGGCGCAGGCCCTTCTCGCACTCGCGGCGGAACTGGCTCTCGTGCGTCTCGCCGGGATCGAGCAACGGGAAGCGCGGCAGGATGATGGAGTCCCAGTCCAGCTCAACGTAGCACTTGTCGGCGATCTCGAGCGTGTTGTCGCAGGCCTCGGGGCAATACGGGAACATCGCCCGCATCTCCTCCTCGGTCTTCATGTAAAACTCCGAGCCGGTCATGCGCATGCGGTTAGGGTCGTCGACCTTGGCGTTCATGCCAATGCACATGATGACGTCCTGCACGGGCGCGTCCTCGCGGCGCAGGTAGTGGAAGTCGTTGGTGGCGATGACCTTGACGCCCACCTGCTTGGCGATGTCGATGAGCGTGCGGTCCATCTGCTCGTCGGTCAGGCCGTTGTCGGTGGTGATGCCGTGTTCCTGGATCTCGATGTAAAAGTCGCCGGGGTCGAAGGTGTCGCGGAAGGTCTCGGCCCACTTGATGGCGCCCTCCATGTCACCGCGGTCGATGTACTTGGGGATGATGCCCGCGATGCAGGCGCTCGTGCAGATCATGCCCTTGGCATGGCGGCGCAGGTTGTCGAGCGTCACACGCGGCTTGTAGTAAAAGCCCTGCACAGCGGCCTCGGAGACCGTCTGCATCAGGTTGACGTAGCCCTCCTGGTCCTTGGCCAGAAGAATCATGTGGTAGAGCTCGGGCTTATGGTCGCGAGCGAGCGTCTCGTCCGGCGTAAAGTAGACCTCGCAGCCAAAGATGGGTTTGATGACCAGAGGCGGCTTGAGCTCGTCGATGTTGCCCTTCTCGTCCCACATGGCCATGTCCTTCACATACTGGGCATGCTCGCGCGGGTTTTCCTCGGGATCGGGCTCCACCAGCTCGTCGCGGCGGTCCTTTTCCAGGAAGGCCTTGTCGTGGCTCCAGGTTTTGTACTCGGGCGTGTTGTGGTTGACGGCGTCGCAGGCCAGCGCCAGGTCGGGCACGCCATACATGTAGCCGTGGTCGGTAATGGCCACGGCGGGCATGCCCAGCTCAACGGCACGGTTGACCATATCCTGGATACGGGTTGCGCCGTCGAGCATGGAAAAGACAGTGTGATTGTGCAGATGGACGAATGCCATGTGATGAGCTCCGATGCGGGTTCGTGTTCTGACTGAACGATTTTACCCCACGGCACGGACAGCACCCGAACCTAGCCAAACCAACACGGCTCCTCTTGAGTTGCGGTGAAATGCGGACTGTTTGGCGGCTTTTTTGGTCAAAACAGTCCGTATTCCACCGCAAGTTATCTGAGGGTTAGAGGTTGTAGGTGACTACTTGGGGCTCGGCGGGTTCGACGAAGATGGTTGGATCCGGCTGCTCCACGCGGACGAACTTGACGGTCACCGCCTCAAAGCCCGCCTTGTGCAGAACATCGGCGTAGACGCGCGCCTGCAGGGCGTGCTTCTCGAGCAGCTGGTCCGGCGTCTCGTCCGGCGTGCCACCCGTCTTGTAGTCGACGACCAGTGCGCGCGACGGATCGGCCGGGTCGGTGGCCAGTGCATCGATGGCGCCTTCGGCATATGCACCGTAGCGAGCGATGTCCTCGTCCTCGCAGCCCAATGAGAAGAACGGCACCTCGGCGCGAACGCACGGCCACGCGAGCAGGTCGGCGCGAACAGCCGACTTGAGCCAGCGGTCCTGGGCAACGTCGAAGCGTTCACGCTGCTCCGGCGTCAGGCACCACAGGCGCGCCAGGGCGTCGGCACGCTCAGCGGGCAGCGCATCGGCACCCATCTCGATGAGCCACTGGCAGGCAGCGTGGAAGGCCGAGCCCAGCGCCATGGGATTGCCGGCGGGCTCGACAGCAGCCACGTCTGCATCGACCATCTCCGAGCCATCCGACTCCGCATCATCGCCAGCCTCGTCCATGGGCACGCGCGTCTCGGCGGCACGGTCCTCGGTCTCGGCATGCAGTGCCGCGGCGATTGACGAGTAGCTATACGAATCACGCATCGGGTACGGACAGATGCCCATGCGCACACCCACTGCCTGGGGATACACGAGTTCAAACGCATCGGGCTCGGGGTCGGCAGGGCCGGGAACAGCGGCACGGGCATCTGCACCGGCGCCCTCCGGCTCCGCATCGCCGCGGACAAGCCTGCCCTCGGCATCCAGTGAAGCGTTGGCCTCAAACGCCTGCTCGCCAAAGGTAAAGTTCGCCAGCGTGATGAGCTCGTAGTCGCCCGGCTGGGAGTTATCGAACACCAGGCGGTCGGTATCGAGCTGCGGCATGCCCAGAGCGTCGGTCGGCAAAATACGGCGCAGCACGTCGTAGGTCAGATCGGTCTCGACGTCGAAGGTCGGCGCCGTCACCTTGCCACGGCTCACGCCGGCATCCATCGCCAAGATCACCAGCTCGCGCGCACGCGTCATGGCGACATAGAGCAAACGAGCCCGCTCTTCGAGCGAAAGCTGAAGGTCGTCGTTGCGCAAGCGAGCAAATGCCTCGGCGGGAGAACCCGTCGCACAGACGTCCTCCATGAGCTCCGGCGGCAACCACAGCGACGTGCCCTTGCCCTTAAACGCATGCTCAAACTGCTTTTTAACGTCGTCGCCCTTCACAAAGGTTCCGTCGGCGAGCTTAACGCCGTCGAAGCGTGCCGGCAGTGCCACGACCTGCGCTCCACCCTCGACGCGACCCATCTGCGCCGCACCCGAGGACTTACGCACGCCAAAGCACTCCGCGACCGCCACGACCGGATATTCCAGACCTTTGGAGGCGTGCACCGTCATGATGCGCACCGCGCCGTCGCCCTCCTCGTTGAGCGCGCCCGGGGCCTCCTTGCCCGCCAAGAAGCGGTCGAAGGCCAGCGCGATGGAACGCGGCGAGTTGCCGAACTCGGCCTCTGCCTCAGCCACGGCGTCGAGCGCCTTGAGCACGTTGGCGGCAATGGCCTTGCCCTCGGGACCACGCTGTGCCAGACGCACAAACCAGCCGGAGGCGTTGACCACGTCGCGCGCGATGGCGGCGAAAGA
>CAJMRO010000057.1:0-10766 GCA_905215825.1 uncultured bacterium
CGGCGTTGCCGGTGTGCGGTGCCGCCGGGGCGGTATCGCCACCGAGCGTGCCCACCGGACGCGGTGCCGGGATCTCGCCCGTGCCGTGGCTAAAGACAAACTTGCCATCGGCCACGTCGCACAGGACGGTATCGCCCTCGCCCCACTCGCCAGCCAGCAGTTCCTCGGACAGCGGATCCTCGATGAGCTTTTGGATAGCACGGCGCAGCGGACGCGCGCCGTTGGTGAGGTCGGTGCCCTCGGCCACGATCTTGTCATAGGCCGCATCGGTGAGCTTGATGTTCATGCCGTTGGCAATCAGGCGCTGACGCAGGTCGTCCACCAGCAGGTGCGCGATCTTGGTCAGGTTCTCGCCCGAGAGCTTCTGGAACACCACAATGTCGTCGATACGGTTGAGCAGCTCGGGGCGGAACAGGCGCTTGAGCTCGCCCATCGCACGGCCCTTGATCTCACTCGAGGTGAGGCCCTGCTCGCCGGTGGTGCCAAAGCCAACGCTCGCATCCTGCGCGATCTCGCGGGCGCCCACGTTGGACGTCATGATGATCACGGTATTGCGGAAGTCGACCGTCTTGCCCTGGCTATCAGTCAGGCGACCCTCCTCCAGCACCTGCAACAAAATGTTGAAGATGTCGGGGTGCGCCTTCTCGATCTCGTCGAACAGCACGACCGAGTACGGGTGACGACGAACGGCCTTGGTAAGCTGACCGCCCTCGTCGTGGCCCACGTAACCCGGAGGGCTACCGATAAGCTTGGAGACCTCGAACTCGCTGCCGAACTCCGACATGTCGAAGCTGATGAGCGCGTCCTTACTGCCAAAGAGGTACTCGGCGAGCGTCTTGGCGAGCTCGGTCTTGCCTGTGCCGGTGGGACCAAGGAAGATAAAGCTACCACCGGGACGACGCGGGTCCTTGAGCGGCGAGCGGCTGCGGCGCACGGCCTTGGCGACGGCCTCGACGGCCTCGTCCTGGCCGATAATGCGGGTCTTGAGCACGCTTTCGGTCTGCAGCAGGCGACGGCTCTCGCTCTCGGTGAGCGAGGAAACCGGCACGCCAGAGGTCACGGACACGATGTCGGCAATCTGACTCACGTCGATGGTGAGCGGGCTGGCGTCGAGCTCGGCGGTCCAGGCGGCCTTGGCCTCGGCGAGCTCAATCTCGGCGGCCTTCTGCTGCTCGGTGATCTCGGCGGCCTTGTTCATGTCGTCGCTCTCGGTGGCCTCCTGCGCGGCGGCCTTGAGCTCCTCTATGCGATGCTCGGCCTCGCGCACCGGCTCGGGCGCACGATTCGCGGCGATGCGAGCGCGGGCACCGGCCTCGTCGATGAGGTCGATGGCCTTATCGGGCAGGAAGCGATCCTGGATGTAGCGGTTGGAAAGGTTCGCGGCAGCCTCGATAGCGCCCTGCGTGTAGCGCACATGGTGGTGCTCCTCGTAGCGCGGCTTAAGCGCGGTCAGGATCTTGACGGTGTCCTCGACGCTCGGCTCCTCGACATCGATAGTCTGGAAGCGACGCTCGAAGGCTGGGTCTTTGGTGAGGTACTTGCGGAATTCCTCGGCCGTGGTGGCGCCAATAATCTGGAAGGCACCGCGTGCAAGCACGGGCTTGAGCATGGAGCTCGCGTCGATGGAGCCCTCGGCAGAACCGGCACCGATGATGGTGTGCATCTCGTCAATAAACAGGATGACGTCGTCAGCCTCGGTGGCCTCCTGGATCACGTTCTTGAGGCGCTCCTCAAACTCACCGCGATACTTGGCGCCCGCAACGAGGCCCGGCAGGTCGAGCGTCCAGATGTTCTGGTTCATGAGATTCTCGGGCACGTTGCCGGCAGCGATCTGCTGCGCCAGGCCCTCGACGATGGCCGTCTTGCCCACGCCGGGGTCGCCCAGGATAAGCGGGTTGTTCTTGGTGCGGCGCGAAAGGATCTCCATCATGCGCTGGACTTCCTTTTCGCGGCCAATCACGGGATCGAGCTCGCCGTCGCGCGCCTTTTGAGTGAGGTTGGTGGCGAACTGCTTGAGCGTGTCGGTGCCGCTCCCCTTTTGCTGAGAGGCATCCGAGCCGCTAAAGAACGGCAGGCCCGCACCGGGACGACCAGCACCGGCGCCGGCGAGCGGACGCTTCTTGTCCTGGTCCTTGGCGGTGAGTTTCTCGATAGCCTTTTTGATGGAGGCGGACGACACACCCAGGCGCATGAGGATGTCCATGGCCATGCCGTTGCCCTCTTCGACGATACCGATGAGCAGGTGCTCGGTCGACACGTAGGTCTGGTTGTTCTCACGCGCCACGCGGAATGAACGCTCCATCACGCTAATGACGAGCGGCGTAAAGGCGAGCTTGGCCGCCTCGGTCTCCTCACTGGGCTCGGGAACCGTGGTCTGGACCTCTTTGAGGGTGTCCATGATGTCGTCGTAGGAGATATCGAGCGAGCGCAGCGCCTCGGCGGCAATGCCCTCGTCCTCCTTGGCAAGCGCGAGCAGCAGATGCTCGGTGCCCACCTTATTTGAGTGCAGATCGAGCGCCTCCTGTTTGGCCATCGACATGACCTTGCGCGCTCGATCGGTAAATCTATCTAACATGCTCGTTTCCTTACATGAGTTCATCGAAATCAAAACGCCCGCCCGTCGGCGGCGCTTTTGTCTCTTTACCCACAGGTTGTCTATGTTAACAGCTGGAGGAATATCTATAAACCCGGCTCACATGAATGCAGGTTATGACCGCATCGCGGGACTCACCGCGCGATGCGCGACAGGCGCCCCGCAAGAGAAACCCTAGGCGTCTTTCACCACGTCGGGACTCGTCGCACGCGATGCGCGATAGGCATCGGCCTCCTTGGAGACGCGTTCGAGCAGCTCGGATGTATCGACGCCCTCGACTTGCGCGACCGTTTCAACCGTCTGCATGGCGACCGCCCTCAGGTACGCGCACGCGCTGTCCCCCAGCTGCTCGAGGTCTATCTCCTCGCCGCCCTCCCGGGCAAAGCCGACCGCCATCACAAAGCCCATGATGCCCGAGACCAGAAAGCCCACCGCAAAGCTCGAATCTGCCTTGAGCTCTTCTCCGTCGGGGTGGACGATCTCTCTCACGCGGTCGATGATGATCGTATGGATGCCCTGCTCGACCTGCTCGGCGGCACCCGCCCTCATGGTGATGACGATGCGCCGCAGCAGGCAGCGGACGTCGCGCCGGTCGAACGCCGAAAGGTCGCCCTCGCTCGAAAAATGCCAGAGGGCATCGGTGATGAGCTCGTTATCCTGCAGCAGCTGGGCTATGGCGATGGCGACGAGTTCATCGAAATCGTGAAAATAGTAGTAAAACGTTCCGCGATTGCACTGGGCGGCGCGGGTCACCTCGCCAACCGACAGCTCGAAGATGCTGTTGTTCTCGATGAGCTCCCAAAACGCCTCGATGATACGGGTGCGTGCATCGGGCGCATCGGCGTCCTTACGCGGTCTCGCCATGCGCCTCACCGCACCCCTGCGCCTTGGCGTTCATGATGAGCATCTGAAGACGGTTCTCCACGTTGGCGAAGCTCACGTCGGGATCGTAGTCGAGCGGCAGGAACTGCGCCGTGGGATACTGCTCCTTGAGCGCATGGATGAGCCCGCGCCCCACGACATGGTTGGGCAGACACCCGAACGGCTGCAGGATCACGAAGTTGCGGCAGCCGCGCTTGGCGTGCTCGAGGATCTCCGCCGGAATCAGCACGCCCTCGCCCGCATCGAACGTATGGTGCAGGATCTTATCGCTCGCGCGCACGAGCTCGGGCATGCGCGTCGGCGGCTCGTAGAGCGGGCTCGCCGCGCCCAGGCGGTCGCAACGGTCGTGCGCGAGCTCGAACAGGTTGTCCGCCGTGGCGTACCAGGCCTTTTCGGGCAGCGACAGGTCGACGTGGAACTCGCGCGACTGCGCATGCTTGTAGAAATAGGTCTTGCGGATCACGTCGGTCATGCGCGCCTCGATGACCTCGAGCCCGTTGTCCTCGAGGTAGCGCTCGATCTCGTGGTTGGCGCCGAGATGGAAATTGAGCAGGTACTCGCCCACGATGAGAACGGTCGGATGCGGGTTCGAGCGGTCGTACGGAACGGCGTCCATGATCGCAAGCGCGCGTTTGAAGCCCGTCGCCTGGCCTCTCAGCCCCGAGCGCTCCATGCCCTCGATAACCTCATCGAGCGCGCGGTCGAACGCAGCGTCCGCCGCGCCCTTCTCGAGCTCATAGGGACGGATGCGCCTAAGCATGGCCTCGAGGGCATCGATCATGGGAAGACCGTAGGCGATCTGGATGCTCGGGCCAAGGCCGAGCTTGAAGCCCGGATGCGCATTGTGGGCATCGACGTCGTCGTTGGTGAGCACCGGGACATAGTCGTATCCCGCGTCGTCGAGCGCGCGGCGCAGCAGGGGCATGTAGTGCGTCAGGCGGCAGTCGCCGATATACTTGCCAGTCACCACGGCGACGTCGTGCGGGTCGTACTTACCGCTCTTGAGTGCCGCGAGCGCCTCGCCGATCACGATTTGCGCGGGGAAGCAGATGTCGTTGTGCACATAGCGTTTGCCCAGGCGGATGGCATCCTCGCGCCCGATATCAAGGGCCTCGGCGCGCACGCCCTGATTGCGCATCGCCGCGGTCATGAGCCTGCAGAACGCATGGGAGGTGTTGGGGACCAGCGCGATCTTGTCGTGCCGGTCGCGCTTGGTGTACTTGACCTTATACGGGTCGTCGAGCGGATGGACCGCGTGCACCCGGGCGCCCTCGGCACGCTCCTCCGCGCGACGACGGTTGACCGACTCGATAAACGAACGCACGCGAATGCCCATGGGACCGGCGACGTCGCTCTCATCGAGCTTGATCATCATCGGAACCTTGGAGCCCATCTCGCCCATCATGCGCGCGATCTCGTCGGTGAGATACGCATCGTGGCCGCAGCCGAAGCTGCCCATCTGCACGAGCTCGAGCTCGGGCGTCGATGCGACGATGACCGCGCACGACAGCATGCGCGCATGGTAGTTGTTCACGATGTCGATGCGGCTGTTGGAAAGATCGACGTTGCAGACCCCCGGCACCGCATCGGGCGTCAGCACGGGGATGCCGCGCTCAGAGAAGAGCTTGGGCAGCCCGTGGTTGACCAGCGGGTCGTTGTGGTACGGGCGCGAAGCGATCACCACCGCGTAGCCGCCGTCCTCGCGCACGTTCTCGAGCACCTGCCTGCCGCGCAGCTGCAGCTGGTTCTCAAACGTCTCCTGCGCGCGGTCCGCCTGCTCGGTCGCCTTGGCAACCAGGTCGGCATCGATATCGAAGGTCTCCTTGCACCACGCCTTGAGCTGGCGGTTTCGGTCGCCCTCGTCGTACCAGTGGAACAGCGGCGTATCGAACGGAACGCCGAAACGCTCCTCCGGGTTATCGGAATTGCGCATCACGTAGGGGTATCCCTTTACGACGGCGCACATCCACTCGCTGGTAGAGGCGGTGTTTTCGGTGGGCACCGTCGTGATGATGGGCATGAAGATGCGGTCGACGCCGGCGTCGACGAGATTGCGGATGTGCCCGTGGACGAGCTTGGCCGGGAAGCACACGGTGTCGGATGTGACGTGCGCCAGACCGCGCTCGTACATCGCCTTGGTGCTGCGTCCCGAGACGCGCACCTTAAAGCCGAGCGTGCTGAAGAACGTCGACCAGAACGGCATGGTGTCCCAGAACTCGAGCACACGGGGAATGCCGATCGTGACATCGCGCCCCCCGCAGACGGGAACCGTGGGGTACGACTCGAACAGCAGCTTCTCGCGGTCGACAAAGAGATTGGGGGCAGCCGCGGTCCGGTCGCGCCCCGTGCCGGGTGCCTGTGCCTCGCAAGCACCCTGCGGACGCAGCTCCTCCGCCGCGGGAACCTCGCGCACGAGCTCATCCCATGAGATGGCGCCGCCGCGCGGGCAGCGATTGCCCGTGACGTAAAGCGAGCCGTCGCCAAATGCCACGACCGCGCGCTGGCAGCGGTTGTTGCACCGACGGCAGGTAACGCCGCCGAACTCGCGATGCTCGAAGCGCTCCACGGCATCGAGCCCGATAAACGACGTGCCGGCGTCGCCCTTGCGGCATTCCTCGCGCGCGAGCAGGGCGATACCGATAGCGCCCATCAGCCCCGGGTGGGGCGCACGCGTGACGGGTTTGCCCAGATACTGCTCGAATGCGCGCAGCACCGCGTCGTTTCGGAACGTGCCGCCCTGGACGACGACTTTGTCGCCCAGACGGTTGAGATTTGAAACGCGAATGACCTTGGTGAACACGTTCTCGATAATCGAACGGCAGAGACCGGCCATGATGTCGCCCGGACCCTTACCGCGCCGCTGCTCGGAAACGACGCTGCTGTTCATGAACACCGTGCAGCGTCTGCCGAGAACGGCGGGGGCTTTGGACGAAAATGCCTCGGTCGCGATATCCTCAACGGCTATTCCGAGGTTTTTGGCAAAACCCTCGAGGAACGAGCCGCAGCCCGCAGAGCACGCCTCGTTGACGACGATATCGGTCAGCACGCCGTGGTTGAGCCAGATGGCCTTCATATCCTGTCCGCCGATGTCGAGCACGAAGGTCGCATCGGGAACGCATGCGCACGCGGCGCGGGCGTGCGCGACCGTCTCGACCGTATGGTAGTCGGCGTGGAACGCGCGCGCGAAAAGCTCCTCGCCGTATCCCGTGGTGCCCACGGCATCGATCGCAAGCGTGACTCCCGCTGTCTCCCAGCGGTTCTTCAAGCTGACAAGACCCTGTTGGGCGACGTCGAGCGGTCTGCCGTTATTAGACGCGTAGAACGAATCGACAAGCTCACCCGCCTCATCGACCAGGGCGAACTTGGTCGTCGTGCTCCCCGAATCGATACCGAGCGCCACACGCACCGTCTCTCCGGGCGCATACGCATCCGGACCCTTTGCCGGCGTCTCTTTGCCATGGCGTGCCGTAAAATCCGCCTGCTCGGCAGGTGTGGCAAAAAAGGGCTGGGCAAGACGTCCCTCCCCGCTTGCGGGCGCGACCGTCTCGAGCTTATCCAGCCGGACAAAAGCGTCGGGAAGGTCGATCGGTTGGGACGATGCGAACATGTCGGTCAGCGACAGGGCGGCACCGCGCGCGACCATGATCTGCGGATCGCGCGGGACGATAACCTGATCGTCCGATAGATTCAGTTGCTCCCGGAACACGCGGACCAGTGTGGGGTTGTAGGCGAGCGTACCGCCCTCGAAGATTACCGGCGGCTCGATGTCGATACCCTGGGCCAGACCGCCGATCGTTTGGCGGGCGACCGCGTGAAGCGCCGAAAGCGCCAGGTCGGTGGCAGGAATGCCCTCGTTGAGCAGCGGCTGGATATCGGTCTTTGCGTACACGCCGCAGCGGCCCGAGACCTCGTGGACGGTCGTTCCCCGGCTTGCGAGCTGCTCGAACTCGCCCGATTCGGTGCCGACCCCCATGAGCTTTGCCATCTCGTCGATAAATGCACCGGTACCGCCTGCGCACGAGCCGTTCATGCGCATGTCGGCAACCTCGATGTCTCCCTTATCGTTGGTGCGGAAGAAGATCATCTTGGCGTCTTGGCCGCCCAGCTCGATGGCGCAGCGCGTCTGCGGATAGAACCTGCTGATCGCGAGCGCGTTGGCGACCACCTCCTGAACGTACGAGGCGCCCAGCGCGGTCGCGATATCGCGCGCACCCGAGCCGGTCACCGCAACGCGCAGCGACTCATGGGGAAAGCGCTCGGCGAGCTCGCCGAGCATGGCGCGCACGCTCGCTGTCTGACACGCCCCGTGGCGGCGATATCCCCACCACGCCTCGGTCATATCCTCGTGCATCGCGTAAACTTTGGTCGTCGTCGACCCTACGTCCAGTCCTACTAGCAACGCCATAATGCTCCGTCTCTCGCATTTTTCCCGCTAGAGATATACCACTCTACGTAATACAACAGACTGTTGTATTTAAACTCCGTATAAAAAGCGGCTGCCGAAACGCTTCAGCAGCCGCCGAATGCACCAACAGATTGTTCTGCGCGCTAGCACGTCGGGCAACGGAGCAGCACGGGCCCTCCGGTCATGCGCACCGCTCACGCCCGCGATGTCGCCGAGAGAGCTATCCACGCTTAGGGCTCCAACCAAGCAAGTCGCCCGCGCTCAGCAGATCCCTAAGCGAGCTACTCGCACTCAGGAGCCATAGCCTGCTCCAAGAGCTCGGCATGCTCCTCCTCGAAAACCGTCCCCACAGGGAAGGCGCGACGGAAGACGAAGCGGGAAATCGGACCGGCTACCAAAAGGTTCCACGGCAGCGCCATCACAAAATTATGCGGGATGTTGATCATCCAGATCGCGGGCACGGAATTCAGGTTCGCAAGGATGCCGCCGGGCATGTGCGTCAGACCCTCACAGGCACCGTACAGCGACATGATGATGACCATGGGAACGACCATGCAGGAGCTGACGGCGAGCGTCATGGCAAGTGGCGAGCTCTTGCCCGGCGTGACCAAGTACTTAAAGGCGAAACCCTTGGCGAGCGGGCTGGCGACGAACCAGTCGCAGCACATGGCAAAAATGTAGGCAACGGGGAAGCCGAGCCACGCGGCGGCAACAACCTCGCCGTTGATGACCCCATGCTGCAGGGCAACGTTGTAGATGCTCATCCAGAGCACCATGCAAAAGCACATGATAAAGGTGAACAGCAGGCTCTCTCGTTTGTTGATAGGCATAAAGGGCAAAATCCTTTCTGTGTTACGCCGCGGCACCACGCAACAAAAACGGGCGGGCGAGATGGAGCTGTTGGGACTTCATCTCGCCCGCCCGTGATACGTGCGTCTGCGACTACTTATGTGGTGGAACTACCCTAACACAAACGGCGCGCGCTTCGTAAGCGTTGAGTTTATGAAGATGCAGGGCACCGATAATCCCCCGACCCCATAAGTTGCGGTGGAATACGGACTGTTTTGACCCTTTAAGCAGCAATTCAGTCCCTATTTCACCGCAACTCATTTGGTGCAAAGTAACCTGTCCCCCTTGTACCAATTAGCTGGTGTGGCGCCAGCGAGGGTCGGTGAGCGTACGCGCCACACCCAGTCCAACGGGCAGAAACGCTACGATGAGCACTGCGCGCACAAACCAGCCGAGCATATTGACTGTGTCGAAGGTGCACATGTAATACATCGAGCGATACAGATACAAGCCCGGCACCATAATGACAATCGAAGGCACCGTGAGGGCGATGCGCGGGTAGGTGAGCTTGACTTCAGCCAAGCTTGCGAGCAGCCCCGATACCAGCGCGCCGATAAACGCTGCTGCCTCGGGAGGCATTCCCGTGCTGAGGCCCAGGAAGGGAATCATCGTCGGCGCATCGACAAGGGTCAGACGCAGGGTATTGGACACGGCGCCGATCAACCCAGCTGCCGCGGCCATCTTTACCGGGCTGTTGAACATCACCGAGAAGCCGAATACGCCAACGAAGCTCATCAACACGCGCAGGAGCGTAAGGGCAAGCGGCGAAAGGCCCAGTGGGGCAAAGTCGTCCGGCGCCAGGCCAACACACTCGGCAACCATCCAACCTACGAGGGTCGCCATCACAATAATCGATACGGCATATGAAAGGCGCTCGATACCGCTTCGCATGTCGAGCTTAGCGATGTCGAGGCCTGCCGTAATGAGTGGAAAGCCGGGAATCACAAAGAGCATGGCGCCGATATAGCCTTCTTGGTGCGACATTGCCCCCGGTATGACCTGGCCAAGGCCGAGCAATGCCAGCAGATACGAAACGCAAGCGAGCGCAACGCCGGTCGTCAGCGCGCTGAACTGACCAAGGCCTTGCTTGAGAATATGGGAGCGGGCAAAGTTGCCGACACCCGCGCCCACGAACGCGCAGGCCATCTCGATAGGGCCGCCGCCGAGCAAAAAAACGAAGGCGCCACAGGCGCAGGCCGCCGCAAGGCCCTGTTGCCAAGGCGCGTAATCAGGTTTTGAACTCTCAACGGTCTTGAGCATCTCGTGATACTCGTGCACCGTGAAGCGACGACCATAGGTCTCGATTTCCTTGAGGAAACTCTCCATCATCCAAATGCGATGGGTATTGACGCCCGTTGTGGGCAAGCTGACGACCTCATTAAAGCAGTGACCATCTTCGATGCAGGTGCACTCAAACGACAGAAGACTTAAGTCAACGTGGATGGTGACACCGAGTACGGCGGCAACACGATTCATGGTATCGCGCACGCGCCAGGCACCCGTTCCGCTTGCCAGCATAAGCATGCCGGTGCGGCAGATGATGGATGATTTATCGGTGAGCGGCGCATCGACGGCAAGCTCATCGCCTGCCGTCACGATCTGGTGCCAGTCAGTTTTCATATGGAGCGCGCCGGCACGAACGCCGTGGTGCATGGGGGCTCTCGAAAGCAGCGAGTTAAGGCGCGAAGGCTGTGAGGGCTCCGCCGATTCGCCCTCGTCCTCGTCGGGCTCTTCATCGACCAGATCAAAGGAATCAAGCGGCGCTGGCTCGCGACGGTCGATCAGCTCCTCGTCCTCATCATCAAAGTAATTGAACTGATCGAGCATGTCCTCTTCGATTGAACGCTCGCTCGCGTCGTCCATATAGACGCTCCCTTCCTACCGACTAACCCCCATCCTAGGCAGCAACGGCTAAAGGAAACATAAAAGAGACGGCTGTCATGCATGGAAGGCGCAAACCTCCAATGCGTCGGTAGACCCCCTAGTCATTGGGGACGTTCTTAAATGACTAGTCAAAGGGGACATTCTTGCGGCATT
>CAJMRO010000058.1:0-10741 GCA_905215825.1 uncultured bacterium
CCTGCGCAAGACGGAAAGCACATTAAGTGCTTTCCTTTGCGTGCGGAACTCGCGATAAACTTAATTACGCGCCGCTCCCCGCCCACGCCGGGCAAACATCGTTGGACTTATCACTGACATGAAATGGGCGCTTGCATATCGTCTGCTAACTTGGCACGGTACAATGCTTTCAGATTTCAATTTGTAAATTAGTGGGGTTAATTCATGGCAGAATCTCGTGCGGAGCGTAGGGCTCGTCGTGCTTTGGTGGAAGCGGCTGAGGGGTCAAAGGAGGAGAAATCTCCTACGAAATCCAAGTCTTCTAAAGCTGCAAAAAGCAAATCGGCCAAGGGCAAGGCTAAGGCCAAGCGTCCCGGCTCTCGTCGGAGCGAGGACAAGGCATCTCAGACTCGCTCCAAGCGCTCGCATAAAGATCAGGTTTCGTCTGCGCGTAAGGCTGTGGATCCCAAGTCTCCCTGTTCCATCATGAAAGCCTGCGGTGGGTGCACGGCGCTCAATCGTCCTTATAAAAAGCAGCTGGCGGCCAAGCAGACTGCTATGGAGGAGCTTTTTGCCGCTCTTTGCGAGCGCGAGGGTATTAGCGTCGACCCCATTCGCGGTATGGGAGTCACCCTGGGCGACCCGGGCAAATATCCTGCTCCGCGTGGTTTTCGTCATAAGGCTGCCACCCCCTTTGCTCCCGGCAAGGAGGGCGCTGTCCGCTGCGGCTTTTTTGAACGTGGCACGCACAGAATCGTTGCTGTTCCTGAATGCCCCGTCGAGGCACCGGGCGCCCGACAGATCCTCAACGGCATCGCGCGTGAGGCCGAGCGCTTGCACATTCCCGCCTTTAACGAGGACAAGCATCTGGGCTTACTTCGCTATGCCGTCGTCCGCTGCGGTTGGCGTACCGACCAGGTCATGATCACCCTCGTGACCGCCCAGCGCGACCTGCCGCATGCACAGGATTTCTTTGAGGCCGTCGCTGCACTCGATCAGCGCATCGTCACCGTCGCCCAAAACATCAACGGACGCCCCGGCAACGCCATCCTCGGCGAGGAAACCCGTATCGTTTATGGCGCCGAATGCATGCGCGACCAGCTACTCGGCTGCGAGTTCGACATCTCCCCTACCGCGTTCTACCAGACCAACCCGCAGCAGACCGAATTGCTCTATCAGCTCGCTATCGACGGCATGGACCTGCGCCAGGGCGATGTGCTTATGGATGCCTACTGCGGCAGCGGCACCATCGGTCTTTGCGCAGCTAAAGATGCCCAGAGCAAGGGCATCGGCATCATGCTGCTCGGCGTGGAGCGCAACCCGGCGGGCATTGCCGACGCACGCCGCAATGCCGAGCTCAACGGCCTCACCCGCAGCGCCTGGTTTATGGCCGACGATGCCACCGATTACATCCTGGATGCCGCCGACAACAACGAGAGGGTCGATGTCCTTTCCATCGATCCGCCGCGCGCCGGCTCTACCCCTGAGTTCCTCGAAGCTGCCTGCGCACTTAAGCCGCGCCGCATCACCTATATCAGCTGCAACCCCGTGACCCAAGAGCGCGACCTGCACCAGCTCCTCGACGGAGGCTATCGCCTGCTCAAGATCACGCCCGTCGACATGTTCCCCCATACCGACCACACCGAAACCGTAGCGGTCCTCGAGCTCCGCTAATCCACCGGCACAAAAAAGGGGGCGACCCGTCTGGGCCGCCCCCTTCGCTTGGTTTATAAATTCCGCTACATCCCCTTGCGCAAATCGCACACGCCGGCTGCCGCCATCTCGCGCAGCAGTGTCTCGCGGTCGCGCGTCACGATCAGGTCCAGCGGGAAGTGAATCTCGTCGAGCATCTTGCGCGCCTGGTCGAGTTTGCCAATCGCCATACCAATATGCGCATCGGTCGAGACGCCAATCCCCACGCCCAGCTCGGCGCAACGCTCGGCAATCTTGCGACACACGTTCCAATGCTCGGCATCCGTGCCATGCTCAAGACTATGGTTGTTGATCTCAATGATCTTGTGCTTGGCCTTAGCCGCCAACAGCACCTCGTCGATATCGAACGGCACGCCCGAGCGCCCCGTGTGACCTAGCATGAACACCTTGGGGTGCTCCAGGGCGTTGATATACATCTCGGTCGTCTGGGCCATCGTCGCGCCCTCAGCAATCTGCGGATTATGCACGCTCGCAACCAAATAATCCAAATTACGCGTCACCAAATCGAACAGCGAATGCTGGTGACTGTACGAATCGCCGGCGATATCGAGCGTGACAGGAGTGTCCTCGCCAAACAGGCTTCCGTCCAGCGAAACGATATCGGCCTCGGCACCACGCAGCACCAGCACGCCGCTCCATATGCGCGGCCAGATATCCTGGTTGATAAAGAACTGGTAACTGCGCAGGTCATTGGGGCAAGCCGTAACCATAGAGCTCAGATGGTCGGCGGATCCGAGCACCTGCAGGCCACGCTCTGCCGCCCAGTACACATTCTCCTCAATGGTCGAATATGCATGCGCAGAGAACATCGTATGGGTATGAATGTCACAAGAAAGCAGGTAGGGCATCGGGTCTCCTTATCTGGCACGGCCGTCGCTTATATTCATTGTACGCATAGCCTTCGATGGTCGTAAAACCACTCCATCCCAAAGACACAACGTCCATGACAACGGGGTCCGGCTTAACACCAAACCCCGTTTCACGTAAAACATTGCAGGCAGAGCGCTCTACTTTTAACGATACTCGTCCGCCAACTGTTTCCAAGCGGGTAGCGAATTGATGATCGTTTCGTAACTCACGCAATAGCCCAGACGGAACCAGCCCGGCATGCCAAAGCTGTCCGAGGGTACTGCGAGCAGTTCGTACTTCTTCGCGCGCTCGCAGAAGGCGTTCGCATCGGGCTCCAGCGCTTTCACCCATAGGTAAAAAGCACCATCCGGCTCAACATAGGTGTAGCCGTACTCCGTCAGTGCGTCGGTAAGCGCGGTGCGGTTGCGCGCATAGGCCGCAACATCGCTCGGCTCATCAATGCAGTCGATGATCACACGCTGGAAGAGGGCCGGTGCGCACACGAAGCCCAGCGTGCGGGCGGCACCGGCAACGGCCGGCATAAGGCGAGCAGCCTGCGGATTGGTATTGGGGACCAAGATCCAACCCACGCGCTCACCAGGCAGCGATAGCGACTTAGAATACGAGTAGCACACCACGGTGTTCTCGTAGATCGAGGGCACCCAAGGCACCTCGGCGCCGTACACGATCTCGCGGTACGGCTCATCCGAGATGAGCATAATCGGATTCTCGGGGTCGCGTTTGGCGTTGGCTTCGCGCAGAACATTGGCCAGTCGCGTCAGCGTGTCGCGCGTATATACGGCACCGGTCGGGTTGTTGGGCGAGTCGATGATGACGGCCGCCGTCTTTTCGCTGATCGCCTTGAGCACGTTGTCCACGCTCAGCTGGAACGTGTCTTCATCGGCGAGCGCCTCGACACACGTGCAGCCGGCCTTCTCAATCCACACGCGATACTCCGGAAAGTACGGGGCGATAACAATAACCTCGTCGCCCGGGTTCGTAACGGCGTTGAGCGTGCAGGTGAGCGATGCCGCGGCGCCAACCGTCATAAAGACGTCCTTGCCCTCATAGCTCGTGCCAAAGCGGCGGTTGAGCGATTCGGCGACGGCTGCTCGACATTGCGGCAGGCCCGGTGCGGGGGTGTAGCCGTGCAGCTGGTCACTCGGCAGCTCTAAGGCCTTCTTAATGGACTCCGCCACGGCAGCGGGCGCCGGAACACTCGGGTTGCCCAACGAAAAATCGAATACGTTCTCCGCACCGATCTGCGCCTTGCGCTCAAGACCATAGCTAAAGATCTCGCGGATGATGGAGCTTTCCGCACCACGAGCATACATAGTTTCGTTGATCATCTGTTCCCCTTTCGCATAGGCGCTATTGTACGCTTTAGCCGAGCAAAGTGCCGCAGCAATGTGGCCCAAAATTTATCGGCTTCACCAGTAAGCGCCGGGCAGCCTCCATATCGCTCAATAGAAAAAGCCTCCGCAGGTTTCCCCGCGGAGGCTTTTGTTACAAGGGCTATTTGTCGTCGTCGGTGTCGGCACCGGCATTGACGGCACAGTCATCGCCGGCATCATCGGATGCGGCTTCGGCATCCTCCTGCATGGCCGCCTGCGCAAATGCCGCGGCATCAGCCGCCAGCTCTTCCTCGCTCATGCGAGGCGCGCGTTTCTTGGTCGGCATGCCGGCCGCCTTGGCATTGCGCTCCTCCTTGGCCGCCAGGATATCGCCCTCGCGCTCAAGGTAGGCATCCCACTCGTTGTCGAGCAGGGCGTTCACGGCGTCGCCCTCGACGGTCTCGCGCTCAAGCAGCACCTTCGCCATCAGATCGAGCTGATCGCGACGGGCATCCAGAATCTCGACCGCACGGCGATGTGCCTCGCGCATGATACGCTGAACCTCGATATCGATGCGGCGCGCCGTCTCCTCGGAGTAATCCTGGTGATCGGCGTAATCGCGACCAAGGAACACCTGATGCTGCGCCTCGCCAAACACTTGCGTGCCCAGCTCCTCGCTCATGCCCAGACGCGTAACCATCTCGCGCGCCATCTTGGTCGCACGCTCCAGGTCGTTGCTCGCGCCCGACGTGATGTCGTCACACATGAGCTCCTCGGCAACGCGGCCACCCAAGAACACGGCAAGCTCGTCAAGCATCTCGTTCTTAGTCTTGAGGAAGTGATCCTCCTGCGGAAGCTGCAGCGTGTAGCCCAGAGCCTGACCGCGGCTGACAATCGAAATCTTGTGGACCGGATCGGAGTGCTCCAAGATGTGACCCACCAGGGCATGGCCGCTCTCATGGTAGGCAATCGTGGTGCGCTCGGCTTCGGTCATCACACGACCCTTGCGTTGCGGTCCGGCAATCACGCGCTCCATCGACTCCTCGACCTCGTCCATCGAGATGACAGAACGATGACGGCGAGCGGCCAGCAGCGCAGACTCGTTGAGCAGGTTTGCCAGATCGGCACCGGTAAAGCCAACGGTCATCTGGGCGAGTTTCTCAAACTTAACGTCCTCGTCCATCGGCTTATTCTCGGCATGCACGCGCAAGATCTGCTCGCGGCCCTTTACGTCCGGACGGTCGACCGTGACCTGGCGGTCAAAACGACCGGGGCGCAGCAATGCCGGATCCAGAATATCGGGGCGGTTGGTTGCGGCGATCAGGATGACCGACTCGCTTTCTTCAAAACCGTCCATCTCGACCAGCAGCTGGTTGAGCGTCTGCTCGCGCTCGTCGTGGCCGCCGCCCAGACCGGCTCCGCGCTGACGTCCCACGGCATCGATCTCGTCAATAAAGATAATCGACGGAGCCTGAGACTTGGCCTCCTTAAAGAGGTCGCGCACGCGGCTGGCGCCGACGCCCACGAACATCTCGACAAAGTCAGAGCCCGAGATGCTAAAGAACGGCACGCCCGCCTCGCCGGCAACGGCCTTGGCCAACAGCGTCTTACCGGTACCCGGAGGGCCAACCAGCAAAACGCCGCGCGGAATCTTGGCGCCCAGCTTGCGATAGCGGTCTGGATCGCTCAGGAAGTCGCGAATCTCCTCGAGCTCCTCGACGGCCTCGTCCACGCCGGCAACGTCCTCAAACTTGACCTTGGGGCGCGTGGCCTCGTTGGTCTTGGCATTAGTCTTGCCAAACTGCATGTTCCTATTATTGGCGCCCATCATCTGGCGCATAAAATAGAACATGATGGCGATCAGGGCAATCGTCGGAAGCACACTCATCGCCAAGTCGCCCCAAAAATCGGGGTCGTTGGTGTTGACGATATACTTGGTGTCGGGGTGCTCCGCCATGAGCTCGGCAAGCGAATCGGAGCCGACATAGGTCGAGGAGAAGCTCTTGAGCTCGCTCGTATCGCCCTTGTCCTTTTTCGTCTTCCAGTAATGACCCGCCACGCTTCCGTCTTGAACCGTATAGGTCAAATCTTCGACGCGATCCTGCTTGATGGCGCTGACCATCTCGCTCGTCGCGAGCTTAACGGTATTGCTGGAGCTGGCAAAGCCGGAGCCCATATTAAAGAAGGCATAGCCCAGAAGCGCGCAAGCCAAAAGAAAATACAGCCAGCCCGTACGCGTGGGCTTCTTGCCTCCGGGCATCCCCGGGATCTTAGGCTCCCGGGGAGTCTGGGAATTGTTATCGTTACGGTCGTCGGGCATCTTACGAATAAACCTCCGGTTTCAAAATGCCCAGATACGGAAGGTTACGATAGCGCTCGGCATAATCGAGGCCGTAGCCCACCACAAAGGCATCGGGGCAATGGGTTCCAACATACTTGGGCGTGATGGCCGAGGTACGGTTCTCAACGTCCTTCCACAGGAAGGCAGCGACCTCCAGCGAGGCAGGCTTGCGGCTCTCGAGGTTCTTCATCAGGTACTTGAGGGTCAGGCCCGAGTCCAGAATGTCCTCGACGATCAGCACGTCGCGACCACGGATGTCGATATCCAGGTCCTTAATGATACGCACGATGCCCGAAGACTTCACACCGTCGCCATAGCTCGAAACAGCCATGAAATCGATGTTGGTCGGCAGCTCAATCTTGCGCATCAGGTCGCCCATAAAGACAACAGCGCCGCGCAGAACCGCGATCAGCACCAGATCCTTGCCCGCGTAGTCGCGCGTAATCTCCTCGCCCAGGCGAGAAACGATACCGTCGATATCCTCCTGCGTAAACAGAACCTTCTCGATATCCGGATGTTGAGAAGCCATGACAACCCTTTCTTGTGCTTAATCGCCCACACACCGCCGTATGGACGCGAACTACACATTCTAGCAGCGCACGGGGTATATTTTCCAGCCCGCGCACCATCAGCGCGGGAATACCGTCAACGCCGCACAGAACAGCTGGTGCGAGGGGCTAATCTGCATCAACTACGCGAAGCAGATAGGCCACACGCGTCGCCGCCGTGCACTTAAAGCGGTCGTCCGCGCGAACTCCGACGACCCACACCACGGCACCTCCCGGCGCCGTCCTCACCATAGGCACGCCGGCGCGCTCGGAAACGGGAATGCGAGCCTCGCCTAGCAAGTCGGATACCTTCTTGCTTCGGCCACTCATCCCTAACGGGCACATCACGTCTCCCGGTGCGGGGCCGTCCACCCACAGGCGCGCCAATCGCGCCTCGGCAGGGATCTCGCCACGCGAGCCCGCCAGGATCCGCCCACTATCGCTGTCGGCAAAACCCAGGGCAGTCGCGTCTACCAAAGCCGTCACTTCCCCGGCAGCCGCAAGCTCACGGGCGCGGCGCACGATATCGCATCCCGGCTCAACGGCCATCGGCTCTGCAACCAGCATGCGTCCCCCGCCCAACGGCAAACGACCAGGCACGGTAACCCAGTCCGCGACCAGGCCCTCACGAGCTGCCGGCGCCTTAAACGCCAGCATGCCAAACTCGACGCGTGCGTCAATCCCCGCCGGAAGCGTGACCGAGCCGGCGCCCTCGGCAACGCAGGAAAGAACTCGCTCCACATGCCGCATCTCCGGACGAGCATCCGGATCGATACGTTTGATCGCCAGCCTCACGATACGCCGCGCGATTACCACCTCGGCCGCAGCAAGGCGTCTGGCATCGAGCACCAGCGCGCCCGCCGCCTCTTTGCGCAAACAGCTTCGGAACGCCTGTGCCGACAGCTGGGATAGAAACGCATCTTCGTCACCCAAGATCTCACAGGCGGCGCCAATCGTCTTGCACACGCTCGCATTACGCTGTGCCACCACTGGCATTACCCGATGGCGCACGTAGTTTCGTAGATACGAGACGTCCTCGTTGCTCTCGTCTTCACGCCACGGCTGACCATGTACCTGTAGATAGCCCACGAGCTCGCCATGAGTTAGGTCGAGCAAGGGACGCACCACGATATTCCTCCGGCGAGGAATGCTCGATAGGCCAGCGGGCCCCGAACCCTTAATCGCGTTCATCAAAAACGTTTCCGTGCGATCCGAAGACGTGTGCGCGGTGCAGATACGAGCCGCCGTTCGCGGTGCCCCCGTCTGGGCGCAGAGCTCGCGAACATACCTCCGCGCCGCGGCATAGCGCACCTCGCGGGCCGCGGCCTCAATATTGCCCGACTCCCCATCAAAATAAGCGTGCTCCACGCACAGCGGTAAACCATATTTCGCGCAGAGCTCACGCACAAAGGCCTCGTCGCCATCGGACGCCTTGCCGCGCAGATGATGGTTTACATGCAGCACATGCAGGCGCTCGCGAGCAATGGGGGCAACACCGCATCCGTCTTGGATATCCAGCTTTGATGTGCACGCCATAAGAAGCAGTGCCGTCGAGTCCGCGCCGCCTGATACCATGAGCACGACAGGAGCAGCCTGCTGCCTCGTTCGGGTCTCATCGACTGCCCCGGGCACGGCATGGTGTCCGTAATGCTGTGATACCGTTGGCATTCGCTTCCTCCTCTATTCGTCCGCACCCATTGTATCCTTTGGAATCTTATGTCTCGTCTGCACCTTCATATCCTCGGCAGTGGCTCTAAAGGCAACTGCGCACTCATCGAGGGCCCGCAGGGGCTCATTATGGTCGATGACGGACTGTCTCGCCGCGAGACATTAAAGCGCATGGCAGAACTGGGGCTCTCGACAGACAACGTCTCGGCTCTTCTCATTACTCATGAGCATAGCGATCACATCAAGGGCCTCGATGTCTGGTGCAAGCACTGGCACGGCCCCCTCTTTGCCAGCAGGGGGACTCTTTCGAGCAAAGAAAATCTTTCGCATCTGCCTGTCGAGGAATTCGATCCCGGTGACACCCTATCCATTGCCGGCATCCACGTGCAAACCTACTCAACATCACACGATGTCATCAATCCAGTCGGTTATCGATTCGACACCCTCGATGATTCCATCGGCTTTGCCACCGACACCGGAGAGCTATCGAGCCAAGCCATGAACACCCTCAAAGATTGTCGAGTCCTCGCGCTCGAGAGCAACCATGATGTGACCATGCTGCGCGAGGGAGAATATCCCCGCTTTCTTCAGGAGCGCATCCTGTCTGCAAGGGGACACCTCTCCAATGGCCAAGCCGCCGAAGCCGCGCGCGAACTTGTTACCGATCGCACCGAACAGCTCATTGCCATGCATATCAGCCAAGATAACAATCGTCCGAGCCTTACCGTCAAAAGCTATGCCAAAGCTCTGGCCGCAACCCTGGATGACGAGGTCGGCAGCTCCGCCACCCTTCTCCAAGGATCGCGAAAACTCTCGATACGCCCTGCGAGTCAGTATCAGCCGGCAACCATTCAATAGACTGTCCTAGACAGCAAAAGGGGCCGAGAATCGCTTCCCAGCCCCTTTTGCTGTCTTTTCATAGCGCAGAACACCAACGAAGTTAGTCGATGGAGATCTTCGTAACGTTCTTCTTCTCGACGATCTTGGGAACCGTAACGGTCAGGATGCCGTCAGCGTACTTAGCCGAGAGGCCCTCGCTCGAAGCGTCCTTTAGATACACGCCACGCGTCGCGCTGTACGAGCTGAACTCCTTCTGCAGGAAGTTCTTGCCCTCGTTCTCCTCGTCTTCCTCGACATTCACGCTAATGGACAGACGGCCCTCATTGAGCTCGACATCGATATCGTCCTTGGCGACACCGGTCAAATAGGCCTTGACCTCATAGCCGTCGCCTTTATCCTCAACGTCAACGGGAAACGCCTTGGAAGCAATCGAGTTGTTTGCAAGGTCGGTCATATCATCAAACAGATCGAACAGCGAGCTAGCAGAAGGACGAACGCCAAAAACCGAACGATAAGGAACCATGCTTGCCATGTTTACCACTCCTTTTAGGACTGCCGAGCCATCTTCTAGGTGACTGGGACTTCTTTTGACGCTCTTATATATGCCCACCCAGTGCTTATATATACATCGACTATAAAGTTTTTTGAGTCCAATACTATAAGCATATCTAAGTGTGTGTGACTAAGGTTTTAGTAAGGTTAAGGTTCTTTGAACCAGAGCTTAAATAACGAGTATGTTCGCAGCTACAAATAACAAGGGGCTTACAATGAGCGCGTACACGTTGTTGGTAACGAGCTAAAGGGCATCATGGACGACCAAAACCAGAACAAAATGTTTATGCCGACGCAGGGGGAAGATACTTCCACGCAGCCGCCACGGTTCCATCGCCCCCACATCTCGCAAGAGCCCATTAATGATCCGGAGCCCGAGTATGTGACGAGAAATCGATATCAAACACTCGAGGATGCCCAAACGGGGCGTAAACATATGGGCGTCGCCTCGGGAGACCCTGTATATCTGAAAGACGCACCATTATCTAAAAACAGCGCAGCTAGTGAGGAGCCACTGAAAGCATCCGCTGCCAATCAACAAAGAGGTCCTCGACCAAAGCAAACCTTAACGCATTCGGCTCGCTATCTCGAAACACCAAAACAGGGAAAATCAATCTTCGTTTCGTCAAGTAAACGACGCAAGCAGCATCGACTGACAATCCTGCTTTTGATCATTGCAGCCATAGCAGTTGCCCTTGTTATTCGTTTTATTTTCTTTAAATAAAAGCTCAATACCAAAAAGAATTAAATCGTCTGGCGTAAATGAGTCATTTATGCCCGGTAAACGCAAAAAAGGGGGGAGGCCGCGAGGCCTCCCCCTTCCAAGTTCGATGACGGCTCGGTGCCGTCCACCGGTCAGCGACGCCCTGGCCTCCCACGGGCTGACCCCGCAGTACTCTCGGCGCGATGGGGCTTAG
>CAJMRO010000059.1:0-10517 GCA_905215825.1 uncultured bacterium
CCAAAACCGCCAAAACCTCCCACGGAATCCCAGGTGCTGCGAAGTAATCTCACTCGACCGTCGGTCGGAGGCGGGCGGGCATTACGTTTGCTGCTCTACAGTCCTATGCAAGACGAAGGCCACATTAAGTGGCCTTCTTTGCATGCGGAACTCGCGACAAACGTAATGCCCGCCCGCCTCCGACCGACTACCAACTAATATTTTTTCAGCCCAGGCCCCTGTGTACCGCGCGTCGAAGATCTTCAAATTCAAATAACCTGACAATCGATTCTTATAGCAGAGGCCCCTTGGCCTTTAGTTTGATACAAGTTCCGCACGAGCCGGAAAGCACTTAATGTGCTTTCCGTGCGAGCAGGACTGTTCGCAGTAGCAAACTAAAGGCCAAGGGGCCCAGTCAACCTATCAGCAGCGATTACTCGGCAGCTAGTTGAATTTGAAGATCTTTGAGGCAAGACGGTATAGGCCGAGTGTGGTTTTGTCTCCGGCCCGTCCGCGCAGATTGGTGAAGAACCCGACCACGCCGTAGCGGGCACGACGATACATGCGCTCGTCGTAGGCCTTCAAATCATTCCACAGCGTCTTTAGGCGCTCGTCGGCGCAATCTTCCTCGGAAAGCTTGGTGAGCACCGAGCAGATCGCCATCATCATGGTGAAATAGCCCATCATGTACGAGCGCAGACGCGACGACTCAACATCGCTGTACAGGTGGTACGACTCCATCATGATGCGCGTCACACGGAACTGCTGGTCCAGACGCTTGACCATCGTGGCCTCGTTGACACTCTGGCCCTCGCGACCGATAAAGTAGCGATAGAGGTCGATGTCGGCGTAGTACATGGTCTTGCAACGCGGCAGCGGCACGTAGGCGTAGATGTTGTCCACATAGAACGTGTGCGGCGGCATGGGAAGGTTGGACTCGCGCAGCACATCCGTGCGATAGCACAGGCTGTGCATGAGTAGGTTCTGGTCCAGGCGGAAATGACCGATCTGATCCCAGGAAAAGATCTTTTTGCGCGGCAGGGCAAATTTGTAGCCAATAGCGGTATGCGTGCCCTCGTAAACCTTCTCGTACACGTAGTTCGAGATAAACAGGTCAACGCGCTGATCGCGCTCTTCAAAGCCACGCAGAATCGACAGCATGGTCGAAAGAGCCGCAGCGTCGAGCCAGTCATCCGAGTCGACAACCTTGTAGTAGGTGCCCTGTGCCTCGCGCAGACCCGAAAGGACGGCAATACCGTGGCCACCGTTCTCCTGGTGTACCGCGCGAATGATACCGGGATAACGTGCCTCCCACTCATCGGCCTTATCGGCCGTCTCGTCCTTGGAGCCGTCGTCCACCACGATAATCTCGATATCGGTGGCGTAATTGCTCCCCTCCAAGATGGAGGTGATGCAATGGTCCATGTCCTTGGCGGCGTTATACGAGGGAATACCGAATGTTATGACTTTATGCATGGCAGGCGATAATCTCATCCGAAAGATCGAGGGCGGAATTGGTCACGGCGTCCATATCGTAGTAACGATACTCGGCCAGACGACCCACCGGGTGGAAGTTCGTCAGGTTCTGGACGCGCTCAAGATAGCGCTCATAGAGCTCACGGTTCTCGGGCTCAAGAATGGCGTAGTACGGCGTCTCGCCCGAGCCGGGCGTATAGGCCTTGGAGTACTCCTTCATGATGGTGGTCTTGCCGGGCAGGATCTGACCGGTCATGTTCTTGAACTCGGTAATGCGCGTGTAGTCCTCGCTCGTGGTGTAGTTGACGGTGCCCACGGGCTGGAACTGGTCCATATCGAGCGTCTCGAACTTCATGTCGAGCGTGCGGTACGGTAGCGCGCCCAGATCGAGATTGAACAGCTCATCGAGCGGACCGGTGTAGACGATCTCGCCACCATAGACCTTGCCGTCGATCTTGACGGTAGTCTCGTCGATTTCAAAGAGGTCACGGGCGTCCACGTCGCAGAACACGTCGATCAGGTCGTGGTCGAGCATGTGCTCAAAGAGCGCCGTGTAGCCCTCCTGCGGCATGCCCTGGAAGGGAGCTTGCGGGAAGTAGCGGTCATCATCGCCCACAAAGACGGGAACGCGGCCGGTGATCGAGGGATCGATCTGATCGGGCGTCTGGCCCCACTGCTTCATGGTGTAATGCAAAAAGACGTTCTCGTAGACGTAATCGGCGACCTCGGCAAGATCCGGGTCGTTCTTCTTACGCAGCTCCATAATGGGCACCTTGACATCCTTGCCAAAGGTCTCCACGAGCTTCTGATACAGCTCCTCGCCGCGCTCGTCACCAAAGGCGAGCTTGAGACTCGCATGGTTGAAGGGCACGGGCATAAGGGTACCGTTGATGTTGGCGAGCACCTTGTGCTGATAATCCGTCCACTTGGTAAAGCGCGACAGGAAATTGTGCACGCGCTCGTTAAAAGTGTGATAGATATGCGGACCGTACTCGTGGATCAGGATTCCGGCCTCGTCAGTGCAGTCATAGGCATTGCCCGCAATGTGGCTACGGCGCTCCAAAACGGCAACACGATAGCCGATGGTCTCGGCAAGACGGCGGGCGCAAACGGCACCGGCATATCCAGCACCGACGACAATCATGTCGTACGCGCCGGCGTTAAAGCCTTCAGGCAGGCCTGAGGTAATCTGCATCGATACTCCTTGTCAAAAGCCACGGGCTCGTTAGCTGGGCTTTTCTCGAACATTCTTCGAGACATATTTATCAGAGCGATTATAGCGCTAATGCGTCCTATAATGAGCTTGCCACACAAGGAAAGCTCAAGCACCGCGGCGTACATAATTGAAAGGTAAACCCGCTAGCAGCGGGTTTATTCGTGAACAGCCGGGTGCCTGGAGCTTAGCGAAACGCTTGTAAGGAGTAACATGAGCGATTTCCTAAACCGTATGAAGTCTGCCGCCAAGGCCGACCTTAAGACGATCGTCCTGCCCGAGGGCGAGGATCCGCGCACTATCGTCGCGGCCACCAAAATCATCGAGGAGGGCCTGGCAAAGATCGTCATCCTGGGCAACCCCGACGAGATCAACGTTCCCGGCGCTACCGTCATCGACCCGCGCAATGCCGAGAAGCACGAGGAGTACGCGCAGAAGTTTGCCGAGCTCCGCGCCAAGAAGGGCGTTACCATCGAGCAGGCTCGCGCCCAGGTGATGGACGCCACCTACTTTGGCACCATGATGGTCAAGATGGGCGATGCCGACGGCCTGGTCTCCGGCGCCTGCCACTCCACCGCCGACACCCTGCGCCCCGCGCTTCAGATCCTCAAGACCGCCCCGGGCACCAAGCTGGTCTCGGCCTTCTTCGTGATGTGCACCGACACCCCGCAGTTCGGCACTGACGGCACGCTGATCTTCGCCGACTGCGGCCTCAACATCAACCCGTCCTCCGACGAGCTCTCCGAGATCGCCATCGCCTCCGCTCACTCCTGGTCCACCTTCATGGGCAACGTTGAGCCGCACGTGGCCATGCTCTCCTACTCCACCATGGGCTCCGCTGGCGGCGAGGTCGCCAAGAAGGTCCAGGAGGCTGTGAAGTTCTGCAAGGAGAAGGCTCCCGAGCTCGCCATCGACGGCGACCTGCAGCTCGATGCCGCTATTGTCCCCACCGTCGCCCAGCTCAAGGCTCCCGGCTCCTCCGTTGCCGGCAAGGCCAACGTGCTCGTGTTCCCCGACCTCGAGGCCGGCAACATCGGCTACAAGCTGGTCCAGCGCTTCGCCGGCGCCGACGCCTACGGCCCCATCCTGCAGGGCATCGCCAAGCCGGTTAACGACCTTTCGCGCGGCTGCTCTGCCGACGACATCGTGGGTGTCGTGGCCATCACCGCCGTCCAGGCCCAGATGGCTGAGTAGCGGACATATCCCCTCGGGACCCTACAGGGTAAAGCTCTGAAAACGTCCTCGGACATGCATGAAACCCCCGCTGCGCACTTCGTGCGGCGGGGGTTTCATGCGTCCTGCGGAATATTTTCAGAGCTTTACCCTGTAGGGTCCCTGCCGCCACGTAGCAATCAGAGAATCCGGGGTGGACGGCGGCTTGGCTACGAGCTGGAGCTGAAAATCTGAATGGATGGGTGCCGTTGCTGGGAGCGCAGGCGTTGCTGATGATGATCACTTTGGAGATTGAAAGGCCGGTGGGCTTCGGCGGTTGTTGTGCCGGAAACTACATCCCAGTTTGGAGGCGGATTGTGGGATGTGGCTTCCGCTTGGGGCCTGTTTGGGAAACTTTGGGACGGAATTTTGCTTTATTGTGGGTCGCACTTTCCGCAACGTGCCTCAACCGGAAAGCGTGTCCCAGTATTTGCGCTCGAAATGGGATGGGGTTTCCGCCGTCCACCTGCTAGTAAAAAGGCCTCCGGAGCTGTTGCTCTGGAGGCCTTTCGTTTACTTGCAAATGCGCGCGTTAGTTGTTCTTGGTCAGGCGCTCGACGTCGTGGGCGATCATGTATTCCTCGTCGGTGGGGATGACCATAACCGTGACGGAAGAGCCGGCGGCGCTGATGACCTGTGGGCCGTTGCCCACGGCCTCGCGGTTCTTGTTGTTGTCGATGCGCACGCCCAACCACTCAAAGCAGTCGCAGAAGGCCTTGCGGATCGACCAGTCGTTCTCGCCGATGCCGGCGGTAAAGGTAATGGTGTCCACGCCCGCCATGGAAGCGATCATGGAACCGGCCTGCTGCATGGCCTTATAGGCGAACATATCGAAGGCGAGCAGGCAGCGCTCGTCGCCCTCGGAGGCGCGCGTGCGGATGTCGCGGGCGTCGTTGGAGATGCCCGAGATGGCAAGCAGACCAGACTGCTTGTTCATCATGTCATCGACTTCCTGGTAGCTGTAGCCGCCCTCGCGCTGCAGGTAGCACACGGTGGCCGGGTCGATGGAACCACAACGGGTGCCCATCATCAGGCCATCGAGCGGCGTGAGACCCATCGTGGTGTCGCGGCACACGCCGTCCTCGATAGCAGCGAGCGAAGCACCGTTGCCCAGATGGCACGAAAGCAGGCGGTGGCAGCGCGAACCCAGGATCTCCTTGGCCATCATCCACTCATAGCGGTGGCTCGTGCCGTGGGCGCCGTACTTGCGCACGTGGTACTTGTCGCAAACGTCCTTGGGCAGCGCGTAGGTGTAGGCAACCTCGGGCATGGTCATGTGGAACGAGGTGTCGAAGACCGCCACGTTGGGCAGCTCCGGATACTTCTCACGGCAATACTCAATCGCTGCGGCCTCGCCGTAGTTGTGCAGCGGAGCAAGCGGTGCCACCTCAAGAATCTTGGCCATAACCTCGTCGTCGACAACCGCGGAATCATCGAAGTGCCAGCCGCCCTGAACGATACGATGCCCAATGCCATCAATCGTAAAGTCGGTCTTCTCGAGCTCCTCGAGCACGCGAGCGATAGCAGAGCGATGATCGGGGAAAGGGACCTCCTCGGTCTGCTTAGCGCCACCGTTCTCGGAGTGGCCAAAGATGCCCATGTCCGATCCGATACGCTCGCAGTTGCCCTTGGCGAAAACCTTGCGGGTATCGGTATCCAAAAGCTGATATTTAAGGCTTGAGCTGCCGGCGTTGACAACAAGTACGTTCATGAGACTCCTTCGCAGTGCAATACGGTCGACGCAGGCCCCTTAAGGCGGCCGCATTTTAATAAGAAGTTATCATATCTTGATAAATAGATATCAGCATATCGCCCAACGAGCGCAAAAGAGGGGCCGAACGGCGCTCGGTCGTCCAGCCCCTCCCCTCTTGCAATTACTTGCCGTTGACGATGCGCTCGACGTCGGAAGCGATCATGAACTCCTCGTCCGTAGGGATGACGAAAATCTTGACCTTGGAATCCTTGGCGGACAGGCACCAAGCGCCGTCGCCACGCAGGGCATTACGGGCGTGATCCATCTTGACGCCCATAAAGGCCAGACGATCGGCCACGCCAGCGCGAACGGCCGGAGCGTGCTCGCCGATGCCGGCGGTAAAGACCAGGGTGTCCATGCCGCACATGGAGGTGGCCATCTCGGCGGCCTTAGCGGCAATCTTGTAGACGAACATATCGAAGGCGAGCTGAGCCTCGGGGTCACCAGCAGCGGCGAGCTCCTCAACGTTGCGGCAGTCGTTGGTCTTGCCACCGGTCACAGCCAAAAGGCCAGACTTCTTGTTCATCATCTCGTCGACCTCGTCGAAGGTGTAGCCACCCTCGCGCTGCAGGTAGCACACGGTAGCCGGGTCGATGGAGCCGCAGCGGGTGCCCATCATGACGCCGTCGAGCGGCGTCAAGCCCATGGTGGTGTCCATGCACTTGCCGTCCTCGATGGCGCACAGGGAAGCGCCGGAGCCGATATGGCACACGACGACCTTGCGGGCCTCGCCGTTGGTCATCTCGGCGACCTTCTTGGAGATGTAGCGATAGCTGGTGCCGTGGGCGCCGTACTTACGGATGTGCAGCTTGTCGCAAACATCCTTGGGAAGGGCGTAGGTCTTGGCGACCTCGGGCATGTTGAAGTGGAAAGCGGTGTCGTAGACCGTGACGTTGGGCAGATCGGGATACTGCTCCAGGCAGTACTCGATAACGTTGGCCTCGGGGTTGTTGTGCAGCGGCGCCAGCGGGGCGACCTCGCGAATCTTGGCGAGGACGTCCTCGTCGACGAGGGAGGAATCACCAAAGTACCAACCGCCCTGAACGATACGGTGGCCGATGCCCTCGATCTTGACGCCGTTGGCCTCAAGGTCCTTCAGGACGACCTCGATGGCGACCTTGTGGTCGGGGAACTCGATGTTCTCGGTCACCTTCTTGGAGCCATTGGCAGCATGGGTGAAGGTACCACCGGTAAAGCAGACGCGCTCGCAGGAGCCCTTTGCGGACACCTTATGGGACTTGGTGTCGATGACCTGATACTTAAGGGTCGAAGATCCCGCGTTGACGACCAGAACGTTCATGTGTCTCCCTACTAACAGGCGGTGTGGCGCCGCCAGGTTACATACGCTTCAATAATAAACCCAAACGCCCTCGCGCTCGGGTTTATTGCGTTGATATATAAGTTATCGGTGCCTAAATACTCATGGCCTTTGACTTGTAAGACGAAATAGCGCGGGAATATACACCAAAGAAGAAATCCCGAGCGCAACAAGCAATACGACTCGAATGCCCGCGATGCTGCTCAACGCAGCATTGAACAGATAGAAAAGGATGGCACCCACCGCCACCATCTGGCTTTGGACCGAAATCAGGGAACAGCGCATCGAAGAATCGACAGCATTTTGAAAAATTGAGTATTTAATTGGAGCAAATAACGAGTACGCGACCGTCTGCAGTACATAGAACACGGGCAGCAAATAGACCGGAGTAAAGGGAATCAAAAACAGAGCAGCCAGGGAAAGGCGCACGATGCCGCAAATACGCGCAAAACGGCCCTTGTCGACATGAGCAATCACACTGGGCACAATAAGCCCCATGGAGGCCGAGGCAAGAAGCTGGACCGCAATGATCACACCCGAAGCGACGGCATTCATTCCGCGACCCGCAAGCAACAGTGAGAAAAAGTCTTCCAGGGCGACAAAAGCAAATGCCTGAGAGCAGTCCATGATGAACGCTGAACGAAGAATGCCGTTACGCGCAATAGCGGCACCGATCATCTTCGGGCTAATTCCACGCTTAGGTGTCGCTGTAGTGTCCCCTCTTCGCATCTCAGGAATGCAGACAACGACAACCAACGTCAACACCATTGCGATGATATCTGCCAAAAGACCAATGAGATACGCGCCAGCGGACGAAATGAAACCGCCCACACAAGCGGAGAGGGCATAAGAGGCATAGAAAACAAATCGCTCAACGACATTAAGCCTTACGAGCTGGTCCAGAGAGACGCTGTCAATGTAAATCGCTTCCATGGACCCGCTCATACATGCAGCGGCAAAACCTTTGAGAGCAAACGCGCCGATTAAAAGCAGAGGAGAACGGACGAGAAGCAGGGCGGCGTAGTATCCAAGCATCCCCACGACGCCAACGAGACCACTTGTCTTTCGTCCAAACCTATCGGCAATATAGCCAGTGGGAACTTCAAGGATGAACTTGCTCACTTGATATGCAATCATCATGCTAGAAATCGCCACCATCGAGAATCCGACGAATTCAAGGTAAACCGTCAGAAAATACAAAATGGTGCTGAAGTTCGACAGAAAAACAAACGTCATATAAAGCAAAACCGTACGGTTTTTCATGCTCCGCCCTCCAAGAGTCAACAATCTAAATCGGAATCTTGGAAAAGCATGAGGGCAAAGCCGTCAGTCATGTGTTACAAGGCGTCAACATTCACTTGACGACACGAGGCCAAATGGCCTCACGAAGCAAGATGACGCAATAGGTGAAGAAATACCGTCTGGTGTCGATCGGTCCAGGCATTTTGTCGATAGCAAAAGTAGATGGGCAAGGCTACGTCATGCGAACCTTCAATAGAGTACTCGCTCACTTCCGACCCATCTGATGCGAGAGAAGAGCCAGAAAAACCCAATATCAATCCCCCGGCTTGAAGAAACTCAGCCTGCGCTCTGTTTCCGTATTCGACGTCGCGGAAGCGGAAATTAACCAGCTGAGCTTCGGGGCATTGATTGATCGCATTGAGACAGGGCGACAAATTAATGGGAACAGCTAACCTGCCGCCCAGTAACTCACGAACGGTCATAGCACCCACAGATTGATGACCCGCTGGGCACGAAAGAACCTTGAGCTCCTTTTCACCCAAGTATTTCGAAGAAAGGACACTGTCCCTTGGTTCCTCAAATGAGATGGCCGCATCCGAAATGCCAAGCACAAGTGATTCAAAGCATGTAGCCGTTGGCTGATGCCACACATCAAGGTGAATCTGAGGGTGCGAGCTTTCAAACGAGTCGTACCAGTTTTCGGAAAAAAGACGCCCCCGCCCGTGAAGACAGGGGACGTAAAGACGAAAGTGGCCGTCGGGCGAAACGCCACCGTTCCCCGATTGGGTGTACTTTTTGAGATCGTCGACTTGTGCCAGGATCACGCGTGCACGACGCGCAAATTCTCTGCCCGCCGGAGACAAAACAGCCTCCCCCGCCGATCGATTGAGCAAAACGATCTGATACTCAGACTCCAGTTTCTTAATTGCCGACGAGACAGCCTGTGGGCTCACGTGAACGGCGCGAGCCGCTTTGCGCACGCCGCCGTAGTTCGCTACCGCTTGAAGGTATTCGAGTTGAGAAAACTGCATAGGTTACTCCAAAGGCAGCCAAGGCGACGGGCCGTGCGTCCTCAGATGAGGTTCTCGCCCAGGTTCTTGCCGCCGAGGACGTGCATGTGGAAGTGCATGACGGTCTGACCGGCGTTGACGCCCTTGTTGGAGATGACGCGGAAACCGTCCTCCAGACCCTTGGCCTTGGCGACCTCCTGGATGGCGTGGGCCATGGCGCCCATGGTCTCGGCGGGCACGTTATCGGCGATGTCACTGTAGTGCTTCTTGGGGATCACGAGCGTGTGGACCGGCGCCTGGGGATTGAGGTCGTCGAACGCGATGACCTGGTCATCCTCGTAGACGACGGTCGAGGGGATCTCGTGGTTGGCAATTTTGCAGAAGATGCAATCACACATGGTTGGTTCCTTTCTCACAGACCAAGGTAATTATATTTGGTCGGGATGGTTAGAACGAAAGGTTGTCGTCGGTGTTGGCGGCTTCGCCGTCGGCGAGCACGTCGTTGCCGTCGACGTCCTTAAGGAGCACCGAGACCTTCTGCTCGGCATCGGACAAGCGGGTACGCAGGCTCTTGAGGAGCTCGACGCCGCGGGTATAGCTCTCAAGCGACTCCTCGAGCTCCATATCGCCCGATTCCAAGCTGCGTATGATGAGCTCCAACTCCTGCGAAGCCTGCTTGTACGTAAGCTGCTCGACCGGGGTCTTCTCTGCCATATCTGTTTCCTTTCCTAAAGGTTTATCGCTATGAAACGCGGTCTACTCGACCGTATTGACCGTTGCTGCCACGTTGCCGTCTGCCATGCGCACGCGGATGGCGTCGCCGGGCTTAAAGGTCTTGGCGCTCGTAGCCACACCATCATCGCTGTATGCGATGGAATAGCCACGGGCAAGCACCTTGAGCGGCGACAGGGCATCGAGCGACGCAGCAGCTCGGCCCAGGTCGGACGCGGGTTTGCTGAGCATCGTACGTCCCTGATGCTCCAGACGGGAACTCGCAAGCGTGAGCGCATGGCGCTTGCCATCGAGTCCCGAGGTGCTTGTAGCCAGACGCTCGGGCAGGCGTTCAAAGCTGGATCGGAACGCCCCGACCGAGCGCGTTATGGCACCGGACAAACGATCGGCCGTCAAGGCAAGCTCTGACTCACGACGCTCGACCATAAATGTCGGATCGTTGAGACACGGGCGGCATGCGGCCGCATCGAGCGCGTCGCCCAAGCGAGCCGTATAGGTATCCCAGGAACGACGGCCACGCTGATCGAGCATCTCCAGGTCGACCTGGGCCGACCCAATCATCGATGCCATCGCGGCACCCAG
>CAJMRO010000060.1:0-10454 GCA_905215825.1 uncultured bacterium
TATCAGGTGTTCTCCCGCAACCTCCCGCAGGTGCAGAATATGGAGCTGTTCGACTGGCTCAAAACCCTCTACGAGATCTGGAAAAATCTGGACGAGGACGTCATCCGTCTCTCCTCCCTCACCGGCATGGGCGAGCTGATGAAGCACGGCTGCACCACCTGCTTCGACCACCACTATGTGTTCCCCACCCACGCCGGAGACCTGATCGGCGCCCAGTTTGCCGCCGCCGACACGCTGGCCGAGCTGCTCGATACGTTTGGCGTTGAGCTCCCCGAGCCCAAGGTAGAGCTGCCGCTGGGTCTGCTAGGCGTTGCCGCCGGCCTGGTCGCCTACACGGGCGACGACGTGGACGAGGCTGCTGCCAAGATTCTCGAGGCCCGCGCCGAGGCCCGTGCCGCCAAGAACTGGGATCTGGCCGACGCCATCCGCGACCAGCTCAAGGACCTGGGCCTCACCATTGAGGATACCGCCGCCGGCACCCGTATCAAATCTCTCTAATCCCCGCGGGTTTCCCAAGCACCCGACCTTGCCGTTCAAACCGTCGCTCGCGTACTCAAGTACGCGTCGCTCCTCTTTCACGGCAATCTCGGGCACTTGGAAAACCCGTACCGACCGCTTGAGCTATTCGTCTTAAGCGGTCGCTTCTTTTGTCCTGTTTGAAAAGTATTTAAAGGAGGCCGCTTTATGGCCGACAATCGCAAGCGTGCATCGCGTGGAGGCAAGCAGGCTGCTTCTGGCTCGCGTCCGATTCGCCGCAATGATCGCTCTGCCGCTTCCAAGGGCCAGCGCGATCGCACCCAGGCCGCACGTCCGCAGCGCGATCGCAACCGCGACGTTGTCCAGGCTCCCAAGGGCGAGTTTATCGAAGGTCGTCGTGCTGCCGCCGAGGCGCTGCGCACTGGTTTTCCCATCAAGTGCGCACTCATCGCCGAGGGCGGGGAGCGCGATGCTGCCTTGTCGCGCCTGGTCGACGACCTCAACGCCGCGGGCGTCCGCATTAAGTATGTGCCGCGCGCGCAGCTCGATGCGCTGTCGAGCCATGGCGCTCACCAGGGCATTGCGCTCGAGGTTGGCAACTTCCCCTATGCCGATGTCGCCGATATTCTCGACCGCGCAGGCGAGGGCCCGGCACTTGTCGTGGTGCTCGACCACGTGACTGACGACGGCAACTTTGGCGCCATCGTGCGCTCCGCCGAGGTTGTGGGCGCGGCCGGCGTCATCATCGCCAACAAGCGTGCCGCCGGCGTGACCGTGGGCAGCTACAAGACTTCTGCCGGCGCCGTCATGCATCTGCCCATCGCACAGGTTCCCAATATCGCCCGTGCGCTCGATGACCTCAAGGCCGCTGGCTTTTGGGTGGGTGGCGCCTCCGAGCACGCCGAGGGCAGCTGCTGGGACGCTCCCTTCGAGGGCCGCGTTGCGCTCGTCATGGGCTCCGAGGGCGACGGCATCTCGCGCCTGGTGCTCGAGAAGTGCGACTTTTTGACCAAGCTTCCCCAGCGCGGCATGACCGAGAGCCTCAATGTTGCCCAGGCGACCACGGCGCTGTGCTTTGAATGGCTGCGCCGCAATGCCGGCGAGCTCATGGGGGAGGAGTAGCGCATGTCCAAGAAGAACCGCGCCAAGTCCAAGGCCAAGCGCTTTGGCGAGGGCTCGGCCAAGCCGATTGTTTCGGCCGCGACCTATGGCGTGGGCGGCAATGCGTTTGCGCAGGCCATCGCCGACCCAGTCTCGACGGTGCACTCCAATAAGCCCGAGCTGCTGGTGGTCGACGGTTACAACGTGATCCACTGCACGCCGCGCTACGAAAAGCTCGTGTACGACCATTCCGACGATCCGTATTCCAGTGACGTCCACGATATGGCGCGCACTGCGCTCATCAACGACGTGGCGGCGTTTGCCCAGGGCCGCTACGAGGCCGTAGTCGTGTTCGACGGCGCGGGCAATATCTCCAGCGAGCGCCCCAACCTGCCGGCCCGCGGCGTGCGTATCGAGTTCTCACCGACGGGCGTCTCTGCCGATACCGTGGTGCAGAAGCTCTGCATCGAGGCGCGCGAGGAAGGCCGCGCGTGCTCCGTGGTATCGAGTGACGGCACAATACAGGCCGTCGTCATGGGCAAGGGCGTCACGCGCATCTCGAGCCGTATGCTGGTGGACGAGATCAAACAGATCGATAACGACGTTCACGAGGCAGAGGAAGCTCCGCAGATCAAGATGACTCTGGGCAGCCGCCTGAGCCCCGATACCCTGGCCAAGCTCAAGGCGTTGCGCGGACGGTAGGGGAGTTGGCGGGGCAATGCTGCCTTGCTAACTCCATTCAGCGATGTCGATCATTCTTTCGAGGCGCCACGTTAGCGCCTCTTTTAGATAAGGTAGTCTCGCTGCTAGAGCATCGTTTTTAGACAGAATCTCGATTGCCTCGTCAACGAAGCCTTCGAGTTTGTCGCAGTCAAACCAGCCCATGTCCTCGACGAGCAACATTTGTTTGGCGGGGCTTGAATGAAATTGTGCGCTGGTAAAACTGTGCTCTCCCGCCCTAAGCTCCTCTAGTGATATGTTGCACCAGAGCGATGAGCCCGAATCGAAGATGGGGGCAGGTCTGCAAGCTTGCGTGTTTACGTTTCGCACGAGGCCGAAGTTGCGCCAATGACGATCGTAGTTGGCAATGATGTCGTCACATACGATCATGCGGTCAAGGGCATCCTTGACGCCTGTCACCCCGAGCTCCTCGCAGTTTGCTACATATCGCTCGTAGTCGGTTAGCCGTTCATCTGCGTTTGCGTGCTGGTTTACATAGAACGCAGGGACATACTCTTCTTCATCAGTTAAGAAGACATCGCATGTGCTCAGGGCGGAAGTGCCCGTGCCCTCGAGCGAGTAAGGCACATAATCGCAGGCGTTTAGGATGCGACGGTGGAGCGCGGTCGCCACCAGCTCGTTATAAGGTTCCTGGTCCAGGTGCGCTCCTGCCTTATGCAGAATTCGACGTTCGCCCTCGCACGTCCAGTACTTTTGAAGATTGCCGTCCGAGGTGTTATCGGGCTTTGCGGCAGCCGCTTTTCCCTCTGGGGCAAAGGGTGCAATGGACAGCGAGACGTCATCAAAGGCGTTATTGAAGAAGTTGATATCCTCCCAGGTGAGACCGGAACCTTGGGGCCTAATCCAATACTGGTCGGATAAGGAGAGGCCGAGATTTCGCTGGACGAGTTCATCGGGAACATCGACTGCGGCTTCTGCAAGCAGGGAGGCTAGCCCAATGCGTGCGAGCGGGATACCGCGGCCGCGCCACCAGATGCGGAAGGAGTCTAGCGATATGGGGCTATTAGGGCCAAATACTCCAATAGGGGCGTGGGCGTAATCGATGTCGGCACCGATGTGGGTAAAGTCTTTTCGCGATGTACTGTAGACCAGCTGAGCGACTTCGTACGTGCGGTTCATGAGGGTGAACGCGATCTCGCTCTTACCGTGGCCGCGGCGGGGACGTCCCCCCGTTTTGGTCACAGAGCGGAGTCGCGTGTCGACGCTGTCTTTGTCGATGAGCCATACACCAGAAGCCTTGCGGGCCTCAAGTGCTCCGTTTTTTATGAGCTCCTGCACCCTGCGCGGAGTGATGCCGAGCAGCTCGGCGGCTTCTTTGGTAGTAAGCATCGCGAAACCCTTCGCCAGAACGAATAGTTTTATATATAGCAATTGTAATTAAAACTATTCGTTCTGGCGAATGGTTTTAAGATTGAGGGCGCACTGACAGAAATGAACGGGCCTGGTACGCGTTGTTGCTGGATTTTGCATATTTGTATAACGCCGTGCGGCCTGTTGCGCCCCGTCCGCAATTCCTTTATTCTTAACTCGCTTCGCGTGAAAGCGCCAAGTGTGCCAGTGTGGCGCAACGGTAGCGCAACTGATTTGTAATCAGTGGGTTGCGGGTTCGATTCCTGTCACTGGCTCCATTAACAAAAACGCAGGTCAGAGATTGTTTTCTCTGGCCTGCGTTCTTGTTTATAGGACGCTGTGTGCAACTGACTGTGCAATGCTGTGTGCAATAAAACGGGTTTTAACTCTTCAAAATTGAAATGCGTATTCACAATCTCGTCACGTTTAGAACGTCTTGTCGATGTTATTCGGAATCGAAACCCCGTGCTTTCCGATCCATCCGGCGTATAGCTTGTCTCTCTGCTTGAACCATGCGACGCGCATGTTCCTCATGCGCCTTTGTGCAATATGATTTCTGTTTCTTAGTCGTCCTCCTCGGTTTTGACTGCTCCTTCTTCGCGGCCTCTGGGCTTGTAAGTGCGTGCATCGTTTGCTGACGGATCTTGTAGGGACGTCTGCAGAGTTCACAAGAACGCCAGGCTTGATTGCTCTGAAGATATTCCAGAAGCTGCGCAGTAAATGCCCTGGTAAGACTCCCCGCAAATTGTTTTTCAGGTTCCAGGTCTATTTTTGCCAGTTTTAGAAGAGTGCGATCAAGGATGATGCGGTGATTTTCGGGATAAGGATGCAGAGCGAGATCCAGAAAGGCGGCGAGGGGCGCTTCGAGCGATTCCAAGTAACGAGAGGCGACAATTCTTGCAGCGATGACATTCGGTTGTAAATCGTGCTCATTAATCTTTGAATTGATTTCTACGGGCAACTGACAAGCGACGGAAAGCTGGCCGAAGTGTTTCATGACGCTCTTGTTATTAGGCAATTTGGTCAGCAGCTTAATTGTCATGTCATAAGCCTTTGGCCCAAACGCAGATTTACACGCGAAGAGAAGCGCTGCGACTTGCATGATAGATATGGTAGAAAGCAGGTCATCCATCAGAATGACTTGCTCGTTATTCTTCCTTATACCCTGAATCAGGTTTGCCGCTTCTGTACCAGCTGAACCGTCGCGTCCTTTGTAGTGATTAAACAACGATAAATCAAAGGCGTCTCTGATTTCGACACTTCTTTGTGAACCGTCTAGTGCGTCTTGCCATTTTTCAAAGCCGTCACCTATCGGATTGTCAGAGAACTCATCGTTAGAGATATATCGTTTTTCAACCCGCTCAAACTCTCCGGCGTAGGGTGAAACGGGGAGACCGTAGGCTTCGATGAAACGTTTGACTTCACCTAAGTCACTCGTATCTAAATTGAGTAGGGCACCCGTTGCAAAGCCGTCTGGAAGACCGTATGCCTTGGCTCCGGCTTTGCAAAGGAACGCCGGACGCTCTGAGCCGTCGAAATTGACGTAAATCAGTCGGGCAATTGGCAATGTCCAAGGGATTAAGTCGTCGTTAGTGGTGGGAACTTTAATTTTTCCTGTACTCATAAGTGCTCCTCTAGCTGCTCAAAGCCCGTTAAACTCCATTCTGCTAAAAATAATAGTTAGCGCCATGTCGCAGGTCAAGTAGTGTGAACTACGTAAACCACACGAACGAAAGGAGTTCAGATGAACGATATAAACGCGAATCAAATGAGCACTGTGAGGCGTAAGGAATGGTGTCGAGCTTTGAACAAGATTCCGTATGCTTGTGTCACAGCGCGTGATATCGCAATGCTCATGAACGTTTGTAAGACGACTTCAATTGAGATTCTAAAAGCAGCGGGTGGAATCAAGATCGGTCGGGCCTGGCGCGTCGACAAAGCTGACCTGATCACATACCTTGCCGGTCTGGAGTGCGATAACAATGACCGCTAAGACCGTAGCCTCACTGCTCGGCGCCGCGTTACCCGTTGGCGGTACGCGCGGCGTCGCCGCGCACGTCGCCGACGCGTGTGGCGCTGCCGAGCGTACCGCCAACGGTCCTGCGCTTGTCGATAATACTGGCTCAGCGTACAAGATGGACTCCATGGATGGTGCCAATGCCCCCACCCCCATCATCCATATCAAGACGACTGTCACCCCTGAAGAGTGGTTGTTGCTCTGCAAGAAAGAGGGCTCGAGGAATGAGGGACGGGGTGTGGGGGTGAGGAATACTCCGAAACTGATTGAAGAGGAGAGCTCTAAAAGACTTGAGAAGATAGCGAGGAACCAAGAAGCAATTGATGACGATTGGTTCGTGAAGGGGAAATGGCTCTGGGTTACCGGCAAGGATCAAGATGAAGCTGCAGTTGAAGCGACGTTGAAGGCGATTGCAACGGGATCTGAGTTCGAGTTCGCTTCGGCGAAACAAATGGTGTCAGCCTGGAATAGCGCTGATTTGTACGGCTCGAACAACAAAGACAGGACTTTGGATAAGTATCGCTCGGTTCAGAACCTGCTAGTGTCGTATCTGGGTTATTCGAGGGACAAGACAGAAGTCAGCATGCTGTACGAGCTTCTCGACGAGCGTCGTCTAAATAAACTTGCGACCATTCTGTCGTCGATTTATTCAGGAAAGGAGCTGCGTAGCTACTATCTGCGTCTCGGCGCTAAAGCGGAAGAAGTCGACAAGCTGTTTGACTGTTTAAAGAAAACGATTTGCACGACTGCGTAATGATCATCATCGACATTCGAATATAGTTGAGCCCGGCTATGCCGGGCTTTTTGATAAGAGGTTGCTAATACTGTATTTCTCTTCGCCGATTCGCCTTCAAATGAGCATTAACCGATAAATGACTTTATCTAAAATGATGACATCTGAGCTGTAACGAAGGAGTCGCTATATGAAGACCGTCTACGATGCCCTTGACCCTATCGTCAACGGGTCGGCAACGACCAAGGAGAAGGGCGACAAGTACGAGGCGGCCTGCGTCTACTATCTCAAGAACGACCCCTTCTACGCACTGTTCTTCTCCCGTGTCGGGACGATAGCCCAGGCACTCGAATGGGACGATTGCCCCGTCCACGACACCCAAGACAACGGAATCGACCTCATGGCCCAGACCGCCGAGGCGGGGGAATGGTGGGCGATCCAATGCAAGTGCTATGACGGCGAGAAGGACCTCCCCAAGGGCATCTGCGATTCGTTCTTCGCCCATGCGGCATTTATCGACGGCGTCGACTCCCTGATGGTCATGACGACGGCGAAGGGCCCGGGAAAGAACCTCCAGAAGCAAATCGACGCCAGCGGGTCCATGTACATCGATACCGCCAAGATGGCGGCCTCCAATATCGACTGGACTCCGTTTATCGAGGGCGTCCCCGCCGGCGAGCGTGTGACCTACGACCTCCGCTCGCATCAGGAGCGCGCGGTCGCGGCGATCGAGGAGAAGTGGGCGGAGTTCGACCGCTGCAAGGCGATCATGGCGTGCGGCACGGGAAAGACGCTCATGTCCCTCCGCCTCGTCGAGGACTGGATCGGCCCCGCCGCCGGCACGATCCTCTTCTGCGCGCCGTCGATCTCCCTTGTCGGACAGTCCATGCGCGAGTGGATGGGCCAGAGCCGCGTGCCCATGTCCTCGCTCGTCGTCTGCTCGGACTCGAAGGCGTCGCGCAAGGACGACGTCATCCCGATGACGCTCGATTCATTCGAGTATCCCGCAACGACGAATCCCGAGAGCCTGTACCGCTCGTTCAAGCGTTGCAGACGCTCGAACCCCGACGGGCTGGTCGTCATCTTCTCGACCTACCAATCCATCGGCGTCATCCATGACGCGCAGGCGCTCGGCATGCCCGAGTTCGATGTCGTCGTGTGCGACGAGGCCCACCGCACGACCGGCAACGCCCTCCCCGGCGTCTCCAAGACTGAGGCTTCGGCCTTCATGAAGATCCACTTCAACGAGAATGTTGCCGCCAAGAAACGCCTGTACATGACTGCGACCCCGCGCATCTACGGCGAGACCGCCAAACGCAAAGGCGCCGAGGAGGACTACACCATCGCCTCCATGGACGACGAGTCCATCTACGGCCCCACCGCCTACCAGATCAAGTTCGGCGAGGCCGTGGAGCAGAAGCTGCTCACCGACTACAAGGTCGTCGTCCTCACCGTCCAGGAGGATGCCATCGGGGACCGCCTGCCCTCCCTGGAGAGCGACCAGGGCGTCAACGCAATGAGCCTGGAGCCCTCGGACATCGGCAAGATTATCGGCTGCTGGAAGGGCCTCGTCGATCACGGCGAGGGCGCGCCCGACGACGCGACCGGCCTCGGTGGCATGCTCGTCGTCGATGACGTCGAGACCATGGTGACCGACTGCAAGCCGCTGCACCGCGCCGTCGGCTTCTGCTCGACCATCAATGCATCGAAGACCATCACGGAGGCCTTCTCGCAAATCGTCGAGAAGTTTGCCGAAGACGAGCACGAGGAGCTCCCGCTCAAGTGCGAGCTGCGCCATGTCGACGGCAACATGCCGTCCGACCAGCGCACGAGAAACATCACCTGGCTCGGAGGGGACGTCGCCGAGGACGAGTGCCGCATCCTCACCAACGCGCGCTGCCTCGCCGAGGGCATCGACGTGCCCAACCTCGACGCCGTCATCTTCTTCAATGCCAAGAACTCGACCGTTGACGTCGTCCAGGCCGTCGGCCGCGTCATGAGGCGCGCCGAGGGCAAGGACTTCGGCTATATCATCCTGCCCATTTTCGTCCCCGCCGGCATGACGCCGGAGGAGGCGCTCGACGACAGCAAGGTGTTCGCGAACGTCTGGAGCATCCTCCAGGCCCTCCGCTCGCACGACGAGCGAATCGAGGCCAAGGTCAACGCGCTCGCCCTCCAGCAGGAGGCCGAGAAGAACAAGGTTGCCGGATCTGCCAACCAGAAGGGGTGGGACGCCGGCGACCTCAAGCTCAAGCAGGAGGAGGAGAGCCAGAAGGCGGCGGAGATCACGCAGGGCGTGCAGATGAGGCTCACGTTCTTCCCGGTCGAGCGCTGGGAGAAGGCCGTCAAGACCACGCTGGTCAAGAAGTGCGGCACGCGTATCTACTGGGACGAGTGGGCCGAGGACGTGGCGAAGATCGCCCAGCGCCACATCGAGCGCATCGGCAAACTCGTCCGCGAGAACGACGAGGTGTCCGGTAGCTTCAAGACGTTCCTGCACGGCCTTCAGGACTCGCTAAACCCCAGCATCACCGAGCAGGATGCGGTCGAGATGATCGCCCAGCACATCATCACCGTCCCGGTGTTCGACGCCCTGTTCGGAGACTTCGAGTTTGCGAAGTCGAACCCCGTGTCCGTCGCCATCGAACGTTTCCTGGGCGTACTCGAAGAGCATAAGATTGAGGAGGCATCGGATTCCGAGGTCCTCGATGACGTGTATGCGAGCGTGCGCCGCCGCGCTGCCGCCATCCAGTCGGATGCGGCGCGTCAGCAGCTCATCCGCGACCTCTACGAGAAGTTCTTCAAGGTCGCGTTCAAGGCGACCTCGGACAAGATGGGCGTCGTCTACACTCCGACCGAGATCATCGACTACATCCTCCGCGAGACCGACCGCGTTCTCAAGCGCGAGTTCGGTCAGTCGCTTGCCGACGACCGCGTGCACATCCTGGACCCCTTCGCGGGCACGGGCTCGTTCATGGCGCACCTCATCGAGAGCGACCTCATCCCCGACGAGAAACTCAAGCGCAAGTACACTCGCGAGATTCACTCCAACGAGATCCTGTTGCTCGCGTACTACATCATGACGGTGAATATCGAGTACACCTACCATGCCCGCATAGGCGGCGACTATCAGCCGTTCGAGGGTGCGGTGCTCACCGATACGTTCCAGATGACCGAGGAATCGAACACCCTCGATGACGAGGTGTTCTATGGCAACACGGATCGCGTGCGCATCCAGAACGCGCTCCCGATCCGGGTGATTGTGGGCAACCCGCCCTACTCGGTAGGCCAGACGAGCGCCAACGACAATAACCAGAATGAGAAGTATCCGACGCTCGACAGCCGCATCGCGCAGACGTATGTCGCGAAAACGACTGCGACAAATAAGAACTCGCTTTACGATTCGTACTTCCGCGCCTTCAGGTGGGCGAGCGACCGAATCGAAGAGAGGGGCATTGTCTGCTTCGTAAGCAACGGCGGATGGGTTGACGGATCTTCCTCCAACGGGTTCCGCCGATCGCTCGTGGAAGAATTCAACAGCATCTACGTCTTCAACCTTAAGGGGAATCAGAACACTTCCGACTGGAAGCGTGAGGGCGGTAAGGTGTTTGATGCCGGCGCTAAGATCGGCGTCGCTATAACTATGTTGGTTAAGAACCCGGACTCAAAAGAGGAGCCTTCGTGAGTTCGTGTGGGTAGTCCCTACGCCTCGCGCCCCGGCAGGGCCGGCTTCAGGTCCGAGCACCTGAGCATCACGAGGGCGATCAGGTTGTCGATGTTGCGGAAGCCGTAGCCCTGCCTGATGGCCACCTTGATCTTGTTGTTCACCGCCTCGACCCTCGCGTTGGAGACGCCGAGCTCTATCGACCTGAGTATGCCCCGGCGCTTCCTGCGGACCTTGCGGGACAGCTCCACGAAGCGGGGTATCCGACTGCGGCATGCCCACGCGAGCCAGCCGTCCAGCTCGTCGGCGGCCTCGCCCGGCCCCGCCCGGAAGACCGCCCTCAGGCCCTCCTTGATCAGGTAGGCCCGCCA
>CAJMRO010000061.1:0-10436 GCA_905215825.1 uncultured bacterium
CACGCGGCGGGCGGCAAGCGCCAGGCCGCGAGCACCATCCGCGATAAACGTCGGCATCGAAGCCTTCTCGCGCAGGGCATCGAGCGCGGCGTCGCCCAGCTCGGCCAGCCACGCGTTAACGGCACGGCTACGGATGTGCGTCTGTGCCACCGAGTCAATCGTAGAATCGGGAATGCGCTCGAGCATTGAGTCGGACGCGTCGGCAAGCGACTCGTTGATGCGGTCGGCAAGGTCGGCCCGGACGCGCTCCAGCTGATCAGACAGACGCCGCCAGCTCGCCAATGAGCACAACGCGTCGACCATCATCGCGACCGCGACGATAAAGGCGGACAACCGCACAATCAGCACCGGCAGATGGCCAAGCAGCCCCAGCAATGCCGGCTCCACTAAACGGCAAATGCACAACGCACCCAGGCCAAACGCGCAGGCCCAGTACAGACAGATACGTCCGTGCAGGTTAAACGGCAGATGCGAATAGTCCCAAAAGCGAGCGCCCGTTGTTTTTTCCAACAGCACGCCTACGCTGTACTCAATCACGCTGCATACGAGCGCTGCAGCGACAAACTGGCTCGGGGCATCCGGAATCCCGCGCAACAGCAGCCAGCAGGCAATGCCGCCCGCGCCATAGATAGGGCAACACGGTCCCAGCAAAAAGCCGCTGTTGGCAAAGCGTCCGTGGTTGAGCATGGCGCAGACTGTCGATTCCCATGCCCAGCCGCAAAAACCGTAGAAGGCAAACGAGAGCACCAGTGCCGAAAGCGGGCAGGCGGCAAGCGTCGCGCCGTCAAAGGACATGTCGATCGCGGTCCCCACCGTCTACCCTCTCCTCTTTTCACTCGATGCTTTACTCACGCTATCGTCCGTCTCGTCCTTGCGCGGCAGGCGGCCGGCGACCGTCTCACGCAGAGCACACCATTTATCCGCCAGACAAACAATCCACGCCTCGCGACACGTCGGCGGCACCGGCACCAGCGGAAACATATGCCGCACGATAATATTCCGCTCTCGCGGCGTCAGCTCAAAATCTTCCTCGGCACGCGCCAGGGCAAAAAACGGATGTCGAAATCCGTGCAGGCGATGACTCGGGTTGGGGTCGTGCCAATCGTAGAGAAAGTAATCGTGTAACAAGGCTCCGCGCAGTAACGAGGCGCGGTCGACCAAAATGCCTGCACGGCCCAAGCGCTCGGCAAAGGACAGGCTCGCCCGCGCCACCGAGATCACATGCGCATACACCGTCACATCGCCATGCTGGATAAACTCGCGCGTCAGGTCCAGACGGCCCGCCTGTGCCAGTTGACGGGCAGCATGGTCTACTTCGCACGCGATTTTCTCGGCACGAACGGCATCGGACATGCTGCCTCCTTCCAGCGGCTTATGGCGACAAGCCACGGCCTGTGCACAATCGATAAAAACATCATGGAACACATCAGTATGGCATCGGACAAAACGTTTTGCCCCACCAGTTGGCGAATCACCGCGCCGCCGTCACATATCAAACGCCAAAATGTGCGAGACTGTCTTGTGCAATTGTGTCGGCCGAGGGAGCGCCGACGCTCGATTCGCATGGAGTAACCCACAACGATGCTGCTTACGCAAACGACAACGCCCGAGGACGTCAAGGCTCTCGACCGCGCCGAGCTTCCGCTGCTCTGCGGCGAGATTCGCCACGCCATCCTCGAAAGCTCCGCCGCTGTCGGCGGACACGTTGCCCCCAACCTGGGCGTCGTTGAGCTTACGGTTGCGCTTCATCGCGTGTTTAACTCCCCTATCGACAAGATTGTCTTTGACGTTTCGCACCAGACCTACGCCCACAAGGCGCTGACCGGGCGCGCGTATACCTATATCGATCCGGAACGTTTTGGCGAGGCTTCTGGCTTTGCCAATCCCGACGAGTCCGAGCACGACCTGTTCGCCATGGGCCACACCTCCACATCGGTGAGCCTGGGCTGCGGCTTGGCACACGCCCGCGATCTGGCGGGCGATACGTACAACGTCATTACCGTTATTGGCGACGGCTCGCTTTCGGGCGGCCTGGCGTTTGAGGGCTTTAACAATGCCGCCGAACTCGACAGCAACCTGATCATCATCGTCAACGATAACGACCAGTCCATCGCCGAAAACCACGGTGGCCTGTATCGCAATTTGGCCGAGCTGCGCGCCAGCAACGGCACCTGTGAGCGCAACGTTTTCCGCGCGATGGGACTCGACTACCGCTATCTGGACGCCGGTAACGATGTGTTGGCCCTCGTCGACACGTTGCAGGAGCTGCGCAATATCGATCACCCCATCGTGCTCCACGTCTCGACCGCCAAGGGCAAGGGCTTTGAGCCGGCCCAGAACGACCCCGAACGCTGGCACCACGTGGGTCCGTTTGACATGGCAACTGGCCGCAAGCTCTGCCCGGGCCATCCGAGCGAGCCCGCACCGCGCACCTATGCCGATATCACGGGCGAGGCGCTCAGCGCCGCCATCGAGCGCGATCCGCAGGTCGTGGGCATCACAGCCGCCACGCCCTACATCATGGGCTTTACACCTGAGCTTCGCGCTGCCGCCGGCAAACAGTTTGTCGACGTGAGCATTGCCGAGGAGCACGCCGTGACCTTTGCCACCGCGCTTGCGCGCTCGGGCGCCAAGCCAGTCTTTGGTGTGTACGGCACGTTTTTGCAGCGCGCCTACGACGAGCTGTGGCACGACCTGTGCCTCAACGATGCCCCCTCAACCATCTTGGTGTTTGGCGCCTCGATCTTTGGCACCACGTCCGAGACGCACCTTTCGTTCTTCGATATTTCCATGCTGGGCGCTCTTCCCAACATGCGCTACCTAGCGCCGGCCTGCATGGAGGAATATCTGTCCATGCTGAGCTGGTCGCTCGACCACCGCAAGCATCCCGTGGCGATCCGCGTACCGGGCATTGGCCTGGTTAGCCGCCTCGATTTGGCGCCTGCCGAGGACACCGACTACAGCGCCGTTCGCTACAACGTGGTGCGTCAGGGCCGCGACGTTGCCGTGCTCGCGCTTGGCGATTTCTTTGAGCTGGGCGAGCGCGTGGCAAACCGCTTGGCTGCCGAGTACGGCATCGAGGCCACGCTCGTCAACCCGCGCTTTGCAACCGAGCTTGACCGCGAGTTCCTCGATAGCCTTGCCGCCGAGCATCGCGTCGTCGTCACCCTCGAGGACGGCATCTTGGACGGCGGCTGGGGCGAGCGCGTGGCGTGCTACCTGGCCTGCACGCCCGTGCGTACGCGCGCCTTCGGCATCGCCAAGGGCTTCCCCGACCGCTACGACCCCAACGAGCTGCTCGCTCAGAACGGCATGACAGTCGAGAACATGGCCGCCGAAGCCGTAAGGCTACTCAACGAGTAAGAAAACCTCCGCAAGGGAAGCACCCCTGCGGAGGTTTTTGTTTTCACGACGCGATTATCTCAATCTGTAACAGATAGGGACCTTTTGGCCGTCCAGATGTTACAGATTGAGACATTCGAATTCCCCTGAAGAGAAAATCTCGATCTGTAACAGTTACTCGGCAAAAATGGCTGCAGATGTTACAGATTGAGACAAAGCAGCAAGGCATGCCACCGCATCGGCCAGAACCACCACAAAGGTGCCTGTCCCTTTTTGGTAGGTAGAATTACCCATAAGGTAAGTATGTTTCTGAGTTATTTCGTATTGACCCATTTGAGCGCGATAGGGTATAACTCTACTCAACCGCTAGGGATTTTATTGAGAAAGGTGTTCTACCATGAGCAAGAACCTCTCCCAGCAGGTCGTTCTCGACCGCCGCGGCTTCGTTGCCGCCACCTTCGCAACCGTCGCCGGCCTTGGTCTTGCCGGCTGCTCCGACACCAGCGCCGAGGCCGACAAGGGTTCCGCCGCCGGCTCCTCCAAGGGCTCCGAGGATACCGAGGTTTCCGCCACGCTCGATGCCAAGGCATTCGACAAGCTCGTCGGCAACGGTCCCAAAGCCGATAACGACGCCATCGCCGCCAGCACCTGGGCGACGGCCGTTAAGAACGCCGGCGTCTTTAAGATCGGTGGCGTTCAGACCTCTACGCTCTTCTCCCTCCTCAACGAGAAAGACGGTCAGACCCGCGGCTTCGACGCCGGTATCGCACAGCTCCTGTCCAACTACATTCTGGGCGAGAACAAGGTCGAGATCACCCAGGTGACCTCGGACACGCGCGAGTCCGTCCTGCAGAACGGCCAGGTCGACGCCGTCTTTGCCACCTACACCATCACTGACGAGCGCAAGAAGCTCGTCTCCTTTGCCGGTCCCTACTACTACACCCAGCAGGCCATCCTGGTGCTCGCCGATAACGACGACATCAAGAGCGTCGACGACCTTGCCGACAAGAACGTCGCCGTCCAGTCCGGCTCCAACGGTCCCGCCATCCTGGAGGAGTTCGCCCCCAAGGCCAGCCAGCAGGAGTTCAAGACCGACGAGGAAGCCCGCCAGGCACTCCAGCAGGGCCGCGTTGACGCCTACGTCATCGATAACAACATGCAGCAGAGCGCCCTGGTCCGCGAGCCCGGTAAATACAAGATCGCCGGCAAGCCCTTCGGCAGCAAGGAGCCCTATGGCATCGGTCTACCGCTCGATTCCGACGGCGTCGCCTTTGTCAACGACTTCCTTAAGAAGATCGAGGACGATGGCACCTGGACCGAGCTGTGGCAGATCTGCATCGGCGACCGTACGGGCGACACCAATGTTCCCGAGCTGCCCGAGATCGGCGCCTAGGCAGCGAGCCTGGTAACGGCCGCAACGAAACCATACGGAAACGCACGATGCGCTTTATTGCGCTAAACTGTTTCCTCACTGAGTTGTCGGGGCTTCCGTACAAGCGGGAGCCCCTTTCCTTATCGGCGGGAGGTCCGCATGAGTCTCTCCGAGCTTTGGTCGCTCTATGGCCAGAACTATATCGACGCGCTGCTAGCAACCTGGGGCATGACGCTTGAGTCGTTTGCCATCGCCATGGTGCTGGCCGTCGCCGTCACCGTGATGCGCGTGTCGCCGCTCAAGCCGCTGCGCGTCTTTGGCGACCTGTATGTTCAGGTCTTCCGTAACATCCCCGGCATCGCGCTGCTTATTATCGTCGTCTACGCGCTGCCGCCGCTCAAGGTCGTCCTGCCCTACCGCACCTGCGTTATCGTCGCCACGGTCCTTTTGGGCTCGGCCTTTGGCTCCGAGAACTTTATGAGCGGCATCAATACCGTCGGCGTCGGTCAGGTGGAAGCCGCACGTTCGCTCGGCATGAGCTTTAACCGCATCCTTGCCAAGATCGTGATTCCGCAGGCGCTGCGCTCGAGCGTATTACCCATGACTAACCTCTTTATCGCCGTCATGCTCACTACCGCCTTGGGCAGCCAGGTGCCGCTTAAGCCGCAAGAGCTCACCGGCGTGGTGAGCTATATCAACACGCGCTCGCTCGGCGGCGTCGCCGCGTTCTTTATCTCGGCGCTCGGCTACCTGGGCACAGCCTTCGTGGTGAGCCACATTGGCAACTATATCGATAAGAAGGTGAGGATCCTCCGATGAGCAAGCACTCCACCTCCGCGCTCACCATGCGCGATGCGCTCTACGAGGCTCCCGGCCCCAAGATGCGCGCCAAGATTCGCATCGGCACCGCCATCTCGCTTGTTGCTGTCGCCGCGCTCGCCATCCTGGTACTGCAGCGCTTCTATGTGACCGGCCAGTTTTCGGTCCACTATTGGTATTTCTTTACGCACCTCACCACCTGGAAGTTCCTGCTTGCCGGCTTTGAGGGCACTGTTAAAGTCGCACTCACCGCTGGCGCCATCGCACTGGTGCTGGGCTTAGCCCTTATGCTCGGCCGCACCAGCGACATTAAGCCGCTCCAGCTGGTTTGCCGCGTGCTCACCGATTTCTTCCGCGGCGTACCGAGCCTGCTGTTCATCTACTTCTTCTTTTTGGTGCTGCCCCAGTACAAGATCGCGCTGCCATCTTTTTGGATGCTCACGCTTCCCGTCGCGCTCGCCGCAGCTGGCGTACTCGCCGAGATCTTTCGCGCCGGCGTCAACGCCGTGCCGCGCGGCCAGGTCGAAGCCGCCCAGGCACTCGGTCTCTCCAAGGCTAAAATCACCTTTAAAATCGTGTTGCCGCAGGCGATTCGGTTTATTATTCCGTCGTTGATTTCGCAGCTCGTGGTCGTAGTCAAAGACACCACCGTCGCCTATGTGGTGAGCTACCCCGACCTCATGCAAAATGCCCGCGTGCTCATTACCAACTACGATGCTCTCGTGTCGGTCTACCTGGTTATCGCGGTCATCTACATCCTCATCAACGTCGCGATCAACAAGGCCGCTGTCTACGTTTCGCACAAGACCGGCGCGACCATCATCCGCTAACGCTTTGCCATTTCGAGTCATAAGGAGCCGAGCACCATGGCACAGAGCACCTCTTCCACCGGCAATCAGCCGCTGATCGAGCTCAGACACGTCGATAAGCACTATGGCGATCTGCACGTCCTCAACGACATCAATCTCTCGGTCGACCGCGGCGAGGTCGTCGTTGTGATCGGTCCCTCGGGCTCGGGCAAGTCGACCATGTGCCGCACCATCAACCGCCTGGAAACCATCGACTCGGGCGAGATCCTCATCGAGGGCGAGCCCCTGCCGCAGGAAGGCAAGGATCTTGCCCGCATGCGCGCCGAGCTGGGCATGGTGTTTCAGCAGTTCAACCTGTTCGCACATATGACCGTACTGCAGAACGTCATGCTGGGACCGGTTGATGTGCTGGGCGTCTCCAAGGACGAAGCCCGTGAGCGCGCCATGGACCTGCTGGGCCGCGTGGGCGTGGCCGAGCAGGCCGATAAGGTGCCCGCACAGCTCTCGGGCGGCCAGCAACAGCGCGTAGCCATCGCCCGCTCGCTTGCCATGCAACCCAAGGCCATGCTCTTTGACGAGCCCACGAGTGCCCTCGATCCCGAGATGATCAACGAGGTGCTCGAGGTCATGGTCCGTCTGGCCCAGCAGGGCATGACGATGATCGTCATCACGCACGAGATGAACTTTGCCCGCCGCGTAGCCGACCGCGTCGTGTTTATGGCCGACGGCCAGATTGTGGAAACCGGCACGCCCGACGAGTTCTTCGACCACCCCCAGACCAAGCGCGCCCAGGACTTCCTCAACTCCATCAAGGGCCACTAACCCAATTGCCACGCGGGCAAATTCATCAGTAACGTTTGCCCCGCGCCACCCCTGTGCCATGTCCACCCGGATTCGAAAGCCGCAACCATGATCGGAACCCGCACATCATCGTCCTACACTCCGCACGTCGACGTCGACCCCGCCGACCGCCCACTCATCCTCGTCGCACCGCGTTGGGAAGAAGCAAAGCCGTTTTTGAGCGAGACGCTCTCCCCCAACGAGGAAATCGCAAGTGTCTTTGTCGATGCCATTCTTGCCGCCGGCGGCCTGCCGCTGCAGATGTCCATCACCGAGGACATTGAGGTCATCCGTCATTACGTGGAAATCGCTGACGGTATCGCCATTCCCGGCGGCCCCGATGTCAATCCCAAACGTTGGGGCGATGATCGACCCTACGACCCCACCCTCTGCTGCGAAATCCGCGATAGCTTTGAGTTTAAGCTGGTCGACGAGGTACTCCGCGCCAAAAAGCCGCTCTTTACCACCTGCCGCGGCACGCAGCTGCTCAACGTCGCCACCGGCGGCACCCTGTGCATGGACGTGCCGAGCCTGGGTGCGCGCGAGGAGCTGCTTAACGGTGTGGGCAACCTGCTCGGCATGCTCATGACGTTTTTGGGCGGCGCTTGGATGCCGCTGTCGCTGATGGGCTCGGCCGTGCAGACGGTGGCGCACTTTGTGCCGACGTATTGGGTGAACGACGCGATTGGCAAGGCACTCGCCGCGGATTTGACGTCCGCCGTGCTGGGCGACATTGTCTGCGACCTGGGCGTCACGGTGCTCTTTGCCGTGGCCATCGCCGCCGCAGGCCTAGCCCTCGCACGCGCCAAATCCCGCGCCTAGCCACCTAGTCATTTAAGAGCGTCCCCAATGACTAGTCTGAAATAAATTTCAGGCCTCGCCCCAAAATAGTTCGCCAAGGTTTACTATTACGCTCATAAAGTAGTACGAGGCTAACAATGGGGGATACCATGGCAACGCAGGAAGCCTACGTCCAGGTTAAGGATCTCAAAAAGCACTACGGCGATGGAGATGCACGCCTGACGGTGCTCGACGGCATCAACACGTCTATCAACCGCGGCGAGATCTGCGTCATGCTGGGGCCCTCCGGCTCGGGCAAATCGACATTCCTCAACCTGATCGGTGGCCTGGAGGATGCCGACGCCGGCTCTATTTTGGTGGACGGCTGCGACCTCACCACACTCAAGGCCGGAGACCTGGGCGAGTACCGACGCCGCGAGCTTGGTTTTGTCTTTCAGTTCTACAACCTGGTGCCCGACCTCACCATCAAGGAGAACATCGAGGTCACGGCACACCTGTCCAAAAAGCCGCTCAACATCGACGACCTGCTGCGCTCGCTGGGCCTCTACGAGCACCGCAACAAGTTCCCGCGCCAGGTCTCGGGCGGCCAACAGCAGCGCTGCGCCATCGGCCGTGCGCTCGTCAAAAACCCGGGCCTGCTGCTGTGCGACGAGCCCACGGGCGCGCTTGACTACAAGACGTCCAAGGAAATCTTGCAACTCATGGAGGATGTCAACCGCACCTACGGCTGCACCATCATCATTGTCACCCACAATGCCGCCATCGCGCGCATGGCCAATCGCGTGCTGCGCCTGCGCGACGGGCGCATCGTCGAGGATGAGCTCAACGAGTCGCCCGTCGCGGCCGCCGAGCTCGATTGGTAGGCGGCGCCATGACACCTCTCGCAAAACGTCTCCCGCGCGAGCTGCGCCGCAATATCGGCAAGTACCTGGGCATCTTTTTGCTTATGTGCGGAAGCATCGCCCTTACCTCGGGCTTTTTGCTCGCAGCGCATTCCATCGGCTGCCTTATCGACGGCATGCGCGATGCGTACACGATCGAGGACGGCCGCGTGACCACTTCCTTCGAGGCCACCAAAGACCAGCTCAAGGCGGCCGAGGATGCAGCCGACGACGTCGGCGGCGTCACGCTCTACAAGAATTTCTCCATCGATGCCATCATCAAAAAGGCGTCCGGCGACGACGGCACCAAGCGCACGCTGCGCACCTATGCGCACCGCGCTAAGGTGGACATTGCGTCCTACTGTGAGGGCAAGCAGCCCAAGGCGGACGACGAGGTGGCAATCGACCGTGTCTTCGCCACCAACAACGACCTCGCCGTGGGCGATAAGGTCGAGCTTGAGGGCCGCACCTACACCATCTGCGGCATCATGACCCAGCCCGATAGCCAGGCGCTGTTCCTCAACAACTCCGACTTTACGGTGAACACCATCACCTATGGTGTTGCCGAGGTCACCGACGCCGGCTTTGCCGCGCTCGAGGATGCCGGCGGCGCGCCTGACTACACCTACTCCTTCACCTTTGCCGATCGCGATCTCTCCACTGCAGACCGCACCGATGCGGAGCAGGATATGGTCGAGGCACTGACCGAAGCCGATGCGCGCGTGGACGATCTGATCGATGCCGATTCCAACCAGGGTATTGGCTACGCGCGCGACGACGTAGACGGCGACTCCATGATGTGGATGACGCTGCTCGACATCATCATCGTGATCATGGCGTTTGTCTTTGTGGTCCTAACCGACGCCACCATCGAGGAGGAGAGCGCCATTATCGGCACGCTGCTCGCCAGCGGTTATCGCCGTCGCGAGATCGTGCTGCACTACCTCGCGCTTCCCGCCATCGTGGGCGTGCTCGCGGCGCTGTTGGGCACCGCGCTCGGCGTTGCGTTCTTTACCGAGCCCATGCGCGGCCTCTATTACGGCTCGTACAGCCTGCCGCCCTTCCAGGTGTACTGGAGCTGGGAGATCTTTGTAAAGTGCGCCGTGGTTCCCGCCGCCGCGCTCATCCTCATCACGCTGGTGGGCCTGCTTCGCAAGATGGGCAAGACGCCGTTGCAGTTCCTTCGTCACGAGGCGAGCGGCAAATCGGGCACCAAGCGCGGCCTGCAGCTGCCGGAGCGCATGGGTTTTGTTTCCCGCTTCCGCCTGCGTATCTTCCTGCGCAACCTGGGCAACTTCGCCACGCTCTTCGTGGGCATTGCATTTGCCTCGCTGCTGCTGCTCTTTGGCCTGGCGATTCTGCCCACGATGACGCACTACGCGGACAACCTCGAGACGAGCCTGGTCGCCGAGCACCAGTACACGCTCAAGGCTCCGCTGGAGCTCGAGGGCACTGCCGAGGAGCGCGAGCAGTGGTCAGCACTCGAGCGCTTGCAGTCGGTTGACGGCGCGCTGCTTTCTGCCGCTCAGGATGCCGATGACGAGCTTGACGACGCGGCCGATGCGGCGCAGG
>CAJMRO010000062.1:0-10340 GCA_905215825.1 uncultured bacterium
CCGGCGGCACCCTGTGCATGGACGTGCCGAGCCTGGGTGCGCGCGAGGGTCGCACGCAGTGGCGCCACACCCACGTGCTCAACGATCCCGTGCACCCCGTCGAGGTCGTGCCGGGCTCGCTGCTGGAACGCGCGGTTGGCGGGCACAGGCTAATCCAGACCAACTCCGCACACCACTGCTGCGTCGACCGTCTGGGTAAGAGCACGCGCTTGATCGCCAAGGCAACCGACGGCGTTCCCGAGTGCATCGAAGTCGAAGGCCAGCCTTTCTGCCTGGGCGTACAATGGCACCCTGAGTACACCTGGCAGACGCTCGAGACCGACTTTAACCTGTGGAAGTCGTTTGTCGAGGCAGCGTCCAAGGTAAAGCAGGCCCGCTAGCTCGCAAGCCACACAAGTTAAAGCCTCCTAAACCAGGGGGGGGCGGACACCAGCCACGGTGCCCGCCCCCCCCTGTATTTGGTATGCTCGGTATGGTCATCCCTCACAAACAATCAAAGAAATCTCGACCGCAATCGGTCGACGGTAAAGCAGATGGCAAAAACGCTTGCTACGTTTATTAGGCAGTCAATTAGAATCGAAATGCATTGACTATTCCCCAACGGGGTCACGCCACAAATCCACATGAGCATCGAGGACGGAAGCGGAAGCATGGAATTGGCCCCGAGCTGTATGTAAATCGCCACGACGTTGACAAGCAACAGCATGCCAATCGGACCGAAGCCGGACCCAAAATAGGAAACAACAATTACGCAAGAAACCACGTATGCAAGGCAGGCAGCGGCAGCAAGAACAAGTCGATAGCAAAATACATGCAGGTTGAAATACTGCTGAGCATACAAAACGATCGCGCAGTTAAGACAGTACAAAACGACACTCGACAGGATAAACGCGCCCAAAAGGGCAAAAGAAGACAGCACCACTCGCGCAACGATAGCGCACACACGCTTCCCTCCCCGAGCCTCCGACAACCCCCACGGTTCCTCAATAAAGCCCGAACTGACAAAGCGCGGCACAATGCAAGCCGCGATGAACGGAAAGAACAATGCATGAGCCAACGGGGCTACGTTGAACAGCAGACCGCGAAAAACCTCTGCATTACCAAATAGAAGGACATCCTCTGCCGACAGCAGAAGCGTCGGGTCTGGGAAAAAGCCCAAGAAACTGTTCTCACGGAGGCTACAGAACCACATCGGGAAAGAATTAAGCTGCAATACCACCATGCACGCATAAATTACCAGGATTAAAGCGTACATCCATTTGCTCACATGCTTCAATTCTGACTGGAGGAGTCTTTTAATCTGACGAGCCATTGAGCACACCCCCAGCGCGAAAGCTCAAGAGAGCGTAAATCAATACCGATAGACAGCTGGCTGCCACGCCATATCCCAGAAGCGTCAGCTGCCCCATATCGCTATACCCAAGGGCACATCCGACTCCAAGGTACGGCCCTGGAAGGAGGAAGATCCATCGCAAGGATGGTATGGGCGTCTGAAGGTAAGTTCCGTAGAGCGTCAAGCTCATGACAAATCCGATTATTGCCACAGCCCCGCTAAATACGGCGCTGCTTGTAATCCGATAGATGGTCACCGTCTCCAACGCAACCGATATCACCAATACGGCGTTGATTATCATCGCAGGCAAAAATGCAGCCAGCATGTCGTGCGCACAGCTTTGCCCACCACGTATTATGGCTATTGCAAAAAGAAGAAGGCAAAGCGCACTATATGCTGCGCCAATTATTAAAGCAGACGAAAACACATGTGCTAGGACCCCATTAAAGCGGGTAAGACCTCTTGCTGAAGAAATTCGGTATCCCTCTTCATAGCCGCGCTCCTGTAAAATCGCCAGGCAAACGATGAGCGGAACGAACAGAGAGGTGCCGGCAAAAGCACTGCGCACAAGGGACTCATCGGGTGCAGAAGGATCAATTACATTCCAGCAGAAGCCAATATCCTCCCCAAAAACGCTATTGCCAAAGGCGAGCAACGTTGTTCCGTTTTTTAGAAAGATGCCGAAGAGAAGGCCGAACGCCAGCATAAGCGCAAGACCAAACTTCGCCGGAAACATCCTGTGCAAACGCATCATATCTGCCTTTACGGGATGGATCGCCCGCTTCATAGCGAGACCGCCTTCATCAAGCGCCTGTAATACTCTTTTAGGGACGACACCTCATCCCTTATGACGTCCATCGATTCCTTTTTCAGCAGTTCGCCGTCATGAAGAAACAGGCAGCTTGTTGCAACCGATGCCAACTCATCCAAATCATGGCTAGAGATGAGCATGGTCTTACCCTGTTCTCGATTCAATCGACCGATAAGGGTCCATATACTCTCGATGCCCAGCGGGTCCAACCCGTTTGCTGGCTCATCAAAAATAAGCAGATCAGTGTCACCCAACAAAGCCGTAGCTATATCCAGCCGCCGTTTCATTCCCAGAGAAAAACTGCTCACGCTCTTTTTCTCTTCGACGTCCAGCCCGACTAGGCTCAAAACGCGAGGAATCTCACGATTCGCATCAAGCCCCCATTCCAAACATCGGATTTGGAGATTCTCAACCGCACTGAGGGATTGGTATGCTCCGCTGGAATCTGGCACATAGCCGACACGCGTCCGCATCAAGCCAAGCTCTCTTTTTGATTTGCCTCCAAAGAGCTCCACGCTCCCCGACGATGGCTCACAGAGGCCCAGCACTATTTTAATAAGCGTGCTTTTACCCGCCCCGTTTGCACCAACAAGGGCACAGAGCTCAGACTGATGCACCTCGAAGGAAACGTCATGCAAAACGTGCCGTTTCCCGTAGCGTTTTGAAACTTTTGATAGCTTTATCGCTGATGCGTTCATTGGACCCCCGTTCTGCTTGATAGAAAAATCGCTCATATCGTTCCTTCTTTCCTTTATTGTTTTCCATTGTTGTTATTGTTTCTCGATAACTAATATTTGTCAAGATAATCTAAAAGAAGGGACCCGTGTTAGACACGGGTCCCTTCACGCTGATACTTCGTTTTAGTTGTTCGCCTTAAGCTACTCGTCACTCAAATCGACAGCAAAGACTGATGTCGGAAGCGACGCCTCATTGCCTCCGCCGTCCCGCATCTGTCTCACGACATTTTTTGCGCGCTCGACAATAAGCTCCTCAAGCTCTTTCTCGCTCACGCGCTGAATAATATCTCCCGGTTGACAGTCAAGTTCATCGCAAATATCGAGAAGCGTCTTAAGGCGAATAGCTTTAATTTTTCCGTTTCTTAGCTTAGAAATATTAGCCGGAGTATGCCCCGTGGCACGAATCAGATCAGCACTGGTCTTTCCGGTCTTAAGCAGCTGCGTCTCAAGCTCGATGATGAGATAGCTCATGCTTCCTCCTACACAAGCTCGTCAGACTGCTCTTGGAGCAGCGAGGCATAACTCCAGATCACCGAGATACACAGACAGACAGCCGCGCCGATAAGCGACCCCGCATCAAAGGCAACGCCTTGGCAAATCTCAATAACGAAGGAATGAGGCACGACGTAAAGCTCCAGCCCACCAATGGTAAGATTGACCGATCCGTAGGCACCAATAAGCGAAACCGCGGCGTTAACAGCAAAGGCAAGCGCAAGAACACGGATAAGCCGCACATGCGTCTTGGTAAAGGGCGAGACGCCTCGCGAGATGTTACGGCTGATCCCACACAGAACGACAAGCGAAATACCCACGACGAGTGCCAGGCACAGTCCGCTTGGGATAACGATGCACCCGCCATCGAGAAGCGTCACGACGCCGAAAGAATCGACAGAAGCAACGTTTGCAACCGCATACCAGATCACGTAAACAACCAACGCGGCAAAAGCGACGAGCATCCCTGCAAAAACGGCTGCCATGCAAAAGCCAAGCTTCCTGATATTTTCGCCCGCTTTGGCCATACGCTGAACGCTGTTAGACATACACTCACCCTCATCGACTCTATCGTTATTCGAACAGTTTATCGAACAACGATATTGATTGCATGCGGAAAGCCCCGCCAGTGCGCATAGCCCATTCACTAATCAGAAGGGGTGAGAGTGGATTTTTGGACACGTATCGAACGAGAGTGGATAATCTCCCACTTCGAGGCCACCACCGGGCCTAAAACGGGAGATTATCCACTCTCATAGTCATCAAGGCTCGCAAGCTCTTATTCAGCCGCCTCGCGCAGGGCCGACATCGTAGCCGCATATTGCTGCTGCAGTGCATGCATTCCCTCGCGTGCGCCGTCAACGGCATCGACGCCGCGCAGCGCATCGGTCACCACAACCGCCGGCTCGTACAGATTATCGAATCCCAGGTTCTGGCTCACGCCCTTGAGCGTGTGCGCTGCCATAAACGCTTCCTTGGCGTCTCCTGCCGCCATGGCGGCCTCCAGCTTGTCCATGCTCTCGTCATCTAAAAACTTGAGGGCAAAGCGGGCAAGCATTTCCTCGCCCATCAGCCGAGCGCACGCGTCATCATAATTAGCGCCGATCTTCTCATATGCCTCACGCATGGAAATCATGGGTTAAAAACTCCTTTGGTCAAACTAAATCGTGGGAAACGCGACGACGTCAGCGGGGCGTGCCAACGTCTCGGCAATTTGGTCCTGCACCTCGAGCAGGCAATCGAGCAGCAACGGGTTAAAGGTACCGCACTTACCGTCCAGGATCATCTGGATAGCCTCCTCGTGCGGGATGGCATCCTTGTACACGCGCACGCTCGTCAGCGCATCGTACACGTCGGCCACCGAAACCACCTGTGCGGCAATGGGAATTTCGTCGCCCTTAAGGCCATCGGGATACCCCTTGCCGTCCCAGCGCTCGTGATGCCAACGCGCAATCTGGTACGCATATTCCATAAGCGCATTGCCGGCGTGATGGCTACCCAGCTCAAGCAACATGTCGGCGCCGATCGTGGTATGCGTCTTCATAATCTCGAATTCCTCGGGCGTAAGGCGTCCGGGTTTGTTGAGAATCGCATCGTCAATCGACATCTTGCCGATATCGTGCAGCGCCGAAGCCAGGGCGATCGTGGAGCGCTCCTCATTGTCGAGGGAGATCGTGCCGCTACGCTGGACCAGACAGCCAAGCAGCAGCTCGGTCAGCTTCTCGATGTTCGTAACGTGTCTGCCGCTCTCGCCGTTGCGAAGCTCCATGACGCCGGCCATGATGTCGATGAGCATGCGACTGTTCTTGACGCGCTCGTTGTACTGCTGGGACAGCAGGTTCGTCAGGCGGCGCTGTTTGGCGTATAGGCGGATGGTGTTGCTTACACGGCGGCGCACGACACGGGAGTCAAACGGGCGGTTGATATAGTCCGAGGCGCCCAGCTCGTACGCGCGCAGAACCATATCATCGGAATCTTCGCTCGAAATCATGATGAAAGGCAGATTGTCGATACCCGATCGGCGCGACAGATCGGCCAGCACCTCAAAGCCGCTTATACCCGGCACGACAATATCCAGCAGCACGAGCGACAACTCATCGCCATAGCGGTCGACCATGTCGAGCGCCGTACGACCGTTGGCGGCCTCGAGGATGCAATACTCGTCCTTGAGCATCTCGTTGAGAATGGCTCGGTTCATCTCGGAGTCATCGACAATAAGCACCAAAGGCTTTTCGCTTTGGAAGGCTTCGATGGAATCGGCATCGGTCACGACCGTACCGGCTTTTGCCTTAGCGCGGCTCAGTAACTGGACAGCGCGGCCAACGCCCTCATCGACCGTCTCGCCATGAATGCGAACGCCACCAACACATGCCGTCAAGCTCACGTACTCATGGCCCGGAACAATCGTGGCATGAACGGCATCGGACACCTGATGCAGGCGACGGGTGAAGTCATCGGAGGGAATATTGGGCATGACGACCACAAACTTGTCGCAGCCATAGCGTACGAGCTCGTCAGTCGAACGAATTCCGCTGCGTATGGCTGTCGCCACAGCACCGAGCGCAAGGTCGCCGGCATGACGGCCACACGTATCGTTGAAGACCCTAAAATCATCAAGGTCGATCACCGCAACGCCGGCATTCATGCGGGCGCTACGGAGCTTTTCCTCGTAATATCGGCGATTGCGCACACTCGTCAGCACATCGGTGTAGACGAGGTCCTCTTCTGCAGCCTCTTGCTCATCGATCGGACGCACCATCAGCAGGACGTGAGGCTCGCCCTCAACCTTCAGAGGGCGCAGGCGAGCGCGGTACTCGGTACCATCATTGAGCAGCTGCTCCGACACCTCATCGGAATCTGCCAAGGCCTCAAGACTCGACTGACGCAGACAAGGGCACCGATTGCCGGCGAGCAGGCAGTTAGGCTCGCTCTTAATCTGATCGGCCGACAGCAAACGCACCACGGGGTAGGTCTTCGCGACGCGGGCGACCTCGGCGGCAGCCTCCTCGTCGGTTAGATTGACCTCGTGATTATTGAGCATATGGGGCCCTTCCTATCGTTACGCACGGCAACGGTGCATATCAATTGGTACAAGGGTAACATCTAACAGCTGAAGGCAAACGCGCGATTATCGTTACATTTTTATGACCTGACAAACGGCGGTAATGGAGCCGCGGGCGCGCGGTTATGGGCGCATTCGTTAACAATGACGAAACGCTAACAGCCCCTCTCCCCGCAGGTCATCGAGCGTGCTAACGCTCCAAGACGTCGCGAACGGCGTTTGCCGCCGTAACGGGGCGATCGCGCAAACCGTTATGCGCGCCCGGGATCGTCACAAGGGGGCAATCGAGATATTCGGCAGCCGCTCGCGTACCAGCCTCGCGGGGCGTACCGAGCGAAAGCTCGCCGAGAAGCACAGCAGCAACGGACTTCGATGCGCAGACACTATCCCAATTGGGAACGTAAGTCATATTTGTTCCATATTCGTTCGCCATAAAGCAACGACCATTGCGCAGGGCATGTTTGACTTCCGCTTCGGTCGTCCCGGGAGCCTCGGGGTCCAAGTCGCCAAGGGCTCCCAAGAAAAGCCGGAGCGCCCTTGAAACCTTTCCAGCCGCAATCATATCGAGCAAAACCGGAGCTGCGCCCATGCCGACGCCTTCGGCCGACACAGCCGGCTCATGCAGAATCGCACGGGCGACGAGATGGGGTTCGGTGCGAAGAAGCTCCAGCGCCACCAACGTACCGGCGCTGTGCGCAAGCACATTTGTCGGAGCGCCAACGTGTTCGATCACGGCTTGCAGGTCGGCGGCCTGAGCGGCAAGATCATAGCTGTCGTCTGCCGCATCGCTGCTGTCACCGCAGCCGCGGCGGTCGTAGGCAATTACGCGGTAGTTGCGACTGAGCTCACAAGCGATACCGTCAAAAAATGTGCCGTCGACACAAGCGCCGTGCACGCACACCAAGGCAGGAGTATCAGGCGACACATCCGAGCCGGCATATTCGCGACAGGCAATCGTGGTGCCCGCATTCTCTACCGTAAAATCCATGTTGCGCCCCCATCATCAATGCTCATCCAGTTGCACGTCAGTGCGGTTGGATGGACCCGCATTGCCTTACGCCTTGTTAACAGATTAACTTTACCCGACCCGAGGCTTTTCATGGCACGGCATAATGAGCGACGTGAAAAAACGAAACTTGTAAAGCAAGAGCCCGCACCTTGCTTTGGAGCCGATGCTATGCTTAGGCACAATTGTCTTGAGGAGCATATGCCTATGTCTACGTTTTTGAATGCCAGCCCCATCTTTGGGCCCGTTCGCAGCCGTCGCCTTGGTCTCTCGCTCGGCGTCAACATGATGCCGGCCAGCGGCAAAATCTGCACGTTCGACTGCATTTACTGCGAAAACGGCCTCAACGCCGAGCGCCCCTGTCATGAGCCGTACAACACAGCTGCCGTGGTACTCGACGCGCTCGAGGCAAAGCTGCGCGAGATGGCAGCCGAGGGCGAGCTCCCCGATGTGATCACCTTCGCAGGCAACGGCGAGCCCACTGCCGCACCGGAGTTTCCGCAGGCCATCGCCGGCGCCGTCGCGTTGCGCGACGAGCTTGCCCCAAACTCCAAGATCGCCGTGCTCTCCAACGGCACGCGCGCCGACCGCCCCCAGGTGCACGACGCGCTCATGATGGTCGACGACAACATCCTCAAGCTCGATACCGTCGACCCGACGTTTATCCAGCTGCTCGACCAGCCTGTTGGCCCCTACGACGTCGAGCACCAGATCGAAACGTTCGCAAGCTTTGACGGTCACGTTATTATCCAGACGATCTTTTTGACCGGCGAGTATCAGGGCAAGCTCATCGACAACACCGGCGAGGAGTACGTTGCCCCCTGGCTCGCGGCGCTTGAGCGCATTCGCCCACAAGAAGCGACCATCTACACGGTAGCGCGCGAGACACCGGTCGCCGGCCTTGCCAAAGCGGCGCCCGAGGTGCTCGACGCCATTGCTGCGCGCGTGCGCGTCCTCGGCATCCCTTGCCAGGTGAGCTACTAGCAAAACCACGCAGCAGCTAGTGCCCGCCATCCCGCTCCATCAGTTGCGGTGATATAGTTCCTATTTATGCTGTTAAACCGCTTAAATCGGAACTATATCACCGCAACTTTTATGGACGCGTGGGTGGGCTATACTAGCTGCGGATGAAAGGAAGTTAGCCATGTATGACAAAGGACCCGTGCCTGGCCGCAACGACGCTTGCTGGTGCGGCAGCGGCAAGAAATACAAGAAATGCCATAGCGCCTTTGATGAGCGCCTCGAGCGCTTGTGGGAAGAGGGCTGGGAGGTTCTGCCTCGCACGCTCTACAAGACACCCGCCGATATCGAGGGCATCAAGCGCTCGGCCGCTATCAACGTGGGCGTGCTCGATTACGTAGGCGAACACATCGCCGCGGGCATGACCACCAACCAGATCGACCAGATGATCTACGACTACACCGTTGAGCACGGCGGCACGCCGGCCGACCTCAACTACGAGGGCTATCCCAAGAGCGTGTGCACCTCGATCAACGACGTCGTCTGCCACGGTATCCCCTGCGATGCGGATGTGCTGCACGAGGGCGACATCATCAACGTGGACTGCTCCACGATCCTGGACGGTTACTTTAGCGACTCGAGCCGCATGTTCTGTATCGGCGAGGTCTCGGCCGAGCGCCAGCGCCTGGTCGACGTCACCCGCGCCAGCGTGGAGGCGGGCCTGACAGCCGTCAAGCCATGGCTGCCGTTGTCCGTGATGGCCGAGGCCGTGCAAAAGACGGTCGAGGACGCCGGCTTTAGCGTGGTGCGCGAGTACGGTGGACACGGCATCGGTAAGGAGTTCCACGAGGACCCGTTTGTGGGCTTTACCACCGAGGCGCCCGATGTGGACACCATCATGGCTCCGGGCATGGTCTTTACCATCGAGCCCATGGTCAACGCCGGAGCGCCCGACATCAAGATCAGCAAGGGCGACGGTTGGTGCGTGCGTACCAAGGACGGCAGCGATTCGGCCCAGTGCGAGGTACAACTCGTGGTGACCGAGGATGGTTACGAGCTGCTGAGCTGGTAGCCGTGGATACGCCGGATGCTGACGGGCACGCTCGTCTTGCATCCGGCGTTTTATTTAAACGTTTTGCCTGATAAAACCTGCCAAAATAAACCTGTCCCTTTTTGGCAAGTCGAGCGGAGAGGACCGCTAGTGAACATCCTGGTTTTGCTGCCCGTCAATGACCGCCATCGCGCAATTCTTGAGTCGAGTGCTCCGGGCGAGGACTTTATCTACACGAGCGCCGACGCCGCCACGCACGAGCAGGTCGCCGATGCCGACGTGATCTTGGGCAACATAGACCCTGCCTTGCTTACCGCATGCGAGCATCTCCAGCTGTTGCAATTGCAGACCGCCGGCTATGACGATTACTTGGCCGCCGGCACCGTGCCGGCTGAAGCCAAGCTGTCTTGCTCGATCGGTGCCTACGGTCAGGCCGTGAGCGAGCACATGTTTGCCATGGTCCTTTCCATGATGAAGCGCCTGCCCGGCTACCAGGACCTGCAGCGCGAGCATCGCTGGGAGGATTTGGGGCCGGTCACCTCGCTCAAAAACGCCAATGTGCTGGTGCTGGGCGCGGGCGACATTGGCGGCCACTTTGCCACGCTCTGCCGCAACATGGGTGCGCACGTCCGCGGCATCAAGCGCCACCCGCTCGTCTACCCCATTGTGTTTGAGGACATGGACGGTATGGATGCCCTGTCCGAGCGCCTGGCCGAGGCTGACATCGTCGCATCCTTTATGCCCAGCACACCCGAGACCCGCGGCCTGGCGAACGCCGAGTTCTTCGCCGCGATGAAACCGGGCGCCTTCTTTGCCAACGGCGGCGGCGAGGCCAACGAGGGCATGATCAAGCTGGCCAGGAAGCACTCCTTTGACAAGTACGGCGCGG
>CAJMRO010000063.1:0-10078 GCA_905215825.1 uncultured bacterium
AAGACGGAAAGCACATTAAGTGCTTTCCTTTGCGTGCGGAACTCGCGACAAACTTAAACAGCGGGCCGCCCGGACCGGGAATCCGACGTGCTCGTCGGGGCAACGTTCCCTGCCAAAAAGGGACAGGTTTATTTTGGTCGGTTTTATCTGGGGAAACGTCGCGCTCCAGCGGTAATCTGCTCTCATCTGTCGCATGGAAATCGGCGGCGTTTCCATTTAACGCAAAAGAGGCCGCTTCCCCTAGTAGGAAGCGGCCCCAAATCTTACGAATAGACGATGGTAAAGGGTACTTCTGTTTCGGTCTCTCCTGTTGATGTGTACCTCGTGCCCTCAAGGGTTACCGAGACCACTTGATCGACATTGATCAGTTTTGTCGGCACCGAGATGTTCTCTCCGCTATTGCGCGTCAGCGAGACATAGAAATTGTACGCGCCCGCAGTATCATCTTCGATAATCTGCTCCGATCCATCCTTGTAGGTAACGGTCAACTTTTTCGTGACTGCGTCAATGCCCAGATCATCGATGTGCGTCTGGATGGAAAACGGGCTGATCTCGAGAGGCGAGTCATCGGAGCGGAGTTCCTTTGTATCGACGTACGCTCCGACGCTAAACTCGGGCGTCGATGCCTCGAACGGCTTCGCATCCTCGCCTTCGCCCTCTGTCCAGGAGATATTCCAAGTGACAGCGCGTCGTAAATCTCGATCGCGATTCCAAGATGCAAAGTACATCGTGCCGTTAATGACCGTGTCGCTTGATGTGTCTTTATCAATTGTGCAGCGTGTGTCAGCCCATTCCTCGCCGAAGTTCATGCTGGGCGTACCGATGCCTTGTTCTTCTTCACCATAGAGAACAAGTTCGCCTGTCTCTGCTGCCGGCTTGTAGTAGTTAACGCCATTTGGATTGGACAGCGTAAACGTCACGGCTCCGCAGCCGTTTTGGTCAATAGCCATCTCATGGATATCGAGCGTATAGCCATTACCCTCGACGGACAGATCAACCTTCTGGACTGTGCCCTCCAGGCTTTGGGGCGCGATGCCGTCACCGAACTCTCTGGTGTAGGTATATTGAGTCCCCGATGAGCCGCCGTTGGTCCAGGTAATGGAATCCCCGTTGCCGTGGTTTCCCCAAGCTGAGGCAAAATAGCTGGAATTGACAACGGCGTAGGCGACTCCTCCGGTCGCCAGCACTCCGGCAAGACATCCGATTACGGCAACATACAGAGGCTTCGCGTGACCCTTTCGATGAAGCGGCTCACCCGCAGCGGTATTAAGGACGCGATCTGCAAGATCGCTATCAGCTTGGACGGACTCGAAGGCCTGCTTGATTTGGTTGGATTTCACGGTCGCCCTCCTCTAGGATGAACTTGAGCTTCGATCGACCGCGAGCTAAACGCGTTCGAACGGTCGCGGCCGGCACATGCAGTAACTCGGCAATCTCTGAAGTCGAAAAGCCCAGATAGTAATAGAGCACGATGGGAACACGGAATCGCTCCGGAAGTCGCATAACGTCTGACAAGACCGCCTTGGTCTCATCCTGCGCCGCCAAAAGCGAATCGGTCAGACTTTCAATATCCTCCACGCGTCTCCACGGCTTTCGAAAGAGCGATTTGCATTCATTGATCGTGACCCGGATAAGCCATCGACGAAGATGTTCCCAACTTTCAAAATGTCCATCGCTTTTAAACAGCTTAAGAAAGACATCCTGGGCAACATCGTCGGCGTCGGCACGATCGCGCAGGTACGTCAATGCGATTCGAAACACGACATCACGGTGATCCTCGACCGCCTGTCTAAATGCTTGTTCTTCCATAATCACCTCCCGGTGATGCTGATGTTTCTTGCTGAGGCCCTCACCATAGATACGCTTTGACCGAACGAAATGTTTCAAATTCAAGCAGGAATAACCTACCAAAAAAACCCTGCCCCTTATTGGCAAGGGATCGACGGAACGCAACAGGTTGAGCATACGCAAGCGAGCGGCCCCCAGAGCGTACAAGGTGGCATGAAAAAGGCAGGGCATTAACCTTTTGGTCATGCCCTGCCTTTTGAATGACAGATTGTAGCTCTGGGGGCCGCGCAGCGACGGAGATCGCCGCCGTTCGTTAGAACGGCGGAACTAGTTACTCCTCGTCGTTGTCCTTGGTCTCTTCGGCGTCGTCGGTGTCCACGAGCTGGTTGAGCAGCTCGTCGAGGGAAGCCATGTCCTCGTTGATCGCGCCGTTGGCGGGAGCCTTCTTGTCGTCGATCGGGGCGCCCAGGAGCTCCTCGTCGGCGTCGGCGTGATGCGTCGGAGCGGAGGTACCCAGCAGGATATCGTCCGGACCGTCGGGGCTAAAGACCATCTGCAGCAGCTGCGAGAGGTCTTCCTCGTCGGCAACGTCGTCGTTGTTCTCGAGGATGTAGAGCAGGTCGTGGGCCTCCAGGCCGTCACGGAGCTCCTCGATCGCCTTGGCACCGATGCCGTCGATGCGCAGCAGATCCTCCTCGGACTTGCCGACCAGGTCGCCGACCGTCTCGATGCCGACCTCGCTGAACTTGTTGGTCCAGCGCTGCGACACGCCCAGGTCGTCGAACAGGTACAGGCGAGCCTTCTCGGCGGAGATGGTGTGGCCGTTGCGGGTGAACGAACCGTCAGCACCACCAAACTCGTCATAACCGGCCCAGTCGAGCTGCTGCGGGAGCTGCTCGTCCAGGTCCTTGAGCTCCACCGGAGCCCACTCGGGCAGCGACTTGGCGTTGGGCGAAGCCGGACCGTCGATGTCCACGTAGCCGTCGGCCGTGCGATACGTCAGCTTGGCGTTGGCGTACGGCTTGAGGCCAGTACCAGCCGGGATCTTCTTACCGACGATGACGTTGGACTTAAGGTCGAGCAGGTGGTCGACCTTGCCCTCGATGGCAGCCTCGGTAAGGACGCCGGCGGTACGGATGAACGAAGCGCTCGACAGCCAGGAGTCGATGTTGGACGCGACCTTGAGCGTACCCAGGATGACGGGCTCGGCCACGGGAGCCTGACCGCCCAGACGGGCAACGCGCTCGACCTCGTCGGCGAACTCATAGCGGTCGACGTACTGACCAAGCAGGTACTTAGAGTCACCGGGGTTGGTGATCTGAACGCGACGCAGCATCTGACGTGCGAGCACCTCGATGTGCTTGTCGTTCAGGTCGACGCCCTGGCTGGTGTAAACGTCCTTGACGCTCTCGACGAAGGTGTGCATCGTCGACTCGATGTCGGTCAGCTTGCGCAGGTTGCGGAAGTTGACGAAGCCCTTGGTGATCTGATCGCCGGCGCGAACCTCGCAGCCGTCCTCGATCTCGGGCATAAAGCGCACCGAAGCGGGGACGCGACGCTCGTCGAGGACACGGGTGTGATCCTCGGAGTCGGTGAGCGTCAGCACGTACTCGGACTTCTCGGGCTTAATCGAGAGGTGACCGGAGTACGGAGCCAGCTCGGCCTCGCGACCCAGGATCTTCTCGTTGACGTTGCCGACGATATCGAACATACGGCTGACCGTAGGCAGACCCTGCGTAATATCGTCGACGCCAGCGACGCCGCCGGAGTGAATGGTACGCATCGTAAGCTGCGTACCGGGCTCGCCGATGGACTGGGCGGCAATAATGCCGACCGCGGTACCGATGGCGACCGGACGACGGGTGGAAAGATCCCAGCCGTAGCACTTCTGGCACACGCCGTACTTGGAGCGGCAGGTGAGCAGTGCGCGAAGCTTGACCTTCTTAAGGCCGGCATCGACCATCTTCTGGATGTCGGCGACCTTCTCGATGTAGCCGTCCTGCTCAAAGAGCACGGTGCCATCGGGGGCCACGACGTCCTCAATGAAGCAACGGCCGACGAGGTCGGTGTTGAGGTCGGTGGTGCCGGGGATGATGAGGTTGTAGGTAACACCCTCGTGCGTACCGCAGTCCTCCTCGCGGACGATGACGTCCTGGGCCACGTCGACCAGACGACGGGTCAGGTAACCAGAGTCCGAGGTGTGGGATGCGGTATCGACCAGGCCCTTACGGGCGCCGTAGGTCGAAATGAAGTACTCGAGCGGCAGCAGGCCCTCGCGGAAGTTCGCCTTAATGGGAAGGTCGATCGTCTCGCCGGACATGTCTGCCATCAGGCCACGCATGCCGCCGAGCTGACGCAGCTGGGTCTTAGAACCACGGGCGCCGGAGTCGGCCATCATGTAGAGCGGGTTCTCCTCGTCGAACATGTCGAGCATTAGCGCTGCGACCTTATCGGTACAAGCGGTCCACTCGTTAACGACTTCGATGTGGCGCTCCGTCTCGTTGATGAAGCCCTCCTCGAAGTACTCGTTGATCTGGTCGACGTTGGCCTGGGCGCGATCGAGCAGCTCCTGCTTCTCGGCAGGGATGAGAGCGTCCCACACCGAGATGGTGAGGCCGGCGCGGGTAGCGTAGTGGAAGCCGGAGTACTTGATGGCGTCGAGAATCGGGCCGACCTTGGCCTCGGGATAGCGATCGCAGCAGTCCGCAACCAGCTTGGCCACATCGCCCTTGACCATCTTGTAGTTCATGAACTCATAGTCTTCGGGCAGGCACTGGCGGTTGAAGATGATGCGGCCGATAGAGGTCTCGAAGCGCGCGGTCTTGTTGCCGGTGACGTCGTAGTCGACAAACTCGTTCTTGCCGTTCTTGACGCGGAAGATACGGGTGCCGTCCTCGTTGATAACGTTGGCATCGGCAGCGGACACGCGGACCTGGATCTTGGCCTGCATGTCGACCTCGGAGCGGCAGTCATAGGCGTGCAGCGCGTCGTCGAAGCTCGAGAACACGTGGTTCTCGCCCGGCAGACCCTCGCGAACCTGGGTGAGGTAGTACACACCGATGATCATGTCCTGCGAAGGGATGTTGACCGGCTTGCCGGATGCCGGCGAGCGCAGGTTGTTCGCAGAGAGCATGAGCACGCGGGCCTCGGCCTGAGCCTGGCTGGACAGCGGCACGTGGACAGACATCTGGTCGCCGTCGAAGTCGGCGTTGAAGGGCGAGCAGACCAGCGGATGCAGGTGGATAGCCTTGCCCTCGACCAGCACCGGCTCAAAGGCCTGGATGGACAGACGGTGCAGGGTCGGTGCACGGTTGAGCAGCACGACGCGGCCGTCAATGACCTCTTCGAGGATGTCCCACACAAAGGTGGCACCTCGGTCGATAGCGCGCTTGGCGCCCTTGATGTTCTCGACCTTGCCGAGCTCGACCAGGCGCTTCATGACGAAGGGCTTGAAGAGCTCCAGCGCCATGGTCTTGGGCAGACCGCACTGGTGCAGCAGCAGCTTGGGGTCGGTAACGATAACCGAACGGCCGGAGTAGTCGACACGCTTACCCAGCAGGTTCTGACGGAAACGACCCTGCTTGCCCTTGAGGGCCTCGGCGAGCGACTTGAGCGGGCGACCGCCACGGCCAGAGACCGGGCGACCACGACGGCCGTTGTCGAACAGGGCGTCCACGGACTCCTGGAGCATGCGCTTCTCGTTGTTCACGATGATCGCAGGGGCGTCCAGGTCGAGCAGGCGCTTGAGTCGGTTGTTACGGTTGATCACGCGACGGTACAGGTCGTTGAGGTCGGACGCGGCGAAGCGGCCGCCGTCAAGCTGGACCATCGGGCGCAAATCGGGCGGAATGACCGGAATGACGTCCAGGATCATGTTCGCGGGGCTGTTGCCGCCCTTCAGGAAGGCGTCAACGACCTCGAGGCGCTTAACGGCCTTCTCGCGCTTCTGCTTCTGGGAGTCCTCGTCGGCGATGATGGCCTTGAGCTTCTCGGCCTCGGAAGGGAGGTCGATGGCAGCGAGCAGGTCGCGGACGGCCTCGGCACCCATGCCACCCTTGAAGTACATGGAGTAGTAACGGGTCATCTCACGGAACAGCGGCTCATCGGAAATGAGGTCGCGCTCGCTGAGCTTCATGAAGGCGTTGAAGGCGTCCGTACGGAGCTGCTTCTCGTCCTTGCACTCTTCCTCGATGTCGACGATGCCGGAGGCGATCTCCTCGGGGGTCAGCGGCTCCTCGTCGGAGAACTCGTCAAAGTTCTCGGGGTCGCCCTGCTCCTTGAGGGACTCGATCTGGCGAGCACACTCGGCATCGATCTCTTCCAGATCGGCGGCGAGCTCCTCACGCAGGTCGTCGGCGTCGGCCTCGCGAGCCTCGTAGTCAACCTCGGTGATGATGTAGCTGGCAAAGTACAGAACCTTCTCGAGGTCCTTGGACTTGATGTCGAGCATACGGCTCATCGGGAAGCTCGTGGGGCTCTTGAAGTACCAGATGTGGGACACGGGAGCGGCGAGCTCGATGTGACCCATGCGGTCGCGACGCACCTTGGCCGAGGTGACCTCGACGCCGCAGCGCTCGCAGACGATGCCCTTAAAGCGGATGCCCTTGTACTTGCCGCAGGAGCACTCCCAGTCCTTGGCGGGACCGAAGATCTTCTCGCAGAACAGGCCGTCCTTCTCGGGCTTGAGGGTACGGTAATTGATGGTCTCCGGCTTCTTGACCTCACCGTGCGACCAGGAACGGATCTGGTCGGCGGAGGCAAGGGAGATCTTTACCGAGTCAAAATCAGTAGCTTCGAAATCTGCCACAGTCAACTACTCCTTATCAGTGGTCGTGGCGGCGACAGCCTCGGGTGCCTCGGCGGTCTCGGCATCCTCGGCCTCGACGTCGGCGTCAACGCCGGCGAGCGCAGCCAGGTCGTCGAGAGCAGAGGTCTCCTCGGCGGTCACAGGGGCGGAGGCGTCCTCGTCAGCATCGTGCATGGGCTCGATGTCCAGCGCGAGGGAACGGATCTCCTTGACGAGAACCTTGAAGGACTCGGGGATACCCGGAACCGGGACGTTCTCGCCCTTGACGATGGACTCGTAGGTCTTGACGCGGCCCACGGTATCGTCGGACTTGACGGTCAGGATCTCCTGCAGGACGTTGGAAGCACCATATGCGTACAGTGCCCAAACTTCCATCTCGCCGAAGCGCTGGCCGCCGAACTGGGCCTTGCCGCCCAGAGGCTGCTGGGTAACCAAGCTGTAAGGGCCAGTCGAACGGGCGTGGATCTTGTCGTCGACCATGTGGCCGAGCTTGAGGATGTAGGACGTACCCACGGTAATGGGCTCACGGAACTCCTCGCCGGTGCGGCCGTCGAACAGACGGGTCTTGCCGCGCTCGTCAAGCTGGGTGACGAACTCGGGACGCATGTGATCGCCAAAGGCAGCGGTGGCCTTGTTGAGCATGTTCTTGTTGGCACGACGGATGACCTCGGCGATCTCGTCCTCCTTGGCGCCGTCGAAGACGGGCGTGGCGGTGAAGAACGGACCGGGGACGTACTTGTCGGAGTCGGCCTGCTCGGTATCCCAACCGCAGGCAGCAGCCCAGCCAAGGTGGCACTCGAGCAGCTGGCCGACGTTCATACGCGAAGGAACGCCCAGCGGGTTGAGGATAACGTCGATCGGGGTACCGTCAGCCATGTAGGGCATGTCCTCGACCGGCAGAACGTTACAAATAACACCCTTGTTGCCGTGGCGGCCGGCGATCTTATCGCCCTGCTGGATCTTACGACGCTGGGCGACGTAGACGCGCACCTGCTCGTTAACGCCGGGGGCCAGGTCGTCGCCGTTCTCGCGGCTAAAGCGTACAACGTCGATGACGCGGCCGTAAGCGCCGTGAGGCATCTTAAGGGAGGTGTCGCGGACGTCGTGGGCCTTGGCACCGAAGATGGCGCGCAGCAGGCGCTCCTCGGCGGTCAGAGCGCTCTCGCCCTTAGGCGTGACCTTGCCGACCAGGATGTCGCCAGGGCCGACCTCGGCGCCGATGCGGATAATGCCGTCCTCGTCGAGGTTGGCAAGCATATCCTCGGAGAGGTTCGGGATCTCGCGGGTGATCTCCTCGGGGCCGAGCTTGGTGTCGCGGGCATCGATCTCGTGACGGGTGATGTTGATGGTCGTCAGCAGGTCCTCGGCCACCAGGCGCTCGGACACGACGATACCGTCCTCGTAGTTGAAGCCTTCCCACGGCATGTATGCCACGGTGAGGTTCTGACCCAGTGCAAGCTCGCCATGATCGGTCGAAGGACCGTCAGCCAGGGGCTCGCCCTGCTCAACGGTGTCACCGACGCGCACGAGCGGACGGTGGTTGATGCAGGTGGACTGGTTGGAGCGCTGGTACTTGGCCAGGTGATACTCGTCCATGCCGCCGGCATGCTTGACGATGATCTTGGCGGCGTCGGCAAAGATGACCTCGCCGGCGTTCTTGGCCAGGGTGACCTCGCCAGAGTCCAGAGCGGCGCGACGCTCCATGCCGGTACCGACATAGGGAGCGGCAGGGTGAACCAGCGGCACGGCCTGACGCTGCATGTTAGCGCCCATCAGCGTACGCTTGGCGTCGTCGTGCTCGAGGAACGGGATCAGCGTGGCTGCGACGGAGAGCATCTGACGCGGCGAGACGTCCATGTAGTCGACGTCCTCGACAGGCACGTCGGCGGGAGCGCCGAAGGAGCCGTCGAAGTCGCGGGTACGGGCGATTACGGTGTGCGGGCGGACAAGCTTGCCCTCGGCATCGGTCGTGATGAACTCGTTGGTCTTGGGATCGAGCGGCGTGTTGGCCGGCGCGATGACGTGCTTCTCTTCCTCGTCAGCGGTCATCCAGTCGATCTGGTCGGTGGCAACGCCGTTCTCGACGCGACGGAACGGAGCCTCGATGAAGCCGTACTCGTTGACGCGGGCGTAGAGGGCGAGCGAGCCGATCAGGCCGATGTTGGGGCCTTCGGGGGTCTCGATCGGGCACATGCGGCTGTAGTGCGAGTTGTGGACGTCGCGGACGGCCGTCGGCACGTTGGTGCGGCGGCTGGAGCCGGACTTGTGGCCGGCAAGACCGCCAGGGCCGAGTGCGGACAGACGGCGCTTGTGGGTCAGACCGGTCAGGGGGTTCGCCTGGTCCATGAACTGCGAGAGCTGCGAGGAACCGAAGAACTCCTTGATGGAGGCCACGATCGGGCGGATGTTGATGAGCGACTGCGGGGTGATCTCGTCGATGTCCTGGGAGCTCATGCGCTCACGGACGACGCGCTCCATACGGCTCATGCCGATACGGAACTGGTTGGCGACGAGCTCGCCGACCTCGGTCTGCACGGAGAGCATCCCGGCGCCGAATCCCATGCGCTCCTCGAGGGCGGTGATGACGTTGTCGTATCGCTCGATATGCTTATCGTCGACAAGGCCGCATGACAGGTCGTAGCTCGCCATCGCGGCGGCCATGAGCGCGCCGGTCATGCTGACGCTGCCCTCGACGGCGCGGATGTCCTCAGGGTCTGTATGCTCGCCGATTTGGCGCATCTCGTCATAGATGCTCGCCTTCACTGTCAAATCGTCGACCTGGCTTTCGATCTGTTCCAGCTGTTTGCGGAGCGGTTCGTTGTGGATGCGCTTGAGTTTCTTGTTGAAAAGGGCGATTCGCTCACCCGTCTCCGCGCTCGGCCCGTCGATCTTCTCGGCGAGCTTGGCGGCGGCGATTCCATTTGCGAGCGCCACGGGGTCGTCCCAGCGCACCTTGTCCAAGGGGATCTCGTTGACCACCATGATCGAATCGAAGAATTCGGCTTTTCTATGCTCCTCCTCGGCGAACAGTTCGTCATAGCGTGCCTGCTCGGCGGGGCCGAGGACGTCATCGAACCCATCGCGCCAGTCCGGGTCGACGGCGCAATCCGGGTGGTCGCCCAGGAATACCAGGCGGCCGCACTCGCTCGCGTCATGGTGGAGCCAGAGGTCGTACACGTCCTCATATTCGACGCCCGTGATGGCCGCGATCTTGGAGAAGACGTTCTCGCGCACCAGGGAGTCCACGACACCGAGATATTCATAAACCTCACCGCCGTACGCCATGAACTTGACGGCGCCGGCGAACGTGGCATCCGGGTCGATGATGTAGCCGAGCTCATCGTCGGGGAAGGCCTGCGTATACCAGTCGCGGATACTCGACCCGAAATTGAAGTGCTTCTTGTCCATCTAATCAGCTCCAAGACAAAAACCGGTCAATTACAAGGACGATGCTACCCATACCGCCCGGCAACGAGAACGGCC
>CAJMRO010000064.1:0-9852 GCA_905215825.1 uncultured bacterium
GATGGGTCTCGGCCTTGTCGGACACGTCGACCATGCGCACCTCGCCCTTGGCGTCCACGTGCGTCAGCTCGTCGCGACGGGCGTCGCGGGCGGGCTCGGTAGCAGCGCTGGCAGTCGGTTGCGCGGACGCGTCGGCGCTGCCAGCATTCGCCGCAGCCGTGACTTTGTGGGCAGACATCGCGGCCCTGCGAGCGGCCTTGGTGGCATCGGCGTACCTGCTCTTGGCCATATGATCATCCTCCGATTTGGGACATAAATCGTTGCGTGCCCTCAATTATCGCGTGTTCCTGCGGTTTGTGGGCCACGGCATCGCGCCAAATCGAAAGTACCTGCATATCATCACCACGGCGCAGGGCGTCGCGCACCGAATACTCGGCATCGCTAAACAGGCACGGACGCACGTTGCCATCGGCCGTCAGGCGCAGACGGTTGCAATTCGCGCAAAAATGATTGGACATGGCGCTAATAAAGCCGACCGTCCCCGCCGCGCCCGGAAAGTGCCAATAGCGCGCAGGGCCCGCGCCGGCAGGAGCGTCGTTGATGTCGAGCGGCTCGAGCTCGCCCAGCCCCGTCGCGGCGGCCCCGGCATTGATGCGCGCCCGCAGCTCGTCGCTCGGCACGGTATCGCTCGCGTCCCACAGCTCGGGATTGAGCGTGGGCGCATGCGGATCCACAGCGCAATGCGAGCTCGTGCGTTCGTCGCCAATGGGCATGTATTCGATAAAGCGCAGGTGGATGGGACGGTCGACGGTCAGTCGTGCAAGGGCCGCCACATCCTGGTTGAGCCGGCGCACAACAACGCAGTTGACCTTAACGGGCTCAAAGCCCCAAGCCAGCGCCGCGTCGATGCCAGCCATGGTCTGCTCGAGTCGACCCAGGCGCGTGATCTTTCCAAAGAGCGTAGGGTCGAGCGTATCGAGCGAAATGTTGACGCGGTTAAGCCCGGCATCTTTGAGCTGCGGCGCCAGCTTGGGCAGCAGGGCGCCGTTGGTGGTAAGCGAGATGTCCTCGATCTGCGGGATCGCGCGGATGTCGCGAATGAGCGGGATAATACGGCGGCTGACCAGCGGCTCGCCGCCCGTCAGGCGTACGCGGCGAATGCCCTCCCCCGCTACCAAGCGCACAAAGCGGGCGATTTCCTCGGCGCTGAGCAGCTCGTCGTGCGCGCGGGGCGCCACGCCATCGGCCGGCATGCAATAGATGCAGCGAAAATTGCACTTGTCGGTAACGGCAATGCGCAGGTAGTTGATATCGCGGCCAAAGCCGTCATGTTGCACGTGCCCGTCCACGCAGCCCTCCTCTCACGCGGCGTTTTATTCTTCGGAAAACATAATACCCCACGAGAGAATCATGCCGACACCCGTACGACAGGACAGGTCGCTTCGAGCAAGACCGGCTTCCCAAGCCCATCCTCAGCATACAAACCATCACAACATTCGATGCTTTTCCCGATTTTGGAAAAAAACGTCGAATGTTGTGATGGTTTGTCTGCCCACGGCACCCCGTAGAAGGACCAAAGCGCCCCTAAAGGCCGCCGTCCCAGTGCCGAATCACGAATTCTCGCAGATCGTTCTGACGTTTTTGGAACGCTTCGCTTCGGTCGCACTTAAGGCCCATAGCGAGTGCGATGGCGTTCATCGCCCGATGCAATTGCAGCTGGTGGGCAAACTGAGTCCCGGTGAGGACGATCATCCTAAAGCCCAGCGCGCTCAGCACGGTCATACGCTCCGCGTCCGACGCGCTGCGCTGTTTATCAAGATGGTCCGAGCCGTTGTATTCAATCCCCGTACCGCTCGCAGGCGCGTATACGTCGATCTCGAAATACCCGGCCTTTGCGAGATACTTGAACTCGTTGGGAACATCGACCCGATGGTTGAGCTCGATCTTGGCGTATCCCAGCCCGCCCTGGGAACGTTTTGCTACGACCATGATTGCGGTGGCCGTCTCCATGGGCGAACGCGCGCCATCGTGCACGCGCTTGAGCACGGCGGCCGCGCGTATAGCCCCCTGACGAGATCGGTTCTCATTGCAATAGGCAATCAAGTCGGCAACGGTGTACCTCTGCCCCATCTCGACATAATCGCCTGTCGACAGATGATTCAAATGGTATCGGGCGCAGATTTCGTAGCCATATTCCAGCTGCTCGGGCTCGCTCATCCACGAACCCGCTTGGACAAAGCACATGGCCTCATCAACCACCAGAAGGCCCTCTGCCACCTCGATAAGATGGCCTGGAGGTACCGGCGCCCCAAACACGTGGCACCTAAATCCAGCCGGCGTCGAGCGCTCAAAATCGAAGTTGACGAGCGTGTCGATATGATCGAGCTCTTCTCGTGGAATACCAAGCGAAACCAGATAGTCGGTAACGATCCCGACCGCCGCTGAAGCCCTCAGCCCCTTGGCATCGAGTCCCAATTTGGGCAGGCCCGCGGTCGGCTCCGCCTCGTTAGCAAGCGAGTCCTCATCGTATAGGCTGCTTGCTCGCGAGAGCGGCTCAAACGGACGCTCCACGTTGTGGTACAGCCAGGCAGTCTTATGGGACAGGACGATCGGCAGGTCCATGAGCCCTCCAATGGAGTCGGATAACCAACCTTATTCCCCTGCCCACGGGTCCGCACACCTTCGCGCTCAAGAAAGCGATTCCGCCCGGTCGAGTGGCAGAAAAACCATCACAACATTCGACGCTTTTCCCGATTTTGGCAAAAAAACGTCGAATGTTGTGATGGTTTGAGGCGAGGTGAGAGGCACGGAGGGGTCAAAGCATCGTGCTCGAACGGGTTAATCCAACTCTTTTAAGCCATGCGCCAGCTGCCAGTACTCGCCGTGCTGGGCGAGCAGCTCTTCGTGCGTGCCGCGCTCGATGATGCGGCCGTGTTCGAGGACCATGATGGCGTCGGCGTCGCGGACAGTGGACAGGCGGTGCGCGATCATAAACGTGGTGCGACCGCGCATGATGCGGTCCATACCGCGCTCGATGAGCTTTTCGGTACGCGTGTCGATGGAACTCGTGGCCTCGTCCAGGATGAGCACCGGCGGATCGGCGACGGCCACGCGCGCGATGGCGAGCAGCTGACGCTGGCCCTGCGACAGGTTGGCGCCGTCGGCCGTGACCGGTGTGTCGTACCCTCTAGGCAGGCGGCGGATAAACGAATCCGCGCAGGCGGCCTCGGCAGCGGCGCGCACCTCCTCGTCGGTCGCGTCGAGCTTGCCAAAGCGGATGTTCTGCGCAATGGTGCCGCTAAACAGGTGCGTATCCTGCAGCACAATGCCGAGCGACCCGCGCAGGCTGGCCTTGGCAATGTGCTTGACGTCGATGCCGTCGTACGTGATCTCGCCGTCATCGACCTCGTAGAAGCGGTTGATGAGGTTGGTAATGGTCGTCTTGCCGGCGCCCGTCGAGCCCACAAACGCGATCTTTTGCCCCGGCTTGGCAAACAGGTTGAGATCCGTGAGCACACGGGTGCCCGGCACGTAGGAAAAGTCCACGGCATGGAAGCGCACGTCGCCGGCAAGCGGGACCAAGCCGCACGTGAGCTCGGTGCCGTCGGCGGCCACCGCGCGGCCCGACTCATCAACGGCTGCCACGTCATGCAAGTGCCCGTACGCGCCCACGCCCTGGCCCTCGGGAATTTTCCACGCCCATGCGGCATCGCCCGTCTGCACCAGCTCCACGCAGCCCTCGTCCACCTCGGGCTCAAGGTCCATAGCCGCAAACAGGCGCTCGGCACCGGCCAACGCGTTGAGCAAGAAGTTGCCGAGCTGCGTAAACTGGTTGATGGGCATGGCGGCCTGGCGCACAAAGACCAGGTAGCTTGCAAGCGCGCCCACGTCGGAGAGTCCCTTGATGCAGAGCATGCCGCCCGCCACGGCGACGATGGCATAATTGACGTAGCCAATCACGACGGTCATGGGCACCATGGAGTTGGCATAGCTCACGGCGGCGGTGCCGGTGCGGCGAAGCTCGTCGTTGCGGCAGGTGAAGCCGGCAACATTCGCCGCCTCGCGGTTAAAGACCTTGATGACCTTTTGGCCCGAGACCATCTCTTCGATATATCCGTCCAGGTCGCCAAGCGATGCCTGCTGGGCGGCAAAGAAGCGCTTAGAGCGCGCGCCCGAGTAGCGCGCATACAGCACAATGGCCGCATCGCACACGAGTGTGATAATCGTGAGCTGCCAGTTAAGGATGATGAGCATGGCCGTGGTGCCCACAACCTGAATGGCGGCCTGAATCACGTTGGCAAAGCTGTTGTTAAGCGCCTCGGAGACGGTGTCGACGTCGTTGGTGAAAAAGCTCATGATGTTGCCCGAGCGCGTGCTGTCAAAATAACTGAGCGGCAGCGTCTGGATGTGCGCGAACAGGTCGCGGCGAATATCGGACACCACGTGTTGGGCCGCGCGCACCATAATCTGCGAGTAGCCCAGGGCCGAGAGCACGCCCGCAGCGTAGATGATCGCCGTCAGGATGACCTGCTTGGCAAGCAGTTCCTCCCCGCCCGTGGCCAAACCGTTAACGATGGGGCGCACCATGTAGGTGCCGGCGAGGCTCGCGATGGCGGCAACGGAGGCGAGCACGCCCACCGCGAGCAACGAGAACTTGGCATGCCCCATGTAGGAGAGCAAGCGACGCACAGTGCGCTTGAGGTCGGCCGGGCGTGCTTGGGCTGCGGTCTTAGGCATGGCGCTCACCCCCTTCCAAGGGCGATCCGCATGCGACGGAGGAAAATGGATCATTCGCGCAACCATCGTCGCTGCCGTCGCCGGCGTCCGCGTTCCTCGCAAACTCCATCTGCGAGGCGTAAATCTCCTGGTATATGTTGTCGCCCGCCAGCAGTTCCTCGTGCGTGCCCACGCCGTGGACACGACCGTCGTCCAGCACCACAATGCGATCGGCATCCATGACGCTCGCGATGCGCTGGGCGATGATGAGCACGGTCGCATCGGGAATCCGAGCGATGTGCTCGCGAATCTTAGCGTCGGTCGCCATATCGACCGCGCTGGTGGAGTCATCAAAAATGAGCACGCGCGGATGCTTGAGCAGCGTGCGCGCGATGCACAGGCGTTGCTTCTGGCCACCCGAGACACCGGCGCCGCCTTGGCCCAACTCGCCGTCCAGCCCGCCGATGCGATCAAGGAACTCGTCCACGCACGCCGCGCGGCAAGCCGCGAGGAGCTCATCGTCCGACGCCTGCGGATTGCCCCACTGCAGGTTCTCGCGCACGGTACCCGTAAACAGCACATTCTTTTGCAGCACAATGCCCACAGCGTCGCGCAAGGCGGCGAGGTCGTAGTCGCGCACGTCGCGTCCGCCCACAAGCACGGCGCCTTCGGTGGCGTCGTACAGGCGCGCAATCAGCTGCACAAGCGAGCTCTTGCCCGAGCCCGTGCCGCCGAGGATGCCCACCGTCGAGCCGCTCTCGATGCGAAGGTCGATATGCTGGAGCACATCCTCGGCTGCATCCGCGCGGTATTTAAAGGAAACGTCGCGAAACTCGATACTGCCGTCCGCTGGCGCCGCAATCGCGAGGTCTCCCGCGGGGTTGGCGATAAAGGGTTCCTCATCGAGCACCTCGGCGATACGGCCCACACTCGTAAGAGCGCGCGTGAGCAGCAAAAACACGTTGGAAATCATCATGAGCGAATTCATGATCAGCAGTACGTAGCTCATAAAGCCCGTGAGCGAGCCCACGCCCAGCTTGCCGGCGAGAATCATGCGGCCGCCAATCCACAGGATAGAGAGCGCAGCCACGTACATCGACAGCTGAAACACCGGCAGGTTGAGCACCGCGCTGCCAAAGGTCTTTGTCGCAGTGCCGGCGAGCTCGGTATTGACGGTGTCGAACTTGGCCTCCTCGTGCTCGGCACGCACATACGCCTTGACGGCACGCACGGCGGTGAGGTCTTCCTGTACCACGCCGTTGAGGTGGTCCATCGAGGTCTGGAGTTGGCGGTAGAGCGGACTGACGCGATAGGTGATGGCGCCCAGTACGATTGCCAGCACGGGCAAGATGATCGCAAAGACGGTGGCGAGCGGGCGCGACAGCATCAGCGCGTAGATAAGGCCGACGATAAGCGTCACCGGGCCGCGCACCATAGGGCGAAAGCCGTTGCCCACAGCATTTTGGATAACGGTGATGTCCGTGGTCATGCGGGTGACGAGCGAGCTGGCGTCGTAGTTGTCCAGGTTACCAAAAGCGAGCGTCTGAATCTTTTTGTACTCGGCCTCGCGCAGGTTAGCGCCTAGGCCCGAGGCAACGCGGGCGGACGTGCAGGCATAACCCAAGCCCAGTACCAGCGAAAGCGCAGCGCACACCAGCATGTACGCGCCCTGCAGCAGCATGTAGTTGATATCACCCGCAGGCACGCCCACATCGATGATGTTGGCCATGATGACCGGGATAAACAGCTCGAGCACCGTCTCGACCGACACAAAGAACACGCCGAGGATGGCATCGCGACGGTATGCCCCTAGATAGGAAAACAGTATTTTGAGATTGCGCACGCAGGTTCAACCCCCATCAAACGTTGTTCGCAAACGCACGTATTATTGCGCGCCGAATAATGGTGTCAAGTATTCCGAAATCGTTTTCTGCAAGGTTAGCGCCGGCGGCGAGTTCTCGTGATGTGTGTCCATATTCACTCGGAATAATGGTGCGCGAGACTTTTTCGCTCCGGCGTCAACACAAACCTTGACTCTACAATCGTTGTAGGGTTTTCACTACACTGGTACGTAAACAAACCCAGCCAGAAAGCCCCGCCCATGGAACACGACCTCACACGCGGCAATGTCCTTAAGACCATCGCGGTCTTTGCCCTGCCCTATATGCTCTCGTACTTTTTGCAGATGCTCTACGGCATGGCCGACCTGTACATGATGGGGCAGTTTAGCGGCGCCGCCGGTATCACCGCCGTGGGCAATGGCGCGCAGACGCTCTATATCATTACCGTGACGCTCGTGGGCCTGGCCATGGGAACGACGGTGATCGTCGGCCACGCCGTGGGCTCGCGCCGCTTCGACCGCGCCGAGACCGCCATCGGCAATACCATCACGCTCTTTATGGGCGTCTCGGTGGTGCTGGCCGCTGTCCTGCTTGCATTGTGTCCGCAGATTGTGGCACTCATTGGCACGCCGGCCGAGGCGGTCGAAGGAACCGCCGCCTACCTGCGCATCTGCTTTGTCGGCATTCCGTTTATCGCCGCATACAACATCCTCTCGGCCATCTTTCGCGGGCTGGGCGATTCGCGCTCGCCCATGTACGTGATCGGCGTGGCATGCATCATCAACATCGCGCTCGACTTTCTATTTATCGGCCACATGGGACTCGGCCCCGTGGGTGCGGCGCTCGGCACGGTAACCGCCCAGACGGCAAGCGTTGCCCTCGCGCTCGTGTGGCTCAAGAGCCGTCGCACGAACATCCACGTTAAGCGTAGCGACCTGCGCCCCCAGCCCGAGGTGCTCGGCAGCATTCTTAAGATCGGCGTGCCCGTGGCCGTGCAGGACGGCTGCATCCAGGTGGCGTTTATGTTCATCACCGTCATTGCCAACCACCGAGGGCTCGTCGACGCTGCCGCCGTGGGCCTGGTCGAAAAGATGATCAGCTTTTTGTTCATTGTGCCGAGTTCCATGGGCGCTACCGTCAGTGCACTCACGGCGCAAAACGCCGGCGCGGGCAAGGGCGACCGTGCACGTCAGGTGCTCAAAGACGCCATGACGATCTCGGTGGTGTACGGCTGTCTGATCACGGTGCTGATGTGGCTAGTGGCGCCGGCGTTTATCGGCTTTTTTGCCAAGGACGCCGCGGTAGTCGCGGCCGGCACCGGCTATATGCGCAGCTATATTTTCGACGCGATTTTTGCCGGCATCCACATTTGCTTTAGCGGCTTTTTCGCTGCGTATGGCAAGAGCTACATCGGCTTTGCGCACAACGTACTAGCCGTGGCGCTCATTCGCGTGCCGGGCGCGTGGCTGCTGTCGAACGCCTATTCCGACACGCTGTTTCCCATGGGCATCGCCTCGCCGTGCGGATCGATTTTGTCGGCGGTCATCTGTGTTGTCGCGTTTACCGTGCTCAACCGGCGCGGGGCTTTTGACAAGTTGGCAGCGTAGCGGGGCAACGTGAGATTGCCCTGATCGACGACATCATCAGCGACGATCCCACAACCTACGTGACGCAGATCACGGTGCCGGTTGCCCCGTCCAAATAAGAACTGCCCAGAAAACGTTCGGCTGAAAGCAGAATCTTGACGTTATAGGCCATATTTTGCCTCAAGGTCATCGAGAGCCTCAAAGGCATCACGCGCCATGCCAGCAGTACGCTCCCGCTCGGCCACAGCTATACGAGCCATCAGACGAGCCTTAGCCTGTTCCTGAACCATGAAGTCATAGTCTTCAGATCGAAGTACAACAAATTTGCTATAGCCGTTTTTTGTAACAGTCACTGGACCAGGAGCCTCCCAACAAGCTCGCCAAACGCCGGGGACAATCCCCGATATGGCGGTTTTACTCCTCCGGAATCGGAAACGCACGGATGAACTCTGCAGGCGAGAAGGTCTTGATGGTCGAGCGCACAAAAGCGGCGCGGTCACGCGTGATGATAAAGTCCACGCCGGCACGCTCGGCCATCGCACGGATACAGCCGTCCTCAAAGTCCGGCTCATCGGAATAGGCGGAGGTAAAACAAGCTTCTTGGTCGAGAGGCTCTACCGAGTAGCTCTTAAGACAGTCGCGCACTACCTCGCGGGCGCGCGCCTCGTCTGTCTGTTTAGTGAGAATGTAGTACGCGTCCTTGAGAGAGCAGGCCGAAACAACACCCTCGATAAGTCCCACGTCAACGAGCCCCTTGATCGTTTGCGCCGCTGCGTGCTCCAGCCGGCCCGGAAGCACGCAATCGAGCAGAAAGTTGGTATCAAGAAATGCCCTCATAGGTAGCGCTCCCTCGCGACGCGCTTTTCATCTTCAACCGTCATCGTATCGAGCGGCGTTCCCTTTGGCATGTTAGCCACGATATCGAGATACTCCTGGTAGTCCTCATTCTCCGCGAGCATCTCACGGATCTCCTTCCAGGTGATCTTGGGATGCCACATCGTACCCACGTCGCGCTTGGGCTTGTCCGTGCCGCACGCCGGCTTTGCGCCCCCACGCTCCTGAGCAGCGTCATATTCCACCGCAACGGGGCTTTCATAGTCGAGCGGCACGATCTTGAACAACGGCTTGCTCCGCTTGAAGACCACAACCTCCTCGCCATCATTGGCAACCCTTTCGGCCACCTGCGTAAGGTTTTGGCGCAGTTCCGAAAACGCGACGGTAACCATAACTGCTCCTCTCAACATATATCTTTACTGCTAAGTATACACGTTAATGTTAATGTTAAAGTGTATAAAACTCATCACGATGGGGCAGCCCTGTTGTGGGACCTCACTGCGGGGCCCCTTTGCTTTGTATGAATCTTCTATCGCTCCGGAACGACACCGCTCCGCAGGGTCACCCTCAGCAACCTACATGACGCGGATCATGCTGCCCGCCACCACGCCCAAATAAAAACCTCCCGGAAAGTATCAACCTTTCCGGGAGGTTTTCTAATTTGATTATCGATGTCCTAAGCCTGGGGCACCTGACCAGTCGCCAGGATCTGCTCGAGTGCGTCCTCGTCCAGCACGGGCACGCCCAGCTGCTCGGCCTTGGTGAGCTTGGAGCCCGCTTTGGGGCCGGCGACCAGATAGCTCGTCTTCTTTGACACGCTGCCCGAAACCTTGGCGCCGAGCACCTTGAGCGCCGCGCCCGCCTCGTCGCGTGTGCGGTTGACGAGCGTGCCGGTGAGCACGAAGGTTAGACCCGCAAGCGGCTGTGCGTCGGCG
>CAJMRO010000065.1:0-9806 GCA_905215825.1 uncultured bacterium
CGACCCCGCCGGTAATGCCCAGCAGGATCGTTTTTCCCTCAAGTTGCATTGAATTGTTGGATGCCGCCGTCATCATTTAAGCTTCCTTGCTGGGAAGCACCAGCAGACGGTGGCAATACGGGCAGTGCGCGATCTCGCTACCGTCGTGGTTGAGGTCGCTCATGGACGATGCCTGGAGCGCGGTGTGGCAGATGGTGGGAATGTTGCCCTTGATGGTCTCGACAGCCAGGCCGCGGAACTGCTTGAGCAGGCGCTCGTAGTCGGTGAGCACGTCGGTCGGCAGCGTGGCGGCAAGCGCGGTGCGCTCCTTAGTGGCGGCGTCAATCTGTGCCTGGAGGTCGGCGGCCTTGGCGCGGGCGGCCTTGGTATCGGCCTTCACGCCCTCCTCGAATTTGGCGATAATGGCCTGCGCGCGAGCCTCGCGGTCGAGCGCCTCCTTATGGGCGATGACGACGTCCTTGCGGGTGTGCTCGATCTTGTCCAGGCGCTTGGCCAGGGTGGCGAGCTCGTTCTTCAGGTCCTGAACCTCGCGGTAGTCAGATCCGTCAACGTGTCGCTTCTTGGCGGCCTCGATGGCGTTATTGGTCTGGATCTCGGTGGTGTTGAGATCGTCGAGCTCAATATCCAGGTCCTTGCGTTGGGCGTAGAGCTTGGTCATCTCGGCCTTGAGCTTAACGTAGGTCTTGCGCTTGGAAGCGAGCTCCTTGAGCTCCGGCATATTGGCAAGTTCGCTCTTGTTGCGGGCGAGTTCCAAATCGATCTGTTGCAGCTTGAGTAGCGTAGCGCCGGCGCTCATAAGTTCTCTCCTTTTGTCACAGTCCACCATTGGCAAGGGTTCAGTATTTTAATCGCATGACGGGGGTCGACCCCGGTATCAACTGCAGAGTTCATCAAGATATCAACGAACGGCTCCTCGGAGCGGTCGTGACCGAGCAAGATCACCGGCAGCCCGCGCAAGGCAAGGTCTTGCGCCACGTGGTAGCCCGCCTCGCCCGTCACGATGACATCTGCGCCGGCGGCGATGGCAAGGTCGTCAAAGTCGCCCAGGGAGCCGCCCAAAATGGCGACGGTGCAGCACGGGTGCTCGGCTTCGCCCCATACACGCGGGTCGCTGCCAAACGCCGTGGCGGCGCGATTGGCAAGGTCGCGCAGGCTGCAGGGGTCGTTGAGCGTTGCAAGCGCGCCCAGGCCGGTCGCTTCGGGGTCGTCCACGTGCTCCAGCGAGCTTGCGGGCGCGGCGTCCAACAGCGTACTTAGGCAAACGCGAGCCTCATGCGAGCGGTCCAGATTGGTGTGGAGCGAGATGATACTCACCCCGCAGCGGGCAGCCTCGTAGAGCGCCGCACTGCACTGGGGACGCGTCGCGCTGGGCGGGCAAAATGCCTCGGGTGCCTTGATGTAGACGGGATGATGCGTGAGCAACACGTTGGCTCCGGCTTCCAAGGCACGCTGCACGTTGTCCCTCGTGGCGTCGAGTGCGCAGGCCACGCCGCGGATCTCGTCGTCGGGGTCGCCAACGGATAAGCCTACGTGGTCCCAGCCCTCGGCGTCCGCCTTGGGGTAGCGCGCCAGCAGGGCACGTTCGAGCTCGGAGACGATCATGCGGCACCTACGATCGAGAGCAGCGTCTGGGCAAAGTCGTCCAGATCGCTCGGATTCACGCGGTCATCGAAGGAAATGCGCAGTGCGCCCAACGCCTGCTCGCGACCGATGCCCATCGCGCTTAAAACGTGGCTGGGGTCCATGCTGCCGCTCGAGCATGCCGAGCCTGCCGATACCTCAAAACCGGCGGCGTCGAGCTTGATGATAAGCTCCTCGGAGTCCATGCCGTCAATGTAGATCGATACCATGCCGGGCAGACGGTCGGCATGCGCATAGTCGCCCATGGTGGCGTGAATGCGCGGATGGGCCGTAAGCGTGGCGTAGAGCTTATCGGACAGGGCTTGCAGCTTCTCGCGCTCCTCGGCCACATGGGGCGTCAGCGTGCAGGCGGCAGCGGCAAAGGCGAGCTGCGTGCGCAGGTCCTGAGTACCGGCGCGACGGCCGGCTTCCTGTCCACCGCCAAAGATGCGGGGGCGCAGCGGCGTGCGGTTCTTAAGGTAGAGCGCGCCGGATGCCACAGGGCCGCCGATCTTATGCGCGGCAACGGTCATAGCATCGACGCCCAGCTCGGTGACATCGAGCGGAATATGCAAGTAGCCCTGGATGGCATCGGTGTGGAACAGGGCGCCCACGGTATGCGCGGCGGCGGCCAGCTCGCGGATGGGCTGCACCACGCCGGTCTCGTTATTGGCGGCCATGATGCTCACGAGCGCGACGTCATCGCCAAGCAAGTCGCTCAGCACGGAGGTCTCGATGTAGCCCGCACGGCAGGGCTGCACAAGATCGACGGTAAAGCCGCCGGCACGCAGCAGCGGCAGGTTGTCCAGAATCGAATCGTGCTCGATGGCAGATACGATCACGCGGTTGCGCTTGCGGTCGTGCTGACGGGCGCCCTCGGCAAGTCCGAGGAGCGCCAGCTGGTTTGCCTCGGTGCCGCCATTGGTCAAGATAATCTCGGACGGGCGGACGCGTGCGCCAAAGCTACGGGCGATCTCGCGACGGGCAACTTCCAGGCGTGCGGCGGCCTTGCGTCCAAGCGAGTGCAGCGAGTTGGGGTTGACGCCGGCAAGCTCGCTGTCGTCATATTCGCGCTGCGCAAGGAGCGCCTCGGCGCGCATGGGCGTCGAGGCGGCATAGTCAAGATTCACGGGTATGCGGTTTTGACCTGCGGTCATAAGGGTTTATGCCTCCTGTGCGGCCTCGTTGCCCAGCTTCTGCAGCAGCGCAACCTCGGCAGCGGGATCTTCGGACTTAAATACGGCGGAGCCGGCTACGAGCACGTTGGCACCGGCCTTGACGACCTCGGCGATGTTCTTGGAAGAGATTCCGCCATCGACCTCGATCAGGGGCGACACGCCGTGGCGTTCGCACATGGCCTTGAGCTCGTGGAGCTTTGCGATGGTACCCGGGATAAAGCTCTGGCCGCCAAAGCCAGGGTTCACGCTCATGAGCAGTACCATGTCGACAACGTCGATGATGCTCTCGAGCACACAGACGGGCGTTGCGGGGTTGAGCACCACACCGGCCTTGACACCGCGCTGCTGCAGATGCGTGAGCGTGCGGTGCAGGTGCGTGGAGGCCTCGTAGTGCACGGTGATCATATCGGCACCGGCATCGGCATACCAATCGACCGTCTCGTCGGGGTTCGACACCATGAGGTGCGCGTCGACCGGTACATCGGTGGAGCGCTTGACGGCCTTGAGGATGTCGACGCCAAAGGTGAGGTTGCCGGTAAAGTGACCGTCCATCACGTCGAAGTGCACGTAGTCGGCACCGGCGATCTTGTCGAGCTCGCCCTTGAGGTTGGCCATATCGGCCGAAAGGACGGACGGAGCGATTTTAATGGAACCCATGGTAGTAGCCTTTCTGCGCTAGTCGGTGAGTCCGTAGAACTCTTGAGAGGGGACGCGGTCGGTAAGGATCTCGAGCGCCCTATCCAAAGTAACACCGTTGTAGAGCGTTTGCTCGACGGCAAAGGTGAGCGGAATGTCTACGCCCAGTGAGCGGGCGAGCTCGCTGACGCTGCGGGCCGCGACGGCGCCCTCGACCACCATATGCGTGCGTGCCTGGTACTCGTCGAGCGACACGCCGTGGGCAAACTCGTAGCCAAAGGTGCGGTTGCGCGAATGCTCCGAGGTACAGGTGGCGATGAGGTCGCCCATGCCGGCAAGGCCCATGCAAGTCATGGCCTGCCCGCCGCGGGCATGCACCAGTCGGCTGATCTCGGCCAGACCGCGCGTCATGATAAGGGCGAGCGTGTTGTCGCCCGCGCCGGTGCCGGCGGAGATGCCGCACACGATGGCGATGACGTTTTTCATGGCGCCGCATACCTCGACGCCGGTCATGTCCCGCGACAGGTAGATGCGGAAGGCCGTGGATAGGAGCAGGTCCTTAAAGGTCTCCCCTATCTGCGGGTCTTCGCTGGCGATGACGGCGGCAGAAAGTCCGCCGCGGCAGATCTCCTCGGCATGGTTGGGTCCCGAGAGCGCCGCCACGCGCCGATCGTTGCCGATCTCGCTGGCGATGACCTCGCTCATGAGCAGGCCGGACTCGGGCTCAATGCCCTTGGTGAGGCAGAGCACCGGGGTGTCGGTGGCGATGAAGGGTGCTGCCTGATGACATACGCTGCGCAGGTGCGTGGAGGGCACGGCAAAGATGATGGCCTCGGCGCCGTCGAGCGCTTTCGTCAAGTCAGTCGTGGCGACGACGTTGCCGGGCAGCTCGTAGTCCACCAGATAACGGGGGTTACGGTGCTCGCCATTGATGCCGGCGGCCGTCTGCTCGCTATGGGCCCACATGATCACGCGCTCGGCTCGTGCGGCAGCAAGGCCGGCGACGGCGGTTCCCCAGGAGCCGGAGCCAATCAGCGCAACATTCATGACTCTCTCCTACTTATCGTCGGGCACGGTCACGCGCTTGGTAAACGAGAGCTTGGACTCCTTGCCCGTCATGAGCTTTTTGATGTTCGCACGATGGGCCCACACCACGGTGATGCCGATCAGCGCCATGCAAAATTTGAGACCCAGGCTGCAGTACGGAAAGACCGCGCAGACGGCGATGGGAAGACCGATGGCCGCGGCAAGCGAGCCCACCGACACAAACTTGGTGATGGCGACGGCCACGATAAACATGCCCAACAGCGAAAGTCCGATGGGCCAGTACCAGGCGAGGATGACGCCCAGGCCCACGGCGATACCCTTGCCGCCATGGAAATTGAGGTAGGGCGAGAAGATGTGGCCCCATACCGCAGCCAGGCAGATGACGCCGAGCATCCAGTCGCCGGGGGCTCCAGGCGCCATGATGCTCACAGGGAAGCCATAGCCCACGCCCGCGATGAGCGGACGGGCGATAAGGACGCAGATAGCGCCCTTAAGGCAGTCGAGCAGCAGCGTGAGCGCGGCCACCTTGGGGCCGGCTACGCGCAGGGCGTTGGTGGTGCCGATGTTGCCGGAGCCCGCCTTGCGAATGTCGGTGTGGTTGAACACGCGGCCCAGGATCAGGCCAAACGGAATCGCTCCGATAAAGAACGAGACCACGGCACAGATGGCGGTCAGCAGAATCGGATTATGCATCCTTTTGCTCCTTCTTCCTAAAGAAGAGTCGAATGGGCGTGCCGGAAAAATCGAAGGTCGAGCGCATACGGTTCTCCACGTAGCGCTGGTAGGTGTCGTTGACCAGGTCGCTGTGGTTGACGAAGAACGTGAACGTCGGCGGGTTGACGCCCGTCTGGGTCACGTAGTGCATGCGCAGGCGGCGCTTGCCGTCCACCACGGTGTGGCCAAACTCGCGCAGGTCGGTGAGGAAGGTGTTGAGGCGCGAGGTGGTGATCTTTTGCGAGCGCGTCTTTTCGGCCGCGTCGACCATCGCCCAGATCTTCTCGACGCTGCGGCCCGTGAGGGCAGAGATGCGCAGGTACTGGGCCCAGGGAGCCATGACGCCCAGACGGCGATCGACGGTCTCCATGCAGGCCTCGCGCTTGCGGTCGTCGTCGAGCAGGTCCCACTTGTTGAGCAGCACCACGATGGCGCAGCCGCGCTCGATGGCCAAGCCCATGACCTTCTGATCCTGCTCGGTGACGCCCACGGAGGCGTCGACGACGAGCAGCGCCACGTCGGCACGGTCGATGGCGCGCAGGCCGCGGACCATGGAGTAGTACTCAATGTTCTCATACACGGTGCTCTTCTTGCGAATGCCCGCGGTATCGACCATGCGGTAGTGCTTGCCGTTGCGCTCGACGACGGTATCGATGGCGTCGCGCGTGGTGCCGGCGATGTTCGACACGATGGAGCGGTCGGCGCCCAGGATGCGGTTGAACAGTGAGGACTTACCGGCGTTGGGGCGGCCGATGATGGCCACATTCAGCGCATCGGGGAACGCGTCGGCGACCTCGTCCTCCTCCTCGGGCAACAGGGCCACGATGTCGTCGAGCAGGTCGCCCGTGCCGTGGCCGTGCAGGGCCGAGAGCGGCGTGGGCTCGCCGATGCCGAGCGAATAGAACTCCCAGATGTTGTCGTTCTCGCGATCGGGGTTGTCGAGCTTGTTCACCAGTAGAAAGACCGGCTTGTCGCAGCGCTTGAGCATGCGGGCGACCGACTCGTCCTCCTCAGTGACGCCGGTGCGGCCGTCGACCACAAACAGGATGACGGCGGCTTCCTCGGCGGCGGCGAGGGCCTGGTCACGGATGGATGTGGCAAAGACGTCATCGCTCTTGAGCGGCTCGATGCCGCCCGTGTCGACGATGGTGAACTCGCGGCCGTTCCAATCGGCCGTGTGATACGAGCGGTCGCGCGTGACGCCGCGGGACTCGTGGACGATGGCGTCCGAGGTCTGGGCCAGGCGGTTAACGAGCGTGGACTTGCCCACGTTGGGGCGTCCGACGACGGCGACGATAGGTTTCATCTGCTCTCCTTTAATGGGTAGGGTCAGCGGGAATAGTTGAATTGGCGGGCGTTATGCCAAGGATGTGCTCCAGGGTATCGAGCAGCTCATGTGGCATGGTCGATACCACATGAACCTCGGCGCCGCGACCGGTAAGGCTTGCGAGTAATTCGTCACGATGATACTCGTCAAGGGTCATACCGTCGGCGTTGAACATGAGCTTAGGCACAAAGAGCATAACCCCCGACAGGTCCTGCGGCAGCTGCTCCAAGATGTCGCAGGCGACGATGAGGCCGGTCACGTCCACGTTGCCACCAAAGTAACGGTTTTTGATGGCCGTGACGGTACCGGTAAGGCCGTGCGGCGATTCCACAAAGCGGGCCACGGTGTCGCGCGCGCTGGCGCCCGAGAGGCACAGCAGGCGCTGGCCACGGGCGGTGATTGCCTCGCGAACGCGGCGCAGGCGCTCGGCATCGGCGGCGAGCACATTGTCGGTCTCGTCCAAATATGAGCGGATCATGCCGATGCCGTCGTAGTACTGCGGGTAGCCGTCGTAAAAGTCGGCCTCGGGCGGCTCGATGCCAGCATCCAGGTAGAACTCGTCGCTCATCTGGAAGGTGTGGCGGCCAAAGCGCTCGAAGGCACGGTCCTGGAAGGGCCTGATCATGGCAATGGTCTCGCGCGCCAGCTCAGGTTTATCGCTGTATGACCAGGTAAAGCGATTCTGGTGCTTGGTAAAGCCCAACGGCACGATGCCCAGGCTCGTGATCTGCTCGTGCTCCTCGCAAAAGCGCAGAGTCTTCTGCAGCTCCTCGCCGTCGTTCATGCCGGGGCACAACACGATCTGCGCGTGAATCTCAATGCCAGCGGCCATGATGGCCTCGAGCACGTCCATGCCGCGCTGGGCGTTGCGGCCCATCATGCGGCGGCGGACGTCGGGGCTTACGGCATGGACCGACACGTTCATGGGGCTCATGTTGCGTTGAATGACGTTTTGCACGTCCTCGTCGGTGAGGTTCGTGAGCGTGACAAAGTTTCCCTGCAAAAAGCTCAGGCGGTAGTCGTCGTCGCGGATGTAGAGCGTGGAGCGACCGCCCTTGGGCAGCATCGTCATAAAGCAGAACACGCAGGCGTTTACACAGGTACGCATGCCGTCGAAGATGGGACCATCGAACTCAAGGCCCCAGTCCTCGCCAGGAAAGCGGTCAAGCTCGACAGGGGTGACGGTGTCGTCGCGCGGGTCGAATACCTCTAGCTCGACGGTGTCGTCATCTGCCTCCCAGAGCCACACGATCATATCGGTCAGCTGCTCGCCGTTGACCGTAAGCACACGCATGCCCGGCTCGATACCCACATCCCATGCGGGCGATTCGGGACGCACGTTTTTAACGAGCGCGCCCTCACCCGGCTCGGGGTCGCGGCTGCGCCCGTAGTCGGCCACCTCGGCGGCGTATGCGGGTACGGTCTGGTCCATGATTAGTGGCAAAGCTCCTTGATGCGCTCGACGGCGCGCTCGATGTGTTCTTGCGGGGTGGAGGCTCCGGCGGTGATGCCGATGTGGTGAGCGTCGGTAAACCACGCGGCCTGTAGCTCGGAAGCTTCCTCTATGTGATGTGTGCGCTCGCAGGCGTTTGCGCAAATCTGCGCCAGGCGGCGGGTGTTGCCCGAGTTCTTGCCGCCCACCACGACCATGCAGTCGCAGCGGTTGGCAAGTGCGTCTGCTGCCTGTTGACGCTCACTCGTGGCGGCGCAGATGGTGTTGATCACGCGCAGTTCCTGCACGCGCGGGGTGATAGCGGCCACGACTTCGGCGAGGTTCTGCGCGGTCTGAGTGGTCTGCACAACGAGGCCCACCTTGCCCTTGAGCGACAGGGCATCGGCGTCGGCGGCACAGCTCACGACCTGCGCATCATTGCCGGCGTGGCCCAGAATGCCCTCGACCTCGGGGTGGCCTGGCTCGCCCACGACGATCACGCTGTAGCCCTCGCGCACCAGGCGCTCGGCTGCCACATGGACCTTCTTCACGTAGGGGCAGGTGGCGTCGACCACGGTAAGGTCGCGCTTGCGGGCAGCATCGATTACCTGCGGCACCACGCCGTGGGCGCGGATGATCACGGTGCCGGTTGCGGCGTCGTCCAAGGTGTCGGCCAGACCGACGCCTGCCTCAGCAAGCTCGCGCACCACGATGGGGTTATGGATGAGCGGCCCCAAGGTGTGAACTTGAGTGCACTCCTCTGCCTGCGGCGCAGCGGCCAGCGCCATATCGAGCGCACGCTGCACACCGTAGCAGGTGCCGGCGTGGGCGGCGATCTCGATGGTGGGGGCGTCTGCCTTGCCGGCAACGGCCTCGACGGTATTCATGACATCCTCGCTCATGGCTAGAACCTGCCCGGATGCTCGGCGCACAGCTCGTCTCGCATGGCGTAGACGCGGTTCATGGCCTCGGACTCAAACCATTCCAGGCGCTCCGTGCGCTTAAGCCCAGCCGGTGCGTCGGAAAGCGAGACGGCCTTGCCGGCGCGGATCCAGCACTTCTTGGGACGCATGATCTTTTTGCCCGAGGGCGTGATGTCGGACCAGCCGCAGATGGCGAGCGGGTTAACGGGCGCCTTGCCCATCTGAGCGATGAGCGCAAAGCCGCCGTGGACCTCGGGTTTGATCTCGCGCGAGCGGATGCGCGTGCCCTCGGGGAAGATCAGAACGTCCTCGCCGCGCTGCAGCGCATGCTGGGCGGCACGCAGGCACTTCATATCGGCAGTACCGCGCTCGACGGGGATGCCACCAACGCGGCTAAAGGCCCAGCGTACGATCTTGCTCTTGGCAAACTCGGACTTAAAAATGGGTCGAATGCGGCGGCCGCCAAAGAACAGCGCCGTCTCTACAGCCAGGAGCTCGGCCATCGAGGTGTGGTTGCAGATGACCACGCTGCCGCGGCCTTCCTGGCGCTCAAACAGCAGATCGGCGTCCTCGACCTTCCAGCGCCACATGAGCTTTGAGAAAGCCCAAAGGATTGCCATAACCACGAAGACGGTGCCGCGGATGAGCGCGGGGAACTCGGCATAAGGGGCGTTGTAGTAATCCTCGGGCGTCTGCTTAAACAGGCGCATGGGCTACCTCCTTTGGTTGATGAGGTCCTCGATAATGTGGACGACCTCGTCGATGGTGTGGGCGGTGGAGTCGACATGCACGGCGTCCTCGGCGGGCACGAGCGGGGCGACCTCGCGGCTGCTGTCGAGCTTGTCGCGCTGCTTGAGGGCGTCGAGGGTCTCGTCGACCTCGGCCTCGAGCTGCTCGGTGGTGAGCGGCTGCGCATCGTCCTGATGGCG
>CAJMRO010000066.1:0-9733 GCA_905215825.1 uncultured bacterium
CGGCCAAGTGGTTCTGCCCCAACTGCGGTAGCGAAAACGGCGGCAAGTTCTGCAGCAACTGCGGAACGCCCCGGCCCTAGCCCCTCTATCTGGTAATTGGCGGGGGATCCGCCACCCCCGCATTTGCTTCTATGGGTTTCGTTCGATAAAGGAGGACACCATGAAGACAACGTTCAAAAAGTCCGTACTCGCATTCCTGACATGCGTCCTGGCGCTCGCCTTTGCCCTGACGGGCTGCAGCGGCGGCGGCAAGGACCCCAAGGCCAACTTCGTCGGCAGCTGGCAGTACTCGGGTGGAACCTTGGACGGCGAAGAGCTCACCGATGAGTACATGGATATGCTCAAGGAGTGGGGCCTCAACTGTATCCTGATCCTCGACGAAGACGGCACGGGCGTCCTCGACATGTTCCTTGAGGTCGCCGACCTGAAATGGGAGGCCAAGGACGCCACCACCGTAACGATTACCGCCGAAGATGAGTCGCACGACCTGAAGCTCAAGAACGACAAGCTCGTCCTCGAGGTGGAAGGCGACAAGCTTATCTTTACGAAGTCCGACAAGGACCTGTCCGGTACGGTGAAGAAGGATCGCGAGGCGGCCGAGAAGGAAGAGGAGATCGATGAGGCCGTCGAAGACGACGATGTCCAGAGCGTCGAAATCTCCCCCGCCGTCACCGTCGCCGATGACGATCTGTGCACCATCACCATCACCGAGAAGTTCAAGGACGACTGGGGCGACATCGGCTTTGTCGTCAACATCACCAACAAGAGCGACAAGGACCTGACCTTCTACGCTCCTTCCGGCAAGACCAACGTCAACGGCACCATGAAGGAACCCTGGTTCTCGGCTCACCTGATGCCCGGTACCAACGCCACCGAGGAATTCACCTTCTCGAAGGGCACGCTCGATAGCCTTGATGACCTCGTCAATACGACCATCGGCATCGACGCCTACCTGACCGATTCCTACGAGGACGTCGCCTCCTACACCGCGACCATCGCGTAGCGGCAGACCACGACAGCCGCGGATTGGCGGACACATCCGCGCATATGCCAGACGGGGCCGCAGGAGTTGATCCTGCGGCCCCACCGCTTTATGCCGATGCGTAACGAGCGCTAGCGCTCCATGTTGGGAACGATGCTGCCCTCCGTTACTGCGCGCACGGCCAAGCGCATGATGTTGTCGTAGCCGGTCTTATTGAGAATCTCCGAGATGCGGCGTTTGATGGTGCCCTCGCTCATAAACAGCTCGGCCGCGATCTCGCGGCGGCTTTTACCCTCGCAGGCAAGGCGCAAGATCGACAGCTCGACATCGTCGAGGGCCGCCGTGCCCGAGAAGATGCTCTCGGGCGGCTTGGGAAACGTGCAGTAACCCGCCAGCGTGGAGCGCATCACGGCGAATAGCTCGTCGATACCAACGTTCTTGTACACAAAGCTGTCGACACCCGCCTCGCGCGCCTGGTCCACAAAGGTGATTTCGGGCATACCCGTCATGATAATGACGCGGCACTCGGGCAGTTGTTCTTTGATGCGCGCCGCCGCCACGATGCCGTTGGAATCATGCTCGGTACATACGTCCATCAGTATCATGTCCGGGCGCTCCTTAAGCACAACGTCCAAGGCATCCGAGGCGTCGGCGATCGCGGCAACAACCGTCATGTCGGGCTGGTCGCCAACGGAGCGCGCCAGGCTCTCGCGCAGGATGGCCTGGTCTTCGACTATAAGGACGCGGATCATGAACTTCTCCTTTGGACCGTGGCGTTGGAGGCGAGCGGGATGGACACCGTAAGTGTGAAGGGCGGGGCGGTGTGGACTTCCAGGCTGCCGCCCAGATTCTGTGCGACATGCCTCATACCAGGAATACCCGTTCCCTCGCGATACGATACGGGTGCAGGCGCGCCGTCGTTAGAAACGGTCATCCGCGCAACAGCACCGTCTTCCGACGTCTCCTGCCGCAGGCGCACATGGACCTGATGGGCCTGTGCATGCTTGGTGGCATTGGTCGAGGCTTCGCGGATAATCTGCAGAAAGGCTGCGGCGACACGCGCGTCGCTTGGCAGCTCGCCCTCCACATCGATCTGCACGCTCACCAGGCCAAAGGCATGGACGATATCGCCCAGTTGCTCTGCCGGTTTGGTGTCGCCCCCGCTGCGCAGATCGGCAGCGATTGAGCGCAGCAGCGGGTCGATCTGCTCGAGTGACTCGTCATCCAGGCGCCCCTCCTCCAGATAACGATGGAGGATGGACAGGCGCTGCCCGATCACGTCGTGCACGCGAGCGCGCATACGCAGATAGGCCGCATTGTCAGCAACTTTTTTGACTTCTTCGATCTGGGCTTGGAGCTCTTGGCCCGCAAGCTCAAGCAGGTGGTTGGCTTGCGCCAGGCGATCATGAGCATGCGCATACTCTGTTACATCCAGGCCGATAATGCGCTCGAAGAGGCGGCCCGAAACCATAACGTCATCGTGCACAAACAAGCGAATCTCGGCGGGAGAAACCTCGACCACCGCCCGCGCCTCACCAAAGCGGTCCAGATTAATCCGCACACGGTTCCTGCTGCTTTCGGGCATTTGCATGCTGAGTTTGCGCAAGTCGTTCCATGTACCGCTCATATCGCCTAGGTCGGTGGGCATATGAAGCTCCACCAGGTTTTTTCGCATGCAGCGGTTCATGAGCAGCGGACGGCCCCTCGGGTCCAGATACAGGATGCCCACGGGAATCACGTTGATGGTTTCGATCGTCGAGAACGCGGTGATATCCTCCTGGCGGTTGCGGACATCCATCAAGAGCGCCGCAATGGAGCGGAACAGGAAGAACGCTCCCTCTGCGATAAGGACCGTGGTCCACGCCGAGCCCATGGCAAAAACCACCGGCGGCGTCACGGCGGCAACGAGCAACAGTTCGGCCAGCATGACGGGGCGACGATAACGCACCATAAGCACCACGCCGTAGGCAAAGATTGCGGCATTGAGCCACAGCGCTCCGCCCATTGCCCTGGCACAAACGTCAAGCGGCGCCACCAGATATGAGCCAGACGACGCGAACAAGATGAGCACCGAAATAACTAGGTGAAGCACAAGGCTCGCCTCGTAGGCACAAATCACCTTACGGTTATAGGACGAGCGGCGCGATGCGATGAGCGGGACGTGGATCGTCTGCAGACACGCAGCCAGGGCAAAGACAACATCGAGCGCAACGATTTGGGGAAGAATAAGCGAAATCTGCATCGTCACTCACCCGCCCTCGGCATCAAGACGATCATGCGCAGCTGGCCGGGCTCGCCCTCAAGGCGGTATGCCACGTTGCGCCCTTGCAGAGCGCTATCGAGCTCTTGCGCAGCGGGCGTCTGCGAAAGATCTGCATCATCGTTGGAAAAAAGCGTGGCGCGTAGCTCGACACTGCATCGGTCATGGTCGCCCAAGTGATACATAAGCGCCGGATGGTCGGTGGTGTAGGCAAAAAACGCAAAGTCATACACGCAGTCGTACAGGGCGCTTACCGTACTGGCGTGCAACGGGCGCCGTATGGCGATAATCGAGGCGCAATCGATATCGATGGTGCGCAGGTCGCTTGCGAGCTCGTTGGCAATGAGCTGAATGCGGTCGCGATCAAAACCGCTCTCCCCGTGCTGTGCCAACGTGAGCGACCCCTTGCGCTTGCAATAGGCGACGAGCATCTTGGCGCGCTGCAGCATGCGGTAACGCTCGTGCGAAGACGATTCATCGGTCAACGGCGGCAGCGAGCTCAGCAGGTCGTACATCCCTTCGAGCGCGCGGGCAAGCGCCTGGTCCACGTCTTGGACCAGCAAGGTCTCGGCCTCTTGGTCTGCCAGGTGCGTCTTAAGGTCGTAGTCGGCGGCGAGCAGCTCATTTTGACGCTGCAGCTCCATACGACGATGTGCCAGTTCACGGTTAAGCTCGTTGAGATCCGACACGTCTTGGGCAAGCAGGGCCGATCCGCCCAGCAGTGGAAAGGCACGGTACATCACATCGGGATCGGACGCCACGGCAAAGGCATGGGCGCGGCCGTGCTCCTGGGTCCGCAACTCCTCGCACACGCCTACCGGCATTGGCTTTGACACCGGCGTGGCATAGACTTCCTGCAGGTCGCGCGTTAGAACTTTGAGGTCAAGCGGCAAGGTGTCGAAGATGCCGGCGATGTCGTGATATGACGGAATGACACCGCAATCGAGACAGATTTCCATCGCCACCACACACAAGACGCAATAGACGAGCGAGAAGTTGAGCCTCCATGCCCAGGGCACACGCAACGCATATGAGATGGCAAAGAACGCACCGCCCAGCAGCACGAGCGCCGCCGTGCCCGAGAAACGTTGGATGCGAAAGGACGAGGACCGGCCCACCAGGATAAAAAAGGCCACAAAGTTAAAGGCCGTCCACACGAGGACGGCGAAATAACCCCAGCCGTACGTGTAATCGTTGCTCCAGGTGTCGCTTGTACGGTCAAAGTGGAAGACCTGCTGGTGAAAATCGTTGGTGAGCACAAATCCGATAAGCAGGATAGCCACAATCCACAGCGCAGCGCAGTAGCGGCGACCCAGGCGGTGTTGCTCCAGGCCCGCAAGGCGCAGACCACACAACTGGTAGAGCAGCGGAATGAGTGTCATGGGCACGTAGTACAGGTACCACAGCACGGTGGCATAGAACGGCGTGAACGACTTGTACTTGAGAATGACTTCGATCATCCACAGGGCGCAGATGGTGGCGACGGCAACAAGGCGGCGGCGCAGCACATAGTCCAAACAGCGCAGATAGACCGATACGCCCCAGATCGAAAATATAATTGCGGCGACAAGCAGCGGGAGAGAGCTCGAGTGGGCGAGCGCATCCACGACCTCTTCGGACACCCCGCCATAGGCTGGCACGGCGTTAGAAAGTTTGGGGTCGAAGGCGAACAGTGCCGGCAAGACTGCCAAAAGCATGAGGAACATCGCGGTGATGACACCGGCGATAGCAAAGACGCGGTGGCGGTACACCTGATGTGTTATGCCAACAAGGAATCGCGGCATGGCGAAGAGCCTGCCGCCCCTGGGATCCGCCACGGGTGCGGATCGGGCGGCCGCGTTGCCGATATGTCGCTCGCGGGTACCCATAGTGCTTTTAGTGTACCGACAGATGGGTCGAAAAAGCGGGCCGCATGTCCCAAAATCCGCAGACGGCAAGGTGCCCGGCAGCCTCCCCCGTCTGGCACTTCCCGATATCCGCCCGCCCAAACCACCGCAAAGGGGACAGGCACCTTTGTGGTGGTTTGGGGCGATGCGCTAGTCCACGGTGATGTCGATATTTTTGCCGATGAGGCCTACGTAGCCGCCTTCGGCTGCCTTGGGGCTGTCAGCATGGCAGAGGACCCACTTGTCGGCCTTCCAGTAGCAGTAGCTGTCGCCGGCCGCAGGCATGTCGGCCGCGACCTCGGGGCGCGGGCCGTTGGTGCCGGCGGGCAGCGCCACCATCACCTGGAAGCCACCGTCGTCGACCATGCACGGCGTGTAGTGGAGCGTGGTGTTGAAGACTTCGACGACCGTACCCGCCGGCACGCGAAACGCCTTGACGCACGCGGTGTCGAGCTTGCCGTCCTCGATCTCCCAGCGATGCGCCACGAGCAGGATAAAGTCGCGAGCGCCCAGGTTGAATTCGCTCGCGCGGTGATACTCCAGGCAGTTGAGACGCGTGTTGTGGCCGTTGCACCAGCCCAGTTGGAAGGGGCGGCCGCCAAACATGAGAAAGCCCAGTTTATCGGCATCCTTGACGACCTCGAGCTCCGGCGCGCTCGCCACGTATTTGCTGCCCTCAGGGATGGGCATGGCAGAGAGCGCCTCGAGCACGGGCGACGTGAGCTCGGACGGAACGTTATCCCAAACGTTGCCATAGGATTTGAACTCGGGATCGTTGACAGAGTAGATATGCATGTTCACTCCTGTTCGTAAATGTGACTATACGAACATTCTAGAACAATCGCGTACTATTTTGAGCATTCAATACGAAAAAGCACCCCCGCAAAAAGCGAAGGCGCTTCTGTTGCAATCAATACCGCAAGCAATGAGCGAAGAAGTTGCTCACCAAAAAGGCGACGCGCAGTTTCTTCATTAGCCGAGATAGCCTTTAAGAAACTCAATAGCGCCCAAGCACCAATGGTCGACTTCTGGCGCATGGGGCTTCATCAACGCGTGTCCTCCTTCAGGATACATGACCCCCTCATGGTGCACCCCAGCTGCGTCCAAAGCATCAACCATCTTTTTATAATTGTCTGGCGATACGATGTCATCATCGGCGCATTGCCAAAGATATGTCGGCGGATACTGCTCCCACACATGCTGATTAATGCAGAAATCTTCGAGCGCGTCGCGCCCAGCCTCGCCACATACCGAATCAATAAATCTATTGTCTGATGTGTTCTCAAGGCCATGGAGATCAATCGGCGCATAACACAGGACCAAGGCTTTGGGTGCCTCACATCCGTAGGACGCAAACCCCTTGTTGTCCGTCCCCCACTCGGCAGCCAAATGCGCACCAGCAGAAAAGCCGATAACTGCATAGCTTTTAGCAACATTAAATACCGCTGAATTCTCGAGGACAAAACGGACAGCTCGATTTAGATCGTCGATTGGACGCGGCATCAAAGGCTCGATCCTCACCCTGTATGACAGAACGAACACGTTATAGCCCGCATCGTTGAGCTCGGGGGCAACAGGAAAGCCTTCCATCTGGTGGCAAACGCTCTGATAACCTCCGCCTGAAAGCGCAATGATAAAAGGAGCCCCCGGTCTCCCAGGAAAGAAGAACAATTTCACGTTGCGTCGAGTCGGGTCACGGATGCAGTCGGCCTCATCCCAAATATCGTAGGCAACCCGCCCCCCGGCATCCACAAGTTCGACAATCCGATTCAATCCGCGTAAAACACGAGCAGCTGCATATGGATTAGTATCAGAATTCATATGAGACACAATGGGTTTATCCCACATGCGCTCCCAAGTTGAAGGCCGGCAAAGCATAAGGTGCTCGCCAAAGCCAGCGAACTCAGGAAGGAGCGCAATTTCGCCAAACGTCATATCGGCAGTAATTGTCATAGCTAGTCACTCCAAAAAATGAGGGTGGGCTCGCGTGAATCAACGACAAGCCCACCATATGCAATCTGCCGCGGGGTTTTCGGCAGCTTACATTCCGAATAATTGTCTACTCCACTGTTGCCTCTTCATCAGAGCGATACATGATGTAAACGAGAACGAAGTTAATAATTAAACCGACGACATTGCAAAGAATTGCGCCGATGAGGCTGCTCATATCACCAGAAGGATCCATATAACCGGGGAAGCTAAAAATGCCGCTCGACGTCATAACGAACGTACGGGTGTTGAAAATCGCTGGGATAACAGCACTGATTGCTCCGGCGATCATGGAAGCGATAACGATCTTCTTGTGCTCCAAGATGATGCCGTACAGTGCCGGTTCCGTAATCCCGAAAAAGCCCGTAACGGCACAGCTGAACCCAAGACTCTTTTCACTCGGATCCTTCGAGCGGAGAGCGAACGCCAAACAAGCACCGACGACACCCATGCTGCAGCAGAGAAGTCCAAGGATAGGATCGGAGCCGACGGTCATAATATTGTTGATGGAAAGCACGATCAGGGCCCAATGGAGTCCAAGGGGAATCATAACAAGACCGAATATCGGCCCGAGAATAACGCCGCAAAGGATGGGGCTGAACTGATAGCCCGCCAGCACTGCAGCCGCAAGCAAAGAGCTCGCCTGCTGAATAACGGGGCCGATCACAAGGAGCGAGACAGGGGCGGCAATAGCAACCGTCAGGAACGGGACGAGCGCAAATGCCACAACATCGGGAAGAACCGCCCGCAGCCCCTTATTAAGAACGGACGCGAACCAAGCCGCCACGATAGCAGGAAACACCGTGGAGGAATAGTTCACCATCGTGAACTTCATGCCGAGCAAATCCAGCGCATCGCCCGCCCCGGCCGCAGCAACGAAAGTCGGATAAATCAGGATTGCGCCGAGTACCGCACCGATATATCGATCGGTTCCAAAGAACTGAGCAGCAGATGATCCGACAAGAACGGGCAGGAAATACATGCAGGCATTTCCCATGCCGTACAGCAGAGTGTAAATTCCGCTCTCGGCGGAAACAACACCCACCGTCGTCAGAATACTAAGGACGGCGTTTATCATTCCGCATGCGATCAAGGCAGGAAGAACGGGCATCATGATACCGCTGATGAGCTTCATTAGCTTTCCCAGAAAGCCCTTAGTCTCTCCTTCGCTAGCCTCGGAATCTCCGGCATCAATCCCAGCTTCCTTGGCAACGATTTCATAGACCTTATCGACCTTAGGTCCCACAATCACCTGATATTGCCCCGCGGAATGGCGAATGTCGATCACGCCATCAATCGCCTTGACTTTTGCATCGTCTACGATGCTTTCGTCCTTAAGGTTAAACCTTAAACGAGTCATGCAGTGAGCTACAAATGTAACGTTTTCTGCGCCGCCCACCATCTCGAGAATCTCGGCAGCGAGCTTGGTTGTATCTGCCATAAATACCATTTCTCCCATGTTGAGTTTTATATGTAACCATCAGCAAAGCGCGCGCCTTTGCCGACTAATTACCTTGTTTTCGATGCAATACGATTGATGTGCATCATGAGGTAGAGTCTTTCCTCGTCTATAAGCTCCTGCCCCGTCAGTCGACTGAGAACAGAAGCAATATCATCGGCGCACATCGATGCCACCGGATATTCTTTTTTGAGCGAGAGATACATCTTGCGGTTGTCGCTCACGATGTTTTCGCCAGAGTTCAACCTATTGAATAGGTACTGAAGATGGGTTGCAAACCTTGCGTAATCGAAACCTTCCCGATCAACTTGAATGCCAAGTCGATTTTCAACAGCAACGGTTGACTCCTCCAGAACACGATCGTAGATATCCGCGCTAAACTCTTTAGCTACTTCGCATGAATCCGAATCGGCCATGTTATTGATAAACGCCATGGCAATTCCAACTGCCTCATGAGCTGGAAGCCTAACGTTAAGACGTTTCCTGATTATCCTAAGTGCATACTCGCCGATTTTAAATTCGACGGGATATTGTTGGCGGACGTCAAACGATAAAGGCATGCGGACAACGATATTTTGCTCTTTGCGCTTAACCGCATACGCGATATGGTCCGCAAGGATAAACGGTAAATTAGGGCTCACGTCATAAGGCAGCAAACCTGTCGACATATCAATAACATCCGAGGTAAGCTCGAGAAGCTCGTCGGGAACCTCGTCAACGAGAGCGATGTAGCGAGAGCTAACGTTATAAAACGTTCGTTGAATCTCCGAAAGAGGGACCTCGTCCCCGACATTCTTAAACCCCAGACCACGGCCGAATGCAACCAGCTGTCTGCCATTTCCATCGACGCAGAGGACAGCGCTGGTATTAATTCGTTTAACAATTTCCATGTGTCCCCCCCCCTAAACAGAACAAGGCTCCCGAAGCAGAATCCGACAATGAATGTCGACAGATGCTGCTTCAGGAGCCTTGCCTGAATATCACTCTGAAGATTAGTTTAAGCGATCCACCGCTAATGACCTCGAATAAACACTTCTAAACAGTTAAACGGTCGATATCACCGTGTGAGCGGTTTGGAGGTAGAGGGCGGCCTTACGCCTGCTGATAGTGCAGGTGCTTCTCGTCGATATCGGCCAGGTCGCGGTCGAGGTAGCGGC
>CAJMRO010000067.1:0-9687 GCA_905215825.1 uncultured bacterium
TCGTGACGGTGCGCATGGCGAACTACAAGATCTCGGTCTTGGGCGAGGTGGCCCGCATCGACGGCATGCTCGACATGGTGCTCGCCGAGATGCGCGCGACCAAGGCCGCGGGGGAGGGCGACGTGCCCATAGTCATTACCGGCGACGATGCCGAGGCGCTTGCGTCGCTGGTCGGTCATAGTCTGACGGTCGACGACGCGCTGACGTTGCGGGGTCTCGCCGAGCTCTACCGCATCAACCAAAAGCCCCGCCGCGTGTAAAGGTGAGGGCGCCGGTGGGACAAACGCCTCCACCTTTCACCTGCTACAATGGGTCAAACTATTGCGATTACGGAGGTGTCTGCCATGTCGGACGATCTTCATCAAACTTCGTCAGGCAAGCGCCTGGACGTCATTAGCTGGGACGAGTTCTTTATGAGCGTGGCCATCGCCGCGCAGCGTCGCAGCAAGGACCCCAACACGCAGGTGGGTGCGTGCATCGCCAACACCAACCACCGCATCCTTTCGGTGGGCTACAACGGTACACCCTCGGCGCTCAACGACGACTTTTTTCCGTGGGGTACGAGCGACGACCCGCTGCAGGACAAGCACAACTACGTGGTCCATGCCGAGGCCAACGCCGTGCTCAACTACCGTGGCTCGCTCAAGGACCTCGAGGGTTCCACGGTCTACGTCACGCTGTTCCCGTGCCACGACTGCGCCAAGATTTTGGCTCAGGTGGGCGTGGGCGAGGTCGTCTACCTGGACAACAAGTATGCCGATACCGACGACGGCCGTATCAGCCGCCGCATTCTCGACTCCTGCGGCATCAGCTACCGCCAGGTCATCGTCGATGTTCAGATTGGTACCGGGGGACAAGCTCAGCAGTAGCGCGTGCCAACGCCAGCTGGCGGTAAAACAGCCAAAAGAGCCCCGTCCCAAATTGACTACTCGTGAAAGTCGCGTCTGCGCGCATGGACGGCTCGTGAGCGGGTACATGGCTGTAGTAACATAGCTTCTGTCCGCGGGCGTGCCCGCGTTGTTGTGAGAAAGGAGCCCCTGTGGCTGTTAACGAAGAGCTGCTTAAGAAGGTTCTTGAAGAGATTCGCCCCAACCTGCAGGCCGACGGCGGCGATATGGAGTATGTGGGCGTCGACGACGAGGGCGTCGTCAAGCTGGAACTGCAGGGCGCCTGCGCCGGCTGTCCCATGAGCTCGCTAACCCTTTCCATGGGTATCGAGCGCATCCTGAAGGAGCATGTGCCCGGCGTTACCCGCGTCGAGCAGGTCAATGCTTCCGGCGAGGCCGAGGACCTGTACGACGAGTACGCGCCGTTCTAAGATGCGAAAGCTGCGGACGGTACGCTCCGCATAGACGTTACGTCCAAATATGCGGCTGCGAGCGTAAGGCCCGCGGCCGCATTTGTATGTAGGGAGCAGGGGGATCGATATGCTCAACGACCTCTACCATATGCTTGATCCCGTCGCGATCGCGGCGGGCCCCATCACCATCTACTGGTACGGCCTGGCCTACGTGGTCGGCGCTCTGCTCACGGCGGTCGTCATGTACCGCACACAGCGTCGCTGGGGCTTTAACATCACGATTGACGACCTGACGAGTGTCGTGGTCGGCGTGGTCTTTGGCCTCATTATCGGTGCGCGCCTGTTTTACGTCGTCTTTTACGGCGACGGCTACTACTGGGCGCATCCGCTCGAGATCTTTGCCACCAACGAGGGCGGCATGAGCTTCCATGGCGGTTTGGTGGGCGGCATTATCGGCGGCATCATTGTGTGCCGCATGTATAAGCTCGATGCATGGACTTTGGCAGACCTTGCCGTCATAGGCGCGCCGCTGGCCTTGTGCCTGGGCCGTTGTGCCAACTTTGTCAATGGTGAGCTGTGGGGCAAGCCGACTGATCTGCCCTGGGGCGTGGTCTTCGGTGGCACCGCGGGCGATATGCCGCGTCACCCCTCCCAGCTCTACGAGGCATTTCTTGAGGGCATCGTGCTCTTTTGCATTCTGCAGGTGCTCAGCCGCAAAAAGCCGCTACTGCCCCAAGGCACGTTTATGGGCGTGTTTGTGATGGGTTACGGCATCGTCCGCTTCCTCATTGAGTTTGTGCGCGTGCCCGATGCGCAGCTGGGCTATCTGCTGGGCGGCGTCATCACCATGGGTCAGCTGTTGAGTCTGCCACTCGTGATTGCGGGCCTGGCGCTCATCATCTTTGCTCGTCGCCGCAACCAGCCCCAGCGCATCTACCTCGACGCTTAACCACCAAAAAAGTGAACAGGCACCTTTGTGGTGGTTTGCTGGGCAACGATGAGAGAACCGTAACGTTTCCCCAGATAAAACCTACCAAAATAAACCTGTCCCTTTTTGGCAGGTTTCTAGAAAGGCTCTTTGGACTGTGAAGGATTCCGACCTCTCCACAACGGCTGCGCGCGACGCTGCCCGCATCGTCTGGTTTAAGCGCTACCCCGCCAAGCAGACGCTCATCGCATTTTTGCTCGCGCTGTTGGCGACCACGGCGTTTTCCATCGATCCTGCCCCGGTGTCGAGCAACGCAGTCTTGGCGATTGACCCCAAAGCCTCGGGCATGCTGTACGTGTGCTACGAGGTGCTCCTCTCGTTTGCCGGCCATACCGACGCGGTCATGCTACTTGCACTTGCCTGCCTGCTCACCTTGCCGTTTCGCTACGTGTTCTTTGGCCGTGGCGACACCTGGCGTCCATCGATCATTCTGCCGTCGCTGTTCTTCGCCATCTGCATGGTGTTCGGCCGCAGCTACGATCTCACCGATTCGGCCGAGATCGTCCTTGGCGACAAAGCCCGCATCATCTGCGCCTGGATTGGCGGCGCGGGCTGGATGCTCTTGGCGGTCGTGGCCTTCTACCTTGCCTTTGAGTGTCTAGATTGGCTGAGCTCTCGGCGCATTCCGTTTTCCGAGGCGCACTTTGGCCGCGTATGGCGTGTGACTCACGCTGTGCTCTCGGTCCATCCCTTTGCCGGGCCCTTCCTGGTGCTTATGATCGCCTGGGCGCCCACGCTCATCGCTTCGCTGCCTGGCCTTTTTATGGGAGATACGGGCGCGCAGATTCGCCAGTGGTTCAACTATCCCAACGGCACGAGCGACTACCTGCGCCTACTCAACCCCAACGTGCTGCTCAACGGGCATCATCCCGTAGTGCACACGGCCATTATCGGCTCGTGCGTTCAGCTGGGGCTTTCGCTGTTCAACAGCGCTAACGCGGGTCTTGCCATCTACACCTGTGCTCAGTTCGTCATCACGGCCGCCTGCATGGCCTATTCCATTTCGTCGCTGCGCAAACTGGGCGTGAGCCTGCCGGTTCGCGGTGCGATCCTGCTGTTCTTTGCGTTTATGCCGATGTTCTCTAACTACGCGGCGTTGCTCACCAAAGACGTGCTCTTTGCCGACGCGTTTTTGGTGCTGCTGGTACAGACCGTCAAGCTCGTGGCATGTGGCCTGCCCCGTCGCGATGCCAATGCCGAGCGCGCGGGTGAACAGGCTCCTGTGCTCTTTGCGCGCCACGACTGGCTGTTGCTCGTGTTGGGTGCCATGGGTTCCACGTTTTTGCGCAATGGCGGCCTGGTCTTTCCGTTGGCGGCCTGCGTGATTGCGGCGGCGTTTTGCGCCTGGGATGTACATGTCGCTCGTCGTGCAGCTAAGCAGATGGGCACCACGGTCTCATGTGCCACGCCGCGCTTCCGCTGGGTCGGCGTGCTCGCAGTGCTTGCGCTCTGCCTTGTCTCCAACATGTATTTCACCAAGGTATTTATGCCGGCGCACGATATCACGCCGGGCTCCAAGCGCGAGATCCTCTCGATTCCGTTCCAGCAGACGGCTCGTTTCGTCCAAAAGCACGACGGCCTCAACTCGGGCGTCAACCCCACGGTTAAGGAGGACGGCACCATCGTGGAGGCTCCTTGCGACGGTTCAGTGACCGACGAAGAGCGCGCTGTGATCGATCGCGTGCTTAAGTACGAGAACCTGGGCCGTCGCTACAACCCCGACAAGTCGGATGCCGTCAAAAACTGCTTCAATGAGTACGCCTCGCAGGAGGACATCAAGGCCTATTTTGAGGTATGGGCCCAGATGTTCAAAAAGGATCCCGAGTGCTATATCTCGGCGCTCATCAATAACTACTACGGCTACTTTTATCCGAGTGCCCGCGATGCGTGGGTCTACAGCACGGCGCGCAGTGCCGAGATTATGGCGAAGCCCGATAACCTTAAGTACTTCGACTTCCATCCGGTCGATAGCAAGGTTGTGCGCTGGTGCGACCACCTGATCAACCTGTATCGCGTGGCAGTACAACGCGTCCCGTTTATCTCGCTCACCATGAGCTCGGCCACCTATGTGTGGATCATGATCGCCGTGGTGGTCTACCTGCTGCGTCGTCATTCATGGCGTGCGCTGGCGATCTGGGTGCCGCTGCTGGGCGTGCTCGCCGTGTGCCTGATTGGTCCGTGCAACGGCTCGACCTACATGCGCTACCTGTATCCGGTCATCGCCTGCATGCCCTTCGCCATCGGCGCCACCGTCACCCGCAGTGACTTCCTCTGGTCCTAACTTGGTGCATTGGGGTCAGGTTTCTTTGCACCAAAGGGGTCATCATCACGACGCCTTCATTTTGGGGTTTATCTCGCAGGCCAGTAGGTATATCATAACGACGTTTGTTTATATTGCCCGAGCATCTGCGCTGGGCTTTAGGTCGAAACCGATAGGAGACACGTATGTCCGGACACTCTAAGTGGGCCACAACCAAGCATCGTAAGGGCGCGCAGGACGCCAAGCGTTCCGCCCTCTTCTCCAAGCTCAGCCGCAACATCACCGTTGCTGCCCGTCTCGGCGGTGACCCGCTGCCCGAGAACAACGCCAGCCTCGCCGCTGCCGTTGCCAAGGCCAAGGCTCAGTCCATGCCTAAGGACAAGATCAAGTCCGCTATCGACAAGGCTTTTGGTTCGGGTGCTGACGCCGCTGTCTACGAGAACATCGTGTACGAGGGCTACGGTCCCGCCGGTGTCGCCGTCTACGTCGACTGCCTGACCGACAACCGCAACCGTACCGCCGCTGATGTCCGTTCCGCCTTCTCCCACGCTGGTGGCAACCTGGGCACCTCTGGCTCCGTCGCCTTCCAGTTTGAGCGCAAGGGCCAGATCGTCGTCGCCAAGGAGATCCTGGACGAGAACGCCAAGAAGGAGACCATGATCGCCAACGGTGCTGCCGGTGACGAGGATGAGTTCATGATGGCCATCGCCGAGGCCGGTGGCGAGGACTACGAGGACGCCGGCGAGGAGTGGATCGTCTGGACTACTGCCAACGAGGTCATGGCTGTCTCCAAGGCGCTCGAGGAGCAGGGCGTCCAGGTCAAGGGCTCCGAGACCACCATGGTCCCGACCACCCCGACCGAGGTCTCCGGCGCCGACGCCAAGAAGGTTCAGCGCCTCATCGACCGTCTTGAGGAGCTCGATGACGTCCAGGACGTCTACAGCACCATGGACATGACCGACGAGGTCATCGCTGCCCTCGAGGAGGAGTAGCGCCCGCACGGGTTAAGCCGTGCATATCTGGGCATAATGAAGCGAGCATGCAAGCCTCGTGGAATAGATGAGCCGGATCCGCGTGCGTAGAGCACCGGACCCGGCTCTTTTATAATGATGCGAACCGTTTTGCATTTCGAGAGCCGAGATTTGAAGGGAGCGCCGCGTGCGCGTACTCAAACGAGCCCTAGCGATTGTGTATCTTGCCGCCGCCATCGTGGCGCTGGGTACGCTTGTCTGCCAGTTTTGGGGGCCGTATACGTATCGCTTTATGCTGCTGATGCGCGACCCCATGCCGCGCATTGTCGTGACGGCATGCGGCGGAGTTGTGGCGATCGGCGTGCTGGTAAGCTTCTTCCGCCTGATGTTTGCTCGTCGCGAGCCGTCCTGTGTACATCCGGCGGGGGAGCGCAATATCGAGGTTACCCTTGCGGCGCTTTCTTCGTGCGCCAGAGCTGCTGCCGAGCGCGACGACCGCGTGATGGTCGAGCATGTCGAGGCCCGCGTCCAAGGCTCCGACGATTCGCACGTCCGATTTAAGGTCGACGCTATCGCGCTTGACGATAAGGACGTGGCATCTCTGGCTACCGCGATGCAGCAGCGCATCGAGGAAGCTTGCGACACCATGCTCGGCACGCCGGGTACGACCACGCGCGTCCGTTTTTTGCCGTCCAAGACTACCGTCCAGACCGTGGAGGTTTCCGGTGAGTGATACCAATCAAGATAAGACCGCTCGTACGCCGCGCCTGACGATTGACCAGAGCGCCACGCCGGCGAGCGAACCTGTTGATTCCAAAGCAGAGGCAACCGAGTTGCAAGATGCGGCAGCCGCGGATTTTGACGAGGCTATGGGTCTCATCAAGGGTACGGGCGCTGCCATCTGGAGCTATGCTGTGCGTCATCCCAACACCACGCTCGGCGCCGTCGCTGGCTTTATCCTCGCTGTGTTGGTGCTCACGTTGGGCCTGTGGGACACGCTCGTCATTGCATTCTTCGTGCTGATCGGCGCTGTGATCGGCCAAATTCGCGACGGCGAGAACGGGATCGTCAACTTCTTCGGCCGTCTGTTTAGCGGCCGCTAATATGTATTCGACTGTCGCATCCGCGGCAGGCATAAGGAGGAACCATGGCTTTTAATACGAAGGTCGATGTGGCCGATACCGAGCTCGAGGAGAAGGAGGCGGCCGTCGCCGAAGCCGAGGATGTGACGCTCGAGGATGAGGCGCTCGTCGAGGCCGAGTCCGCCGATGACGCGGACGAGGATGATGAGGAAACAGACGAGTCCGAGGACTCGCTGACCTATTCCAACGGTGTGATCGAGAAGATCGTCGCCATGGCCACCCGCGAGGTGCCGCACGTCCTGGGCATGAAGGGTAACCTTATGCACTTTGTGCAGGAGCAGTTTGGTGCCGAGAATCTGACCAAGGGCGTGACGGTTGAGGTCACCGATGACAATCGCGTGGTCGTCAACATCTCCGTCATTATCGAGTACGGCGCCTATGCGCCCGCGATCTTCGACGATGTCAAGGCACGTGTCACCGATCGCCTTGCCGCGATGACCGGCCTTGAGGTGGCGGGCGTCAACCTGCGCATCGAGGACGTCATCACCCCCGAGGAGTACGAGCACCGCACCAGCCAGCACGAGTAACCTTCCAAAAAGGGACAGGTTTGTTTTGGCAGGCTTTATCTGCGAAAACGTTAAACGGCCGACCGCGCAAGCAAAAGCGTGGCCGGCCGTTATTTGTATGCCCCCCGATGTGGGCATACCGCTCGTCTAACTAGGGGTTGCAATCGTCGCGTTCCGCGTTACCCTAATGGGCGCATTGTTTCCAAATTGTTAACGAAGGGTTGCCGTAATGGCCGACGAGCACGAAACAGAAAGCAAGGCATGGGCGATTGAGGCCGCCGCGGCAGAGGCGGCATCGCGTGCTGCCGAGGAGGTACATCGTCCTCCCGTAGTGCCGATGGAGCGCGTGGTTGATCGCACCGATATCGAGCGCGGCGAGCGTGCCGGCCAAAAGCGCAGCCAGGAGCCGGGTTTCCCGCGCTTTTTCGCCGAGCTCAATCTGGGCCTGATTCTTACGGCCTTTGCCATCGTTGCGTTTAAAACCCCTAATCACTTTGCTTTTGGCGGCACCTCGGGCGTGTCGGTCATTCTGTCCACGCTGTTCCCGACCCTGCCCGTCGGCGTCTTTATGTGGATTATCAACGCGGTTCTCGTCGTTTTGGGCTTTATCTTTTTGGAACGCAAGGCGATTCTTTGGAGTGTCTTCGCCTCGTTTGCGCTGTCCGCCTATGTTTCGCTGTTTGAGCTCTTTATTCCGACCGATGTCTCGATGACGGGTGATATGTGGCTCGACCTGTGCTTTGCCGTCATCTTGCCGGCGCTCGGCAGCGCTATTGTCTTTGATATCGGCGCCTCGACGGGCGGCACGGACATTCTTGCCATGATCCTCAAGCGCCGCACGACGCTCGAGATTGGCCGCGCGCTGCTGTTGGTTGATATCGGCATCGTGGCCATCGCGGCCTTTTTGTATGGCCCGCGTGTCGGTCTGTATTGTGTGCTCGGCCTGTTTGCCAAGACGCTTGTGGTCGACAAAGCCATTGAGAGCATTCACCTGCGCAAAGTCTGCACGGTCATTTGCTCCGAGCCCCTTAAGGTCGAGGAGTTTATCGTCAAGCATCTCAACCGTACGGCGACCATCAGTCGCGGCTACGGTGCCTTCTCGGGCAAGTGCGTGACGGTGATCATGAGCGTGCTGAGCCGTCGCGAGGCCGTGCAGCTGCGCCGTTATGCGCGCGAGGTCGATCCGGGTGCCTTTATCACGATCGTCGACAGCTCCGAGATTGTCGGCAAGGGCTTCCGCGGAACGAACTAGCACAGACATATTCAACGAACCGCCTGCTGGCGCCGCGTACCTTGCAAATCGGTCATCTTTGAGTATTTGACCCCACATTGGGCAATAATGATGCTAAAGACATCGTTTGCGATCCAAGTGATTCGTTCAAGATACGAAGGGATGATTCTATGTTCTGCTCGCAGTGTGGCGCCCCCATGGGCGATAACGACAAGTTCTGCGGCGTGTGTGGTGCTCCTAATGCCGGTGCCTCTGGCCCCGCTCCCCAGGGACAGCCTCAGCCCCAGCAGTTTGTTCCGCAACCGCCCGTGGCGAATGCGCCAAAGGGCTGTGTGGCTCAGGCGTTCCAAGATATGACCAAGACTCCGGGCGTGCTTCAGCGTGTATGCCAAATCGCGTTTTTGCCGGCGCTGATTTGCGTTGTGTCGGTGCTCGTGTTGTTTATTCCCGTTATTGGCGGCATTGCGGCTGCCATCGGCTTTTTGGCAGCTTGCATTGCGAGTGTGTGTGGTTCCGGCTTTGGTATCGAGTGGGGCCGTGATCTTTCGCTCAAGGTCGATGACGGCATGGACCGTCCACTCATGCGTTCCACGTCGTTTGGTCTCGGAGTCTTTTCGAGCGTTATTTCGGTCGTGCTCGAGGTTATCGCTGCCATTCCCGTTATCGGTGTAGTGCTTTCGCTGGTGGAGGGCGTGGTAATTGGCGCCGCGGGCTCGTATTCTTATTACGGCTCCTATGCACTCGAGGCTGCGCTGTTCGGTTCGCTCGGCCTGCTTGTCCTGGCGCTAATTGCCTCGGCGATTCTGGGTGTCTTCTTTAAGATGTTCGCCGACATCGCCGTGATGCACTTTGCGGTGACCGGGCGTGTCGAGAGCGCGTTTTCGCTCGATAAGGTCTGAGCGGCGTTTAAGCACAACAAGACCAAGCTGTTCTGTGCTTCGTTCCTTCCCGAGTTTTTGACGGGCCTGGTTTCCAACGCCATTACGTGGATCTTGACAGCTGTCTTTGGTGCCATCGCCGGAATTGGCGCGTACGGCTATTACTATCGCCCCACGGGTATCGAGGCGATTGTTACCGCCGGTGGTGTCACGCTCGTATTGTTCCTGGTGCTGATTGCATTCGTCACGGTGTTCCTTACGGTCTTTGGCAAGATGCTCAAGCACCGTGCCGTTGGCTATTGGGCTGCACGTTATGCAAGCGAATGGGCCGATGAGGACAAGGACGACGTTTTGACTTTTGTGCTCCCGGGTGAGAAGAAGCCTGCTCCTGCGGGATTCAATCCCACGGCA
>CAJMRO010000068.1:0-9656 GCA_905215825.1 uncultured bacterium
CGCGAGGGGGCGAGCGTTAAGCGGACGCGCAGCGTCCGAAGCCGGTGCGTATTTGCGCAGCAAATGCGCGGACGTCCCACCGCCCCTACCATATGGAGCTTTCGAGCCCGTGTCCCCAAGGGATGCGGGCTTGTTTCTTTTTGATGCCGGTGGGACTCTAAGCTGCGGTGGAATAGATCCTGTTTATACCGTTTATCAGCTTATTTAGGAACTATTTCACCGCAACTCAGAGGAAGACGGTTAAAGAGCGCTCAGGCTGGGGACCCAGGCGATGGTGGGGGTCGCGCCGTCGAGAACCTCGTTGATGGTGGCGGCCATGCCGGCAAGCAGGCTGTTCTCGCTTACGGTGAGCGTGTCGTAGCCGCCGGCTCGCATGAGCTCGCGGATTACCACGGCGCCAGCCAAGATCACGCCCGCGCGTTTGGGCTGCACACCCGGTAGCGCGGCGATGCTGTCCGCGTCCAGCGTGGACATGCGCTCGATAGCGGCCGAGACCTGCTCCAGCGAAAGCTCGCGCAGGTGCACGAAGCTCGAATCATACGGCTCCAGCTCGTGGACCAGAGCCACCAGCGTAGTCACCGTGCCGCCCACTGCGACCAAGCGTTCGGCGCGCTCAAAGTCGACAGGCAGACTCTCAAAGTAGCCCGCAAACTGCTCGTTTGCCCATGCGGCAGCGGCAGCAAGCTCGCCGTCCGCAGGCGGCAGCGCCGAGAAAAACCGCTCCGTCACACGGCGGCAGCCAATGTCCAGCGAGCGCGTCCCTTCTAGCGCAAAGACGCCACGCTCCGGCGCATAGACGCCCGTCGCGAGCTCCGTGGATCCGCCACCCGAATCGGCAACAATAATGCGCTCGCCGGCAAAGTCGTGCGCCACGCCAAAAAACGTCAGGCGTGCCTCGACCTCGCCCGGAATCACCTGCGGTTCGAGCCCCAGCTCGCGCAGGCCGTCCAGCAGCAGGGCGGCATTGGACGCATCGCGCGCGGCACTCGTGCACGTGGTGCAGATGCACACGGCCCCAAAGGCATGCGCCTCGTCCACAAACATGCGACACGCGGCGAGCACACGCTCGACGGCCGCCTCGCAAAAGCGGCCCGTCGCGTCCACGCCCTCGCCCAAGTCGGTGATCTCGGTATGCTTGGACGATTCCACGATCGCCCCGGCCTCGACCTGCGCTAACACCAGTCGCGACGACACTGTTCCCAGGTCGATCGCGGCTACCTTATAGCGTTTGCAATCTGCCATTGCAGGCTCCCCTCCGGGCGCTATTTGCCGTTGGACACGACCGTCTGGCCCTCGACACCGTTAAACCCAAACAGCATGTCGAGCGCCTGGATGTACCACGGCGCGTCCTTACCGACGTCTTCGATTTCCTTGGCAACTTCGCTGGCCTTCTTGGCGTTCGACGACTTCTTGCTCGAAGACGAATCCGAATCGTCGTCCAGGCCCTGCACTTCAATTCTCTTCTCGCCGGGCATCACCAGGCCCAAGTCCTCGGATGCCGCGTCCTTGATACCCTCCTCCGAGAGCAGCTTGTCGACGCTTTTCTGCAGCTCGTCGTTGTACTGCTGGCGAATCTCGACCTGCTTGGCCAAGATATCGTTCGAGCGTTTGGCAACGTAGAGGTCGCGCACGGGAAAGTACAGGCTCACGAGCACCAGGACGACGACAATGCCAATATACAGCCCGCGCTGGGGTCCATGGGTAAAGTCGTAGATCGCCTTGACCACCGCATTGTCGTTGGCGTAGTGCATGAAGTCCGAGCCCGAAAGACGGCTCGAGGGCCTGGTCGACTTTTCGTGCGTTTGAGCCGAGGGGTGCTGCGTACGCGAAGCATGCGTCGGGGGCGCCGAGCGTGGCGGGCGACCCGTCGACGTATTCATTTGAGCACGGGGATGTGAGGCACTTGCCGGACGCTGTGCGCGGCGATCGACACCGGCGTAGTCGGACCCGCCGAGCTGCACGGTAGGTGCGCGGCGAGGCGACGGCTCGCGCGAACCGGCGGAATAATACCTGTTGTCGTAAATCTGATCCATGTGCGCCTTGTGCGGTTGAGGTTTGTTTGCGCTAAGTCTTTTAGTTATAGCACGAGCGCCCGCACCGCTTTCGCCAGCCTTTGCTCGACATAAAAAAGGCGCTGAGCCGTATGGCCCAGCGCCCAATGGTGCTCAACAGTGCCCGGCGGAAGCGAGGCGAATCCGAGTCAGCCCCGCCCCCGCACACGCCGCTGCCTAGCGAATGTTGTAGAACGCAGACTTGCCGGCGTAGCGCGCGCTACCCTCAAGCTCGTCCTCGATGCGGATGAGCTGGTTGTACTTGGCGATACGGTCGCTGCGGCACGGGGCGCCCGACTTGATCTGGCCGGCGTTAACACCCACGACCAGGTCGGCGATCGTGGAGTCCTCGGTCTCACCGGAACGGTGGCTCACGATGCAAGCGTAGCCGGCCTCCTTGGCAGTCTCGATGGCCTCGAGCGACTCGGTGAGCGTGCCGATCTGGTTGACCTTGACCAGGATCGCGTTGGCGGCACCCAGCTCGATGCCCTTCTTGAGGCGCTCGGTGTTAGTGACGAACAGGTCGTCGCCCACCAGCTGCACCTTGTTGCCAATGCGGCGGGTAAGCTCGACCCAGCCGTCCCAGTCCTCCTCGGCCATGCCGTCCTCGATGGAGATGATGGGATAGGTGTCGACGAGCTTCTCCCAGTAATCAACCATCTGGGCGCTCGTGTACTCCACGCCCTCGCCCTTGAGCTCGTACATGCCGGTCTCGGCGTTGTAGAACTCGGTCGAGGCCGGATCCATGGCGTACATGAAGTCGACGCCGGGCTTAAAGCCAGCCTTCTCGACGGCCTTGGTGATGTACTCGAACGGCTCGGCATTGGTCTTGAGGTTGGGCGCGAAGCCGCCCTCGTCGCCCACGCCGCCGCCCAGGCCGGCCTCGTGCAGCACGCCCTTGAGGGTGTGGTAGACCTCGGCGCACCAACGCAGGCCCTCGGCAAAGCTCGGAGCGCCCACCGGCATGATCATGAACTCCTGGAAGTCAACGTTGTTGTCGGCATGCACGCCGCCGTTGAGGATATTCATCATAGGCGTGGGCAGCAGGTGAGCGTTGACGCCGCCCAGGTACTGGTACAGCGACAGGCCCGCCGACTCTGCCGCAGCGCGGGCAACGGCCAGCGATACGCCCAGAATGGCGTTGGCGCCGAGCTTGGTTTTGTTGGGCGTACCGTCGGCGACGATTAGTGCGGCATCGACGGCGCGCTGATCGAAGGCATCGAGGCCCACGACGGCGTTGGCGCACTCGTTGTTGACGTGCTCGACGGCTTGCGAAACGCCCTTGCCCAGGTAGCGACCCTTGTCGCCGTCGCGCAGCTCGCAAGCTTCGAAAGCACCGGTCGAAGCGCCCGAAGGCACCATCGCGCGACCGAAGCTGCCGTCCTCGAGCACGACCTCGACCTCGACGGTAGGGTTGCCGCGGCTGTCGAGCACCTCACGACCGTAGACGTCCAAAATATCGCTCATGTTGTCTCCCTCTCACTTGGAAACGGGTTGAATGCTTGGCGACGCGGCTTGCACGCTGCAGCGGCGCGCAGGTTCATAAGTTAGCCATATCGCACTTTTTGCATTATGCCCTAAGTTAGCCGAGGGATACATATGAATTGGAGAAATCATTCTTTGGGGCGCTTGTTTTTGCACCGAACATTCATCTCTAGAGGTCGCCCCCCAACCATTAAATTCTTCTATCGGCATACCGTCTTTACCTGGCTTGCGAATGAAAGAGCCAATAATGTACTTTTACATCGTGCAAAGTTCTGGATATCGTGCAATTCTAAGGGTCTGAAGTTCTGGATATCGTGCATAATCAGGTTATAAAAGTTCTAGATATCGTGCACGAGGTAGCCATGCTTAAACGAAAAGCCTATGACAAACTACTAAAATGGAAGCATGAAAGCGCTGGTAAAACAGCACTTCTTATTGAAGGAGCCCGCCGCGTCGGCAAGAGCACGCTTGTCCGCACGTTTGGAGAAACCGAATACAAATCCTGCCTTGTCATTGATTTCTTTCAAGCACCTGCCGAAGTTAAGCAATATTTTGAGGACTATCGCACTGACTTCGACTCGCTCTTCCTCTATCTCTCGGTTTTCTATAACGTCAAACTCTATGAACATGAGACGCTTATCGTCTTTGACGAGGTCCAGATGTACCCGCAAGCACGCGGACTCATCAAGTATCTCGTTGCAGACGGACGTTACGACTACATCGAAACTGGATCCCTGCTCAGCATCAAGCAGAACATTAAAGATATCGTCATCCCGTCCGAAGAAGAGTCTCTGGAACTTGAGCCCCTCGACTTTGAGGAGTTTCTTTGGGGCATGGACGAAAAGGGGCTGGCCGATCTCATTCGCATGAGTTTTAACAAGATGAAGCCGCTCCCCGATGCCCTACATCGCAGAGCGCTCTCCCTTATGCGCGAATACATGCTTGTAGGCGGCATGCCTGAGCCGGTATCCATCTATGTTGAACAGCGCGCTTTTGCGCCCGTCGACGCTTCGAAGCGCCGAATCGTTCAGCTCTATCGCAACGATATCTCTCGTTTTGCAACCGGTTACGAATTCAAAGTCGTCTCCGTACTCGATGGCATCCCGGGTCAGCTCTCTAGGCACGAAAAACGATTCAAGCTTTCCTCACTTGATAAAAACGCACGCATGCGCACCTACGAAGAAGCCTTCTTTTGGCTGGCAGACGCGCGAATTGCCAATATCTGCTATGCCGCAAGCGAACCGAGCGTGGGCCTTTCACTCAGCATGGAGCAAACGGCCCTCAAGTGCTACATGGCAGACACCGGCCTGCTTGTAACGCTTGCCTTCTCTGACAACAACGATACCGATGAAGACGTTTACAGGGCCGTGCTTCGCGGCGACATCGGATTGAACGAAGGAATGCTTACCGAAAACTACGTTGCCCAATCTCTAAAGGCCAATGGACACAGGCTCTTCTTTTATTCCCAAAGCGGAAAGAAGGAGGGGGAGGAGCGCATGGAAATCGACTTCCTCGTTACCCGACCCTATGTCAATGCCGCCGGAAAGCCGCGCATCAGCCCCGTCGAAGTTAAGTCGCCACGCAGATACGGAACCATCTCCCTCGACCGATTCCGCGCGCGCTTTAACAAGAAGATTGGGATGGCTTACGTGTTGCACCCTAAACAACTCGAGTGGGATGCCGAAGCGCAGCTGGCACATCTTCCGTTGTATATGGCTTTTTGCTTGTAGAGACCTCTCTACGAATGGATGCCGTGAGAGACGCAGGCCTCACTCGCTTGCTTTTGCTTGGTCCCACAGGTCGTTGAGTTGAGCGGTTGAGCAGGCGGCGAGGTCATCGCCCGCCTCGTGCACGGCGGCCTCCATCGCAGCCCAACGACGGCGGAACTTGGCCGTGCTGGCGCGAAGGGCGCTCTCGGCGTCAATCCCCTCTTTGCGCGCAACGTTGACTAGGGCAAAGAGCAGGTCGCCAAACTCCATTTCGCGCTCGGGCGAGCCGGGCTCCTCGGCCTCAAACTCGGCACGCTCCTCTGCTACCTCGTCCCACACATCCTGGACCGTCTCCCATTCAAAGCCCACGGCAGCCGCCTTGCGCGACACCTTCTGCGCCTGCATCAGCGCCGGCAGATGCGTGGGCACGCCGTCGAGCAGGCCCTCGGGCGCAGCCTCGCCTGCTGCCACGGCCTTGTCCTTGGCAGCCTTCTCGGCAAGCTTAACCTCGTCCCAGATCTTGAGCACCTCGTCGGAGTTATCGGCGTCCGCATCGCCAAACACGTGTGGGTGGCGGCGAATGAGCTTGGCGTCGATATCGCGCGCCACATCGGCCAGCGTAAACTCACCGGCGTCCGCCGCAATCTGCGCATGCAGCACCACCTGCATGAGCACGTCGCCCAGCTCCTCGCGCAGATGCGCGGCATCATCGGCCTCGATGCAATCGAGCGCCTCGTAGGCTTCCTCAATCATGTTCTTGCCGATGCTCTGATGCGTCTGTTCGCGGTCCCACGGGCAGCCGTCGGGCTGACGCAGGCGCCAAATGGTCTGCACCAGATGCTGCAGCTCGGCCGATGCATCCACCAGCGTGGACAGATCGCGCGAGCCCTCGGCATTTTGCTGAGCCATGTGCTGCGCCATGGTTAGTCCTCCTCCATGATCACGTGGCGGAACGCGCCGCCCTCGTAGATGCCGTAGCTGTGCGAGCCGTCCTTGGGAATGCTCACGCTGCCGGGGTTGAAGAGCCGCAGGCCCGGGTGCGCGGCGCTCTCCTCGTTGACCTTGATGTGCGTGTGGCCGTAGACGAGCGCGGAGCCCTCGGGCAGCGCGGGCGCGTGGTCGACGCTGTTGTGCATGCCGGCGCCAAAGACGTGGCCGTGCGTCAGGAACAGCTCGCGACCGGTCTCGTCGAACAGCGTGGCGTAGTCGGCCATGAGGGGAAAGTCGAGGACCATCTGGTCGACCTCGGCATCGCAGTTGCCGCGGACGGCGATGATGCGGTCGGCCAGGGCGTTGAGCAGCGGGATTACGCGCTTGGGGGCGTAGTCGCGCGGCAGGTCGTTGCGCGGACCGTGATAGAGCAGGTCGCCCAGCAGGACGATGCGGTCGGGCTGCTCGGACTCGATGGCGGCGACCAGGCGCTCAGTCCAATATGCCGAACCGTGGATGTCGGAAGCGATAAGGTATTTCATGGGGAGTTCCTTTCGGATGGGGTTGATGTGGCCGGGCGCGGCGCGTCGCTCGGCCGTGTTACTCAAATCGCAGTGCCACGGCTTGTGCCGCCTGCATCACGCGCTGGAGCGGCACGTTATGCTCGCGAGCGAGGCGGGAGCAGTCTTCGTACTCGGGCGCCGCACGCTCACTACCGTCGGGCAGGGTCGCCACCTTGACGGACACCTCGCCCCATGGCGTTGTTACGCGCTCAAAGCGGCGTGGTAGGCAAACGCGCTCCATAACCTGGCGGCGGATGCCATTGGTCGTGGTTTCCAAAAAGATAATCGTCTGTAGGCGCTCGATATCCTCGTGGGTACAGATTACCTGCAGCTGCCAGCCGGGACGGCCCTTCTTGCAATAGAGGGGCAGCCAGTGCACCTCGCGCGCACCGGCCTCGCGCAGGCGGTCGGCGGCGTAGGCGAGCACCTCGGGCGACGCGTCGTCGATATCGCATTCCAGCTTGACGATGGTCTCGGGCGCATCGGTCTCGCGGGACAGCGGAGATTTGCTATCGCATGGCATACGGTCCGGCTCCTTTCCGCACGGGCTCGTTTTGTTCATTCAAACGCTAGCACATCGCGGGCGGCGTGGATGTGGCGGAGCGCGATGAGCGCGATTTTCCCTGTCCGCAAGAAACCGACACCCCGGCGCGCTCGTCGCATCGAGAGCCGCGCCGCTACAATGGAGCGAATTCGCCTGACGCAAAGGAGCTGCCATGTCTGCTTGCCCGCTGGTCGATTGCCATACCCACACCTCGTTTTCGGACGGGCACGCCTCGTTTGAGGACAACGTTCGCGCCGCTGCTGCGGCCGGGTGCCACGTCATGGTCTCGACTGACCACCTCACCCTACCCGCCAGCATGGACGCCAACTGCGAAGTGCAGGTTGTCGAGGGCGACCTGCCGGCACATCGCCTGGCCTTTGAGGACGCCCGCAAGCTTGCCGCGCAGATTGCGCCGGAGCTCGAGCTTATCTATGGCTTTGAATGCGATTGGTACGAGGGCTGCGAGCCTTTGGTCGAGCGCTGGTCAGCGGGTGCCATAGTGCGCTTGGGCAGTGTGCACTGGACTGGCGATCCGGGCGATATCATGGCCGGTGCTGCGGGCACGGCGGGGACGGAGGACGTCGCTCGTCCCGATACGCCCGATTCGCTTTGTGGCTGGGTCGACGATGACACCGACCTGCATGTTTGGGAAAACCTGGGCGTACGCGGCGTGTGGGAGCGCTATGTCGATAACTGGTGCCGCGCCTGTGAAAGCCCGCTTAACTTTGATGTAATGGCCCACCCCGACCTGGTCATGCGCTTTTCGAAGGAAGGCTTTGCGCCCAACTTTGACCCCGCGCCATTCTGGGAGCAGATGGCAGAGTGTGCACACGACACGGGCCGCCGCGTTGAGGTCTCGACTGCCGCGCCGCGCAAGGGGCTCGACGACTACTACCCCGCGACCGGATTGCTGCGTTGCTTTGCCCATGCCGAGGTGCCCATTACCTTTGGTTCGGATGCGCACCGCGCCTGCGATATCTGCTGGAACATCCGCGAGGCCCAGGCCCACGCCTACGACTGTGGCTATCGAACCTTCGACATCCCCCACCTCACCGGAGAATGGGAGCCCACGCCCCTCGCCTAAGACTAGTCGTTGGGGACACTCTTCACAAATGACCCCTTGGGGACGGAGGAAAACAGGTCGTTTTGCTCACCACCGACGCCCGTGCAACACCACCCGCCAAAAAGAACGCCCGTTTACTACGATGAACCGCAAACCTCCGACCATCGGCTTAATATGGAAAATAAAACCGCAGGTAGAAGCGTTGACGATTTGCTCAAAATCGACGTGTGGTCAGCAGATCCAGTTTCATCGTAGTAATTGGGCATGCTATTTGGCAGCGCCGGCAAAGACTGTCCCAAACGACTAGTCGTTTAAGAACGTCCCCAATGACTAGTGGCGGCGGGCGTTGAGTTCGCCGGCCAGTTCGTCGAGGGTGATGCCGTAGCGCTCAAGCGTCACGAGCAGGTGGTAGACCAGGTCGCCGGCCTCGTAGCGAATGTGATCGTGGTCGTTATCCTTACAGGCCATGATGACCTCGCTCGCCTCCTCGGCAAGCTTCTTGAGCAGCTCGTCCTCGACGTCGGTCAACAGGCGAGCGGTGTAGCTCTCCTGCGGCGATGCGTCGCGACGACCATGAATCACCTCGGCCAACCCCGTCAGCGTCTCACCGATATTTCCATCCTGAACATTCGCAGTGCGCACACCCATGGTTCAATCCTTTCTGGTTGGCCAAGCGCTTAGTCGAGCGCCCGCCCTACGCGAGTTTCTTAAAGAAGCAGGTACGGTTGCCGGTGTGGCAGGCCGGACCAGGCGAGTCGACCTTGACCAGCAGCGTATCGCTATCGCAGTCGGCCCAGAGTTCCTTGACCTCCTGCATATTGCCGCTCGTCGCTCCCTTGTTCCAGAGCTCCTGGCGGCTACGGCTCCAAAACCACGTGGTGCCGGTCTTGAGCGTCAACCCCACCGACTCCTCGTTCATCCAGGCAACCATAAGCACCTCGCCGGTGTCATACTGCTGAACAACACAAGGAATCAGCCCCTTGGCGTCGTATGTAAGCTTTGAAGGATCGGTTATCTCTTCCATTTCTCTTCCCAAATTCAAACTTCGCAGGTCGGCGAGGGTTGTCCAGGTGCCCGAGATTACGAGCGACAAGCCCGACGACGCGTACTTAAGTACGCGAGGAGGGTTGGAGCCGAAAGGTCGGGTGCCTGGGCAAGCCGCAGCATTAGAAGTCCAGCCTCACAGGAATGCCTTGGCTGGCCATATACTCTTTGACTTCGCGAATGCTGAAGGTCCCAAAGTGAAAGACGCTGGCCGCCAGCACGGCATCGGCTTCGCCCTCGATCACGCCCTCGGCAAAATGCTCGAGC
>CAJMRO010000069.1:0-9541 GCA_905215825.1 uncultured bacterium
GGCTCGGGTGCCGCGGCGCGCGACTCCATTTGGCACGCCGGCCTGCCGCTGGAGCTTGGCCTTGCCGAGGCCCAGCAGACGCTGCTGCAAAACGGCCTGCGCTCACGCGTGGTGCTCGAAGCCGACGGCAAGCTCATGGACGGCACCGACGTCGCCGTCGCCTGCCTGCTGGGTGCCGAGGAGTTTGGCTTTGCGACCATGCCGCTCATCTCGATGGGCTGCCTCATGCAGCGCGACTGCCAGCAGGATACCTGCCCCGCCGGCATCGCTACGCAAAACTGCCGCCTGCGTCGCGGCTTCCGCGGCAAGCCAGAGCACGTCGAGCATTTTATGCTCTTTGTTGCCGAGCAGCTGCGCGAGGTCATGGCGAGCCTGGGCTTCCGCACCGTCGACGAGATGGTCGGCCATCCCGAGTGCTTGCGCCAGATTGAGGTCCCGGGCAACCGCAAGGCCAACCTGCTCGATCTGTCGCCCGTGCTGGCGAGCGCGACCTGTGAGTTTGGTGCCCATATCCCGGGTGCCGACGGCCGTCACTTCCTGCCCCAGATGGCTGCGGACAGCGAGCTCGACAAGACGCTCGACTCCACGTTGTTTGTGCCCTATACGGCCGATGCCCGTGCGCACCTGCGCCCGATTCGCTTCCGCGCCGATATCGCCAACGTCAACCGCTGCGTGGGCACCATCTTGGGCAACGCGGTGACCAAGGCGCATCCCGAGGGCCTGCCCGCCGGCTCCATCACCATCGATTGCGATGGTTCGGCCGGTCAGAGCTTTGGCGCCTTCCTGCCGCGCGGCATTACGCTCAACGTGTGCGGCGACGCCAACGACTACTTTGGCAAGGGCCTTTCGGGCGGCGAGGTGTCGGTGCGCCCCAACCCGCATGCGACCTACAAGTTCGACGAGAACATCATCGTGGGCAACGTTGCGTTCTTTGGCGCTACGAGTGGCCGCGGCTTCATTAACGGCCTGGCCGGCCAGCGCTTTGGCGTACGCAACTCCGGTGCCACGGTGGTGGTCGAGGGCTGCGGCAACCATGGCTGCGAGTACATGACGGGCGGTCTGGCGCTCATCTTGGGCGAGGTCGGGCAGAACTTCGCCGCAGGTATGACGGGTGGCGTGGCTTATGTCTTCGATCAGTACGGCACGCTCGATGCCCGCGTGAACCACGAGAGCGTTGAGCTCAAGGCCCCGACGGCCGGCGAGCTGGCGCAGATTCGTGCGCTCATCCAGGAGCACGTGGACGCGACTCAGAGCCCGCGCGGCATTAAGCTACTCTACAGCTTTGAGACGATGAGCAAACACTTTGTGAAGGTCATTCCGACCGAGTACGAGCGCGTGCTGACGATTGTCGCCGCCGCCGAGGCCATCGGTAAGACGCATGCGCAGGCTGAGGAGCTGGCGTTTGACATTGTGACCGGTCGCGCGAGCGCCGCGGATGTCGCTCGCTTTGATGTCGCGGGCGGTACTGCGGGTGCTGTGCCCGTGGCTGCCAGCCCTTTTGCTTCGACCAAGAAGGAGGCGTAAGTGCCATGGGTAAGCCAGGTGCTTTTCTTGATATCGATCGCGTGGCCCATGAGTTGCGCCCCGTGGAGGAGCGCAGCCGCGATTTCGATCCGCTGTTCGTGGAGCTCGACGACGATGCGCGCCGTGCCCAGGCGAGCCGCTGCATGATGTGCGGCGTGGCGTTTTGCCAGATGGGCGCGAGCTTTGGCAAGGCACGCCCGAGCGGCTGCCCGCTGCACAACCTGATTCCCGAGTGGAATGAGCTGGTGTACCGCGGCCGCTGGGATGAGGCTGCCGAGCGACTGTCGCTCACCTCGCCCATGCCCGAGTTTACGAGTCGCGTGTGCCCGGCGTTGTGCGAGGCCGCGTGCAACCTGGGTTCGGTCGATGGCCAACCCACGACGATCCATGACAACGAGCGTGCGATCAGCGACCATGAGTGGGCAAATGGCGGTCCGCGCCGCTTTGAGCCGGCAGGGGAGGATGCACCCACGGTCGCTGTGATTGGCTCTGGCCCGGCTGGCCTGGTGGCTGCATGGGAGCTTGCACGTCGCGGTGCCCGTGTGACGGTATTTGAGCGTGACGACCGCCCGGGCGGCCTGCTCATGTACGGCATTCCCAACATGAAGCTCGAGAAGTCTGTGGTCGAGCGTCGCGTGGCACTCATGCGCGAGCTGGGCATTGTGTTCGAGCTGGGTGCCGACGTGAGCGATCCCAAGGTTACCGCCAAGCTCGACGACTTTGACGCCGTCGTGGTGGCTGCCGGCGCCCGTGCTCCGCGTGGGCTTTCGGCTGCGAACATTGATGCCCCGGGCGTGGTGCATGCCGTGGACTACCTGACGGCTTCGACCGTCTCGGTGCTCGATGGCGGCGAGCCTGTCATCGATGCACGTGGCCTGGACGTCGTCGTCATTGGCGGCGGCGATACCGGTAACGACTGCGTGGGCACCGCGGTACGTCAGGGTGCGCGCAGCGTGCGCCAGTTTGAGTTCTTGCCGGCTGCGCCCGATAAGCGCGCGGCGAGCAACCCCTGGCCGCAGTGGCCCAACGTTAAGAAGACCGACTACGGCCAGCAGGAGGCTATCGCTGCGATGGGCGGCGAGATGCGTGCCTGGGGCGTGGATACGCTCGAGGTGCTGCTGGACAAGAAGGGTGCGGCCGCGGGTCTGCGCGTGGTCGATCTGGACTGGTCGGCGGGAAAGCCCGAACGCATTGCAGGTTCCGAGCACGAGGTGCCGGCCCAGCTGGTGCTCATCGCCTGCGGCTTTACGGGTCCCGAGCATGGCGTGTTCGATGCGGTAGGCGTGCCTGTTGCCACCGCTGGTCGTCCGCTGCCTGTGATGGCTGCCGAGGGCTCGCACCTCGCGGCTCGCACGGAGGGTGTCGCCGCGGATGCCGCGCCGGTGTATGTGGCGGGTGATGCCCGCAACGGCAGCTCGCTCGTGGTGAGCGCCATGGCCGACGCCCTGGCCTGCGCTGCCGAAGTCGCCGAGGCGCTGGAGCTGTAAGGCGGCTGTCCACAGCTGAATCGTCAAGGGCTGTCCCCAACGGCCGGCCCAAAAGGAACGTCCCCAAGTGCCGGCAGCTGGGGGCGTTCCTTATGTGCTGGCATTCGGGGACACTCCTTGCGGGTTTGCGGGCGACTTTGTCATTTGTCGACGTACAAGTATTCATTCGTCGACGTTTGCGACTGTGGTGCTCTGCTGTTTCTGTGGTGGCAGCGGGCATCTGGCTCAAAATGGCGGGTCAGCTGTCTATATCTCCCTGCCGTTTCTTTGCGGTGCGCATTTTCGGTCAAGCATCCCGTCAAGTGTTTGGTCAGCAGTTGGTTTGCAGCCGGAGGCCTATTTTGTCCGTGCTGACAGTGGCTGCCCACCCTCCTCGTAAGCTCAAATTGAGGTTCATCAGTTTAAGGAGGATGCCGTGACTGACCACGTTTTAGACCGAGCGCAGCTAGCCGAAGCCGTCGGCAACGATATTGCCGACATGGCCCATTTTTGGATGCTGCGGAAGTTCCAGTTTTTGGAGCCGGCGCGCGAACAGTTCGAGATCATTGTCGACCCGTGGCTCAGCTATTGCACCGAGCCTTCGCAAAACGAAATCATGGCCTACAACATGGCATTTACCGATTGGCTGCTCTTCGAGCGCCCCTATCGCCATGGCAAGACGCTGCTCGAGCTGTATGTTGAAGAGCCGCCGACATCGCTTTCGCCTGCCGCGCTCAAGCGGCTCGAGCAGGTACGCGACACGCAGTATTTCTCGCGCTTTGGCATTTTGGACAAGGATCCTGCGACTGGTATGGTCGCGCTGAAGGATACGCGCGCCGACCGTCGCTTTGATGTCTACGACCCGCATATCGTGCAAAAGGAGCATTGGAGCGACGGAGCGATTGCGGTGCGCCTCGCCTGCGTCGACGATGTCTGGCTGACGGCGGGACAACTCTATCTGTATGACATCGCACGTCTGAGTGACACGGCGGTCGATGGGCCTGGTGCGGTGCATCCGGAGGACCTGCAGGATGGCTTTGACACCTCGTGCATCAGTTTCTTCTTGCGTCTGGTCCGCGACATCATGGGCGCCCAGGGGCGCTACGTAAAGTCCCTCAACATCTACGAGCAGGAGTGGGAGTAGGGGATGTGACTGGTGTCGCCCTACAGCCCTGACTTTGTCTCAATCTGTAACGTTTAGGGATAAAAACCGGTCTACCTGTTACAGATCGAGACGAACGCTTGGGCGCCGCTGGTTTGTCTAAATCTGTAACGTTTGGGGGCTGGAGAACGTCTAACTGTTACAGATTGAGACGGAAGGTTGGCGGCTGCCGAAAGATCTTGTTCTGTAACAACTAGAGGCTCAAAGACTGTCTTCCTGTTACAGATCAAGACATTTGCCAGCGGAGGCACGGTGACGATGGTCCATTTGTCTGACGTGGTGGTGACGAAAGTGTCTAATACCGTTCTCAAACACAAACATGCGACTCGCAACACGTTGGCGCGGAATAGAATGCTCGCGCGGCTCACGGAGACGGCCAAGCAAGGTGCGCTGCTCGCAACGCATGACAATACCGAGCTCATGTGGCTGCGACGCCATGTTGGAACCGACGATATCGCGGAGCCCGAGCCGTACCTGTTCTGTTTTCAGCATGATTGGGATGCATTGACGCCGGCGGAGCGAGCGCTGAGGACTATCAAAGGGCTTGCGGAATTTCATCCCGATTGGGCGTTTTGGGGCTATGACGCGGCGCTTTTGTGGGGTCTGGAGGTGTCGAATGATCTGCTCGGGCCGCGCTTTCTTGTTAAGACGGGTTGTTCGGTGACGTTGAGCGGCGGGTGCAGGTTGTTGCGTCCGCAGATGGCGGGCGCGCTCGAGCGTGTTGATGGCGTGCGGGTGACGTCGTTTTGGCGCACGGTGGAGGATTGCTTACTGCGTGCGCCGTTCTCCTACGGGTTGGCGATTGCCGATTCTGCACTGCGGGCGAAAGGCGTATCACGTTGGGATTTGTGCGAGCGCCTCCGCGCCGATTGCGAGGGCAGGCGAGGGTATCGCAGAGCTCAGGTGATTGCGTCGCATGCGGACGGGCTGTCCGAGAACGGCGGCGAGTCTCGCTTTCGGGCGTTCTTTATTGCATACGGCTTTCCGGTTCCGGAGCTGCAGGTGGAGTTTCGCGACCCGCTCGATTCGAGCCAGGTGTTTCGCGTCGACTATTTTTGGCGGCTCGAGAACGGGACGTGTGTCATCGGCGAGCTCGACGGGAAGGGAAAGTATACCCTGCAGGATGGTGGGGATCGGGGGTCGGTCGACCCATTCGTGGCAGAACGTCAGCGAGAGTCTCATCTGACGATGCTCGGGCACAAGGTGCTTCGGTTTACGTTTGATGAACTCAAGAACCCGGGGAAGCTGGCTGAAAAGATGAGACTGGCGGGAATTCAACAGCGGGCCGATCTGGCTGAGGAATGGAGACGCCAGTGGTATGGGCGCTGAGAGGTTTTGTCTCGATCTGTAACGTTTAGAAGTTGTTTGAGTTCGTAATTGTTACAGATCGAGACAAACCGGTGAAACGTCGACCGAATGTCTTGATCTGTAACAGCAAGGGGCCCAACAACCCTGTATTTGTTACAGATCGAGACACTTCCCTGGTGTCGCTGGGGTGGGACTGCAGCGTATTCCGTCCCCCACATCCCCTCTTCCCTCCGTTAACCGATATGTCTGTGGCAATCGGGCTACACTGGATAATAATGGACAGATGTTCAAGTTTTCTGAGGGGGAGGAGCTCGATATGGCGTCTGCCGATCGTTCCACGTTGTTTATCAATGCGACCGTCCTGGATGGTTCGGAGGATATGGAGCCGCAACCCGATATGGCCGTGACTGTTGAGCGCGGTGTCATCACGTGGATGGGGCCGAGTGCTGTGGCGCAGGCGCCTGCGGGTGCCGAGGTTATCGACCTGGCGGGTGCGTATCTCATGCCCGGTCTCATCAATATGCATGTGCATCTGTGCGGTTCGGGCAAGCCTGTCTCGGCCGGCGATGCGGGCGCGCTGATGAAGAAGCTCGATAATCCCGTGGGGCGCGCCATCGTGCGCCATATTCTTAAGGGCAGCGCCCAACAACAACTGGCAAGCGGCGTGACCACGGTGCGCGGCGCGGGCGACCCACTGTTTGCCGACATCGCCGTTCGTAATGCCATCGACGCCGGCAAGTATCAAGGTCCTCGCCTGGTGGCGCCGGGAACGGGCGTCACGGTGCCGGGCGGCCATGGTGCGGGCTTGTTCGCCCAGGTGGCCAACAGTCCCGCCGAGGCAGCCGAACAGGTGCGCGACCTGTACGCGCGTGGTGCCGACGTCATTAAGCTGTTCGTGACGGGCGGCGTGTTCGATGCGACCGAGGTGGGCGAGCCGGGCGTGCTGCGTATGCCGGTGGAGGTTGCCGCGGCGGCATGCAAGGCGGCGCACGATATGGGCCTTCCGGTTATGGCCCATGTCGAGAGTACCGAGGGTGTGAAGGCCGCACTTGAGGCCGGCGTTGACACGATTGAGCACGGCGCTCCGCTGACGCCCGAGATCCTGGAGCTGTACCGTGGCGCCGCGGGCACGCAGCTCGAGGGGCGTGCGCCCAGCGTTACCTGCACTATCAGCCCGGCGCTGCCGTTTGTATTGCTCGACCCGGAAAAGACCCATTCGACTGATACGCAAAAGAAGAACGGCGACATCGTGTGCTCGGGCATCATCGAGAGCGCCCGTGCCGCACTGGAAGCTGGCGTTAAGGTGGGCCTTGGCACGGACTCGAGCTGCCCGTTCGTGACGCAGTACGACATGTGGCGTGAGGTGGCCTATTTTGCCAAGTATGTCGGCGTGAGTAACGCCTTCGCGCTGCATACGGCCACGCAGGTCAATGCCGAGCTGCTGGGGCTGGGCGGCGAGACCGGCACAATCGAGTGCGACAAGGCCGCCGATATCCTGGTGACACGCAAGAACCCGCTCGATGACCTGTGCGCACTGCGTGAGCCGACGCACGTGATGTGTCGCGGCGATCTGGTGCGCAAGCTCAAGGTGAAGCGCATTCCCGAGGTGGACGCCGAGCTCGACGCGATTATGGCCATGCCTGCCGAAGCGCTTGCCGAGGAGCTCGCCCGCGATGGCGTAGCATAGGTGTGACAAAGGGACGGTCCCTTTGTCATAATCAAAAAAAGCCGAGGTCTCAACACGAGGCCTCGGCTTTTATTTTGTCCCATGGTATGGCGGCTAGGAGCGCGTCTCCATCTTGGCGTGGCACTTGGGGCAGGTGACGCGAATCTTGCCCTTGCCCTTGGGAACGGAGAGCATCTGGCCGCAGTTGGGGCACTTGAGGTATGCCGTGGTTTTGCGACCCTTCCACATCTTCTTGGCCGTGCGCTTGGCGCGCTCAAAGTCTTCCTTGCTGGTGCCGGCCGCGCTCGAGGTGCTGGCCGCTGCAGTTCTACCGCCCAAGCTGGCGACGAACTTGCCCAGGCCGGGGACGTTCGCGGTCGCGGCGACAAAGGCCTCGTTCTCCTTGCGACGTGCGTCGACGTTTTTGGACAGGCCGCGCAGCACGCCAATCACGATAACGGCGATGGCGATCCAGCTGAGCCACTGGATGCGGGCTATCGATCCGACCATCGCGATGACGATGCCGGCAAAACCCATCACGATGGTGAGTTCATCGGCACCATTGCGACCCTTCATAAAGTCATTCATGCAAATTGCCTTTCGTTCGATATGCTGCACGCCTTTATACCCGATTTAGAGCAAGGGGGACAGGTTAATCTGCACCAATGTGGTGCAAACATACCTGTCCCCAATGCCCCAATTACTTGGAGAGCTTGTCGACGACGCGTTCGATCTCGGCGAGCTTGGCGGCTTTGAGATCTTCGTCGCCCGATTCGATTGCCGAAGTCACGCAGCCCTCGATATGCGCCTTGAGCACGTCGGCGTTAATGCGCGCAATGAGCGCCTGCGTTGCCATGAGCTGCGTGGAAATATCGACGCAGTAGCGGTCCTCATCGACCATCCGCAAGATGCCGTCGATCTGGCCGCGTGCCGTCTTGAGCATGCGGGTCACCGATTTGTGGTCTGCCATCATGGCGGGTCCTCGTTTCTGGTCGATCTTCCGGATGCCCCCGTCAGTTGCGGTGAAATACGGACTGTTCAAAGGCCTAGGGCGGCCCAACAGTCCGTATTTCACCGCAACTTCTGAGGATTGAGTAGGCAGCGCCTGCTACGCGGCGGTTACGGACAGGGCATGGAATTTCTCGCCGGCGCCCTCGACGGCGGCGGCGAGCTGCTCGGCGGTCACGGTGTCGGCGCACTCCACCTGGACAGTCTGGGTCTCGTGATCGGCGTCGGCATCGGTCACGCCGGCAACGTTGAGCAGCGCCGTCTCGACGGTGGCGTCGCAGTGGCCGCACATAAGGCCGGAAGTCTTAATTGTGAAACGCATGGATATTCCTCTCTGTTGTGTCGGCTTTCCCAGGCACCCGACCTTGACCTTCAAGCCGTCGCTCGCGTATCAAAGTACGCGTCGCTCCTCTTTCAGGTCAATCTCGGGCATCTGGAAAACCCGTTCTAAATGGACTGAATGGTGAGCCTATTTTGCCACTTTCGGCTTAAAGGTTCGCAGGCGCAACGCATTGGACACGACGCAGACACTCGACAGGCTCATGGCCGCGGCGCCGAACATCGGCGAGAGCTGCCAACTCGTGAGAGGGAAGAACACGCCCGCGGCAAGCGGAATGCCGATGCCGTTGTAGAACAGCGCCCAGAACAAGTCCTGCTTGATGTTGCGGATCGTGGCGCGCGACAGCTCGATGGCGCGGGCGACGTCCATGAGGTCGCTGCGCATGAGCACCACATCTGCCCCCTCCTTGGCGATGTCGGCGCCGGTGCCGATCGCAAGGCCCACGTCGGCGCGCGCCAGGGCGGGGGAGTCGTTGATGCCGTCGCCCACCATGGCGACCTTGCTGCCCGCATCCTGCAATTCGTGCACGTGGCGTTCCTTGTCGGCGGGCAGGACGTCGGCGATAACCTGTTCGCTGGTGAGTCCCACGCGGCGGGCGATGGCCTCGGCCGTCACGCGGTTGTCGCCGGTGAGCATGCGCACATCGACGCCGAGCTTGCGGAGCGCGGCGATGGCCTCGGCGCTCGTCTCTTTGACCTCGTCAGCCACGGCGATGGTACCGACGAGCTCGCCGTTCTTGGCAAAGAACAGCGGTGTTTTGCCCTCGGCGGCGAGCTGTTCGGCAAGGTCGGCGGGCACCTTCGCGCCCAGCTCGCCCATCAGGCGTACATTGCCGGCTGCAATGGCGTTTTGCCCCTCGCGCGCCGTAACGCCACGACCGGGCACGGCGGCAAAGTCCTCGACCATGCGCGCGACGATTCCGCGCGCCTCGCACTCGGCCATAATCGCCTCGGCCAGCGGGTGCTCGCTTGAGCGCTCCAACGCGGCGGCCAGCTTGAGCAGCGCCTTTTCGCTCATTGCGGGCGAGCCGTCGGCGCGCGTGGCTACCACGATATCGGTCACGGCAG
>CAJMRO010000070.1:0-9448 GCA_905215825.1 uncultured bacterium
CCGCCACGAGCGACGTGCCAAACGCATCGCGCCCGACCGCGCCGATCATGCACGTGCGCGCGCCCATGTGCGCAGCTGCCACGGCCTGGTTGGCGCCCTTGCCGCCGGCGTTGGTGATAAACCCGCTGCCGCCGACGGTCTCGCCCGCACGCGGCATGCGCTCGCACGCCACCGAAAGGTCCATGTTCATGCTGCCGGACACCGCAACGATGCCGCAATCTGCCATGGAAACCTCCTCGTCCGCGGGCTCTGCGCCCGCTGTTGGCCGTCAATCGTGCGCTCTCGCGCCTCTATAACTTTAGTTCACTTTGATGTGAACGCACCCTTGAGGTTGCGCCAGCAGCAAGCATTCACAGGAGCAGGCAGCTACAATGAATACGTGCTGATTATTCTCGTCATTGGATGAAGTTTTATGGAACAATTCCCGCGATCGAGCTCGCGCAGCTCACGCCACGCGAGCGATCAACGAGCGCCACACGAACGTTCGCGCGCTAACCGACAAGCCACCGAGCCGCGCCGCGCCGCATACTCTCATCGCGTGCCCGCCAACAAGGGTGACCGCACCAACAGCGCCGCAAAAGAACAGGCGCCCACGCGCCCAAAATCTCGCTATATCCCCGCCCTCGACGGCCTGCGCACGCTTGCCGTCGTCGCGGTGGTGCTCTATCACCTCAACCTCACGTGGGCGCAGGGCGGTCTGCTCGGCGTCACGATCTTCTTTGTGCTTTCGGGCTATCTGATCACACGCCTGCTACTCAACGAAGTCGCTAAGACCGGCCGCATCGACCTCAAGAGCTTCTGGATCCGCCGCATCCGTCGCCTGGTCCCCGCCGTGGTAACCGTCGTGGTGGTAACCTGCGCGCTGTGCACTCTCTTTAACCACGTGATGCTCACCAAGATGCGCCCCGACATCCTGCCGTCGCTGCTGTTCTTCAACAACTGGTGGCAGATTGCCCAAAACGTCTCGTACTTCAATGCTCTGGGCGACCCCTCGCCGCTCACGCACTTTTGGTCGCTTGCCATCGAGGAACAGTTCTACCTGATTTGGCCGCCACTGCTGTTTGCCATGGTATCCATGCATGTGAGCAAACCCAACACGCGCCGCGTGGTTCTGGGCCTTGCCGTGGTATCTGCCCTCGCCATGATGGTGCTTTACAACCCTGTCGCCGACCCCAGCCGCGTGTACTACGGCACCGACACCCGCGTGTTCTCGCTGCTGCTGGGTGCCTGGATGGCCTTTATCCCCGATCGCGACCTGGCGCCGGTGCGTCTCGCTCATCGTTTGGGGCTCAATCGCCTGGCTGGCGCCGCCAAGCACGGCAAGAACGCCGAGGGCAAACCTGGCGAGAAGGCCGACGAAGCAGCCGAGACCGCCCCGGCACAGCCGAGCGCCCTCGTGCGTTTTTGGTCCTCGCCCGCATCCATCGATGTGTTGGGCGTCGTGGGTCTGGTTGGCCTTGCCGCCATGGTCGCGCTCACCAACGGCTACACCGCCTTCCAGTATCGCGGAGGCACGCTGCTGTGCTCGATCCTCACGCTCATGGTCATCGCGGCCTGCGTGCAGCCCCAGGGAATGGTTGCCCGCGCGCTGTCCGCCGAGCCACTCGTGTGGGTTGGCAAGCGCTCCTACAGCATCTACCTGTGGCACTATCCGCTGCTGCTCCTCATGAACCCGGTCGCCAACATCAACGATACGCCGTGGTGGCAGTACATTTTGCAGGTGTTGTTGGTGGTCGCCGTGGCAGAGTGCTGCTATCGCTTTATCGAGACTCCGTTTAGGAAGGGCGCCTTTGGGCGCACCGTCGCCGAATTCCGCGATGGCACCACCACGCCCGCCAACTGGGCACGCACGCACATCCCTGTCTGCGCAGCCTGCGCTGTCGTGTTGGTCGTTGCACTGGGCGGCCTGATCTTTGTGCCCGAGACGTCTGCGCTGAGCGGCGAGGGCGCCGAAGTTCTGAACAAGGAAGCCAAGAACACCGCGCCCACCGACCAGCAGGCGGCCGACGACACCGACAAGGACAACGACGGCTTCCCCGATGGCTCCTACGATCTGCTTATGATCGGCGACTCCGTGTCGCTGCGTGCCGTAGACACCTTTGACGGCGTGTTCCCGCACAGCCATATCGATGCCGAAAAGGGCCGCCAGTTTGATGCGGGGCGCGCGACATTTGAGGGCTATATCCAGCAGAACCTTGCCGGCAAGATCGTGGTCTTTGCCCTAGGCACCAACGGCTTGGTAACCGACGACCAAATCGACGCCATCATGGCCGATGCAGGAGATAAGCGTATTGTGGTGTTTGTGAACACGCGCAGTCCGCAGCCGTGGGTTGGCTCTACCAACCAGGCCATCGCTAACGCCGTTACGCGCTACAAGAACGTGCGCGTTATCGACTGGTACGGATACAGCGCCAACCGCAACGACCTGTTCGATGGCGATGGCACGCACCTCTCGAACGCGGGTGTGACCGAGTACCTTAAGCTCATCCACGATGCCGTCAAGAAGGACCTGCCCGTGCATCCCGAGGATCACGTCAACGATCCGCAGCCGGCAGCCGTCAAGTCTGCCACCGACGCACTCGTCAATGCGCTCGCTCTCAAGCCGCACAAGCTGGGCACCGACAAGTAACCTGCAGCGCAAACTTCCCACATCCGGAGGGGGTGTCTGCCACGGCAGACACCCCCTCCGGCAGTTAGGGACACTCCTGGCGCAGCCAATGAAGACCTCTACGGATGAATTCCAGGCCGCTCCGTCGCTCCAGACATCGTTTCCGCGCCTCGTGCCTGCCCCAAACAATCAAAACAAGCCCTTTTCGCCGCACCCTCAAAGGTCTGTGGGCAAAAAAGGGCAAATATGAGTACTGTTACCATTTTAGTAGCAGGCAAAACCACCCAAAATGACGTCCGAGCGACCCCTACAACCCCCTAAAGCAGCCAACCTGACTGGTTTAAGGCGTATTGGAGCCAATTTTAATGAACATACTAAAGGATATGTTCATTATCTTTTAGGATGTAAATGCTATTCACTTAGCAACAGTACTCATATTTGGCATTTTTTGTCCATTGCTATATAACTAACACCCTATAGCAGACAAAAAACAGGCCGCAGCCCATCGCTGTGGCCTGTTCGGAAGCAAAAGTGGGCGCTAAGCGCTGTAGCCCATCGCTTGCAGCACAAACATGACGACTGTCAGCACCGTAATCACGGCGATAGTCGCCCAAGTGAGCACGTTCCACACGCGGCCATTGCGGTTGGCACCCATGATGTGACGGTCGGCGGCGATAACCACCTGGAACACCAGAACCACGGGCAGTAGCACGCCATTGATGACCTGTGAGGTCATCATAATCTGGAACAGATCGACGCCGGGCATAAGCACCAGCACGGCAGAGATACCGATGATGGCCGTAATGATGCCGCGGTAAACCGGGGCCTCGTCCCAGCTGCGGTCGGCACCGCGCTCCCAGCCAAATGCCTCGCAGATAGCGCTCGACGTAACGCCCGGCAGCACGCAGGCGGCCAAGAAGCTCGCCGCGACCAGGCCCGAGGCAAACAGTACCGTGGACCACTGACCCGCAATAGGCTCCAACGCGCGGGCGGCATCGGCAGCATCGCTAATCTGAATACCCGCCGGGAACAACACCGTACCGGTCGTGATGATAATAAAGCCGGCAATGACATCGGCGGCAAGCGAGCCGCTCACGGTATCGATGCGCTGCAGCACGATATCGTCCTCGCCCGCGTTCTTATCGACCACGTTGTTCTGCGCCAAGAAAATCATCCACGGCGCGATGGTGGTACCGATCGTTGCGACCACGAGCGACACGTAGCTGGGGTCATTTTGAATGTTAGGCACGACCAGGTCGACCGCGACCTCACCCCAGTTGGGGCCAGCCATAAACGCGGCGACAATATAGGTCACGAAGACGCAGCTTACCAGCAGCAGAATCTTCTCGATGCGCTGGAAGCTGCCCGACATGGTAAGCATCCACACCAGCAGTGCCACCAGCGGCACCGAAATGCTCGCCGGCACGCCAAAGAGGGCAAGGCCGCTGGCGATGCCCGCAAACTCCGAAATGGTCACAGCCGTGTTGGCGATCAACAGCGCCGCCATAGCAAGTACACTCTTGCGCACGCCAAAGCGCTCGCGAATGAGCGATGCCAGGCCCTTGCCCGTGACGCAGCCGCAGCGCGCCGCGGTCTCCTGCGTCACGATGAGCAGCACAGTCATGACGGGAAGCATCCAGAGCATCTTGTAGCCATAGCTGGCACCCGCGCTGGAATACGTTGCAATGCCGCCGGCGTCATTGCCCGAAAGCGCCGCCAGCAGACCGGGACCCATAGCGCCAAAGATGGCCGCGATGGTCAACTTTTGCTTGGTGCCCGACTTTTGCTTGGTATTTTGCACGCGACCACCTAACCCATGACCGACATGGTGAGCAGCACCGCAGCGGCGCAGTACGCTACGCACGAGATCATGACGGCAATAACGTTCATGGCGGTGCCCGACGTGTTGAGGTCATGCTCGTCACGCCAGAACAGCACCATCAGGTAAATCACGGCGCTCATGTTGCCAACCAGGCAAATGATGGCAGCGATATTAAAGCACCCGGTAAAGAGTTGCTCCTCAAACATGGGCGCATCGGGGAACGCAGCGGTGCGCACCAGCTGGGCGCACAGATAGGTCACGAGTGACAGAATCAGGCCCATGCCCGTGCTCTGGAAGAAGAACCCCAGATACGGCTTGGGCTCGTCGTCGTGACCGTCATACTCCAGGAAGTAGTTCTTGACGAACGACACCATACGCGAGGCAGCCAGCAACACGAGCGGCATGGCGCACATGGGGAACACCACCAAATGCGCGGAGCCCAGCGCCGTCCCCAGCACCGTTGCCATGATGCACGAGGCGATGCCCCACACGACGACCCAGTACTGACGATGCACGAACCAGCTGAGCACGTTCGTCGAGTCGTCCGACGCGCTATCGCCCGAGCCGACACCGGCGATCTGCAGGTCCTCCTGATGCTCCTCGGCAATAACGTCCATGGCGTCGTCGAAGGTCACGATACCCAGGATATGACGGTTCTCGTCGCAGACAGGGATGGCAACCAGGTCGTACTTGGTCATCTCGTCCGTCACGTCTTCCTGGTCCTCGTCGGGCGACACATAGACCAGGTCGCGATAGGCCAGCTGACCCAGCGTGGCGTCGCGGTCGGCTACGATCAGCGTGCGCAGCGAAAGCACGCCGGTCAGCATGCCGCTCGGATCCTCGGTATAGACGTAGTAGACGCTCTCGAAGTCCTCGTCGAGCTCGCGAATCGCCTCGATGGCGTCACCGACCGTTGCCGTGGCGGGCAGGGAGACAAACTCCGAGGTCATGATGCGGCCGGCGGTGTTGTCCTCATACCCCAGCAGGTTACGAATCGCCTTCTCCTCCTTGACGCCCATCAGGCGCAGGAGCTTCTCGGCCTTCTCGTAATCGAGCTCGTCGATCAGATCGGCTGCATCGTCCGGGTCCATCATGGCTAGCATCGACGATGCGTCGGTGTCGGACAGACCCTCGAGCATCTCGGTCATGAGCTCGTCGTCATCGAACTCCGAGATGGCCTCGGCGGCCTGGGCAGTATCGAGCTGCGCAAACACCTGCGCACGCAGGCGCGGGTCGAGCTGCTCGATAATGTCGGCGATGTCGGCAGGGTGCAGCTCGCCGAGCGTCTTGTGCGACACCGAGAGTTGAATGTTCTTGGTCGAGCGGTCGAGCAGGTCCATGTAGGACCAAGCGATGATGTCCTCACTGAGCGGCTTGCCCAGGTGCTTCATAAAGCCTTCGACGATATGCTCGAGCGCGGGGCTGATGGCGCGTAGCAGACCGCGGGCACCGACCTCGGCGCCCAGCAGGCGCAGCTGGTTTTCGCCCGACATGGAAAACTTGATGTCGTTTACGCGCACGACCTTCATGCCCTGCGTGTCGACGATCTGCTTGTTGAGCACGTCGCGGGCGAGCAGGAGTTCGGTCGGCTGCAGGTACGAAAAACGGATTTCGGTGGCCGACGTCTTAAGGTGTACACCCGTCTCGTCGATACGGTCGACCCATTTGCGCCAGCTGATCATAAACGGCGTCTTGCCGGGACCGCGGAACGCGAGCGACGTCACGTGTGGAAAAACTTCGCCGGTAGCAATGCCAAAATCGTTCACAACGCCGAGCTTTTCGCCATCGACGTCCAAGACCGGCAGTTTGAGCATCTCACTCAGATAATTCAATGGTGCTCCCCATCATAATTCCTCCGGACGCGGCCGCGCGTGCGGCGTCCGGGGGCTTCTGGATATGTATACGCATGCGCGGGCGGCACGCCGCTCGACGCTTACACCCCGTGCATGCGCAAAAAGCACCTGCATGGGGTCATCGACTGTATGGTCGAGGTTTGGATTTCACCTGTAACCTTTCTCTTGACCCTCATTAACCGCAGTAACTATAGCATCAGCATCGCCCTGCGGCATCGAATTTATGCGCTGCACATTGCAGGCATACCAAACGCTGACGCATCCGTGACATAGCCATTGGGGACGTTCTTAAACGACTACCCAATGACTACTCTGTGGTGTCGTCGTCCTCGGCAAGTTGGGGGAACACGGCGTCCTTGGGCATGGCGACCTTCGTCAGCGAGGTGAGCTTTTTGCTCAGCGACGTGTCCGTCTTGACCAGGTCGCTAAGCGTCACGATCTTGTAGCCGTCGGCAATGAGGCCGTCGATAATCTGCGGCAGCGCCTCGAGTGTCTGCTCGGCGCATTCGTCTCTATCGGTGAGCAGCACGATATTGCCCGGCGTCACCGAATCGAGCACCGTCGAGACCTGCTCGTCGGCACCGTTGAGCAGCCAGTCGCCCGAGTCAATATTCCACGAGACCACGGCGGAGACCAGGTCCATCGCATCAATCCAGTTTTGTTCGTCAAAGGCAGCGTAGGGAGCACGCAGCAGCATCGTCTTCACGCCGGTCGCCGACTTAATCGCATCGGTGCCTTTCGTGATCTGTTCGCGTACCGCCTCACGGTCCTGACCCTTGAGCGAATCGTCGCTGTAGCTGTTGGATCCGATCTCGCACCCGGCATCGACAATCGCCTTGGCCGTGGCAGGCGAGGCCTCGGCCGCATCGCCCGAAAGGAAGAACGTCGCGGTGACGCCCTTTTCCTTGAGCACCTGCAAGATCTGTTTGGTGGCGCCGCTCGGACCCTCGTCAAACGTCAGTGCCACGTACTTTTTGTTGCCCTTGGGCGCCACGCTGGCGCACGCAACAACGCAATCGGTGGCGGGCACAACCTCGCCGCGGTCCTGCGTCTTGCCCGACTGCTCACCAACCCACACCTCGGATCGGCCCTGGACACCCCATGTCTGCACATACTCGATAGCGCCCGTGCCCTCGACCTTGAGCTTGGGCTCGATAACCGTAGCCTGAACCTCGTGCTTCTCGTAAGTGTTACGGCCATCCTTGACCGTCACCTTCTCGCCGCCCTCGAGTTCGCGGCTATCCCATTTGCCCTGCTTCACGCGCTTGCCGTCGACCTTCACCGACAGCTTTTCGCCCCCATGGCGCTTGAGCACGCTGTCATCGACGGCCAGCAGGTCGCCTGCGTCGTAGGTGTCAGTCAACTCCTGGTCGTCGATGAGATTCTGCAGCGTAGAGCCCACACGCACCGCGGTCTTCTGGCCGTTGAGCTCCACGTCCACACTGCGGTTGACGTAGCCCACGACGGCAGCGATAAACAGCACGAGCGCGCAACCCACGGCGATGAGCGCGTAGGGCAGGCGAGACGAACGACGGGGCGTACGGCTGTTGCCGATGCGCGCACTGCGGTCGCTAAAGCCGCGGCTATGGTTGAGATACATCGCGCCGGGCTTACGGTGACGCTTGCGCTGACCGCTGGGCAGCTGCCCCAGGTCGCGGCGCGCCGTCGGACGCGTACCCGAACGCCCGTTTAAGTTGGATCCGTTTTGGCGCATGTGCCCTCCCCCATAAACACAGCAAGCCGGAGCAACAGGTCTCCGGCTTGCCTCCCATCATTTGGTACGTCGCTATTTTGTAGCTTTTGACGAGCCTCCGCTCGCCTTTTGGTATTCGTCCTTAAAGGCCTTGAACATGCCGCGCGTCTTGCCGAGCTGCTTGCCCAGTGCGCGACTGCCCTTGTCCACGGCAACCGATCCCTTGTCGTCGAGCACCTTGGCGCCCTTTTTGACCTTGTCGCCCACCACGACGCTGGCCTCGGCGGCCTTGGCAGCCGCACCGCCCGAATACCCGAGCGACTTGACCTCGTCCGAGACGACCATCGCGCCGTTCTCGTAGCCGCGCAGCATCGTCGGCGGCACCTGCGTGTCACCAACCAAAACACTCGAAGCAGCACCGGCGGTCACATAGAATGCCTGCACGATGCCCGAACGCGGCTTGAACTCCACATCCGAGCAATAGCCCACGACGTCGCCCGACTCCGTGCGCACGTCCATACCGACCCAGATGATGCAATCGTCCAAGTTGATGTCGAGGCGCTTGGCCGCAGCGGTATCGTACGTGTCCTTGACGTCATCGACCGCAATGGCGCCCTCGTAGACACCAATGGCGTCGAGCGCCACGAATCGGTCGGGACGCTCGATCATGCCCGCGATATCGGACTGGCGGACCATAAAGCCGACCACGCGCGTACCGCCCGGGGTAAAGACCGGAAAGTGAATCTTTCCGAGCTTTTTAGGGCTGCGCGGCGTGCCATCCTTTTTGGTGCGCTTGTCCTCGGTAGGCTTGCGATAGATCTTGGCGCCGACAAAATCCCCGGCGCGCATTATGCCTCGGTCGAGGGCTCCGCAGCCTCGGTATCAGCCTCGACGGCGTTCTCGACCACGACGTCGGCGGCAGGCGTCACGTTGCCGCCCGAAATGGCGTCGTTGAGCTGCTCGCGCAGCTGGTCCATGCGCTCGCGGGCCAGGTCGACCTTGGCGCGCAGGTCGTCGGTCTTGGCGTCAACCATCGGGCCAAAGTCATTCACCGCAGCACGGGCCTCCTCGGCGCTGTGCTCGTAGGTGTCGCGCATATTGTCCCAGGCGTCGTTAGCGATATCGGCAGCCATGGCGCGGGTCTCGGCACCCGAGCGCGGGGCCAGAGCAACGCCGACAATAGCGCCGGCAGCGGCGCCAAAAAGTGCGCCGGAGACAAAGCTGAAAGTCTTACCCATGATCATTCCTCTCCTGCGGGCACGTCGGTGCCCACCGTTTGAATGCTGTCCATTATACCCGCAGCGCATCACTTGCCGCTCCGCTCATCTGCGTACGGCAAAGGCGCAGGTACGTGATGGTGATAAACGCGTAGGCCTACTCCTGAGGCATAGCCGGCATGGCCACCGTGGCACCCGGGTCCTCGCCGGCGCCGTCCACGAGCGGCAGGCCGCCCTCATGCGCAGGCCCTGCCG
>CAJMRO010000071.1:0-9377 GCA_905215825.1 uncultured bacterium
ACCGTGCTGCTCCAGGCCGACGTCCTCGAGCTCAAGGCCAACCCGGACACCTTTGCCTCGGGTAACGTCCTCGAGGCCAAGCTCGACAAGGGCCGCGGATCGGTCGCTACCGTGCTCGTGACCCGCGGTACCCTGCACGTGGGCGATACGCTGGTCGCCGGCCTTACCTACGGCCGCGTCCGCGCCATGCTCGACCCCAAGGGCCGCGCCGTCACCGAGGCCGGTCCCTCCGACGCTGTCGAGATTTTGGGCCTGCAGTCCGTGCCCAACGCCGGTGACGAGTTCCGCGTGTTCGAGGACGAGCGCGAGGCACGCGCCCTGGCCGATGAACGTTCGCTCAAGGCCCGTATCGAGGAGCAGAGCCGCGTCAAGCACGTCACGCTCGAGAACCTCTTCGAGACCATCGCCGACGCCGAGGTCAAGGAGCTCAACCTGATCATCAAGGCCGACGTCCAGGGTTCCATCGAGGCTCTTCAGGACTCGCTCGACAAGATGGATCAGTCCGAGGTCCGCATCAACACGATCCACTCCGCTGTCGGTGCCATCAACGAGACCGACGTCGTCCTGGCCGACGCCTCCAACGCCATCATCATCGGCTTTGGCGTCCGTCCCGACGGTAAGGCCCGCTCCGCCGCCGAGCGCGAGGGCGTCGAGATCCGTTGCTACGACGTCATCTACAAGTGCCTCGAGGAGCTCGACGCCGCCCGTATCGGCATGCTCAAGCCCACCGAGGTCGAGGTCGCCACGGGTACCGCGACTGTCCTGGACACCTTCAAGGTGCCCAAAGTCGGTATCGCCGCCGGTGTCCGCGTCGAAGAGGGCGAGATCGCCGCGACCGATTCCGTGCGTCTGGTGCGCGACGGCATCGTGGTCTTCAACGGCAAGATCGCCTCGATGCGCCACTACAAGGACGAGGCCAAGAGCCTCAAGAGCGGTTCCGAAGGCGGCATTGGTCTGGAGAACTTCCAGGACATCAAGCCCGGCGACCAGATCGAGGGTTACCGCATCGACCAGGTTGCCCGTACCGAGTAGGGGGTAGCGCTATGAAGCAAACGCAGGCAACCCGCCGTCTGGGCGAGCAGCTTCGCGAGAAGCTCGGTTATATCCTGCTCTTTGAGGTTTCCGATCCGCGTCTCGACCTGGTTACTTTGACTGCGGTCGAGGTCGCGGTGGACCGTTCGTTCGCGCGCGTGTACGTGTCGTGCGATGCGAGCCGCTACGACGAGGTCATGGAGGCGCTCGCTAGCGCCAAGGGGCGTATTCGCAGCCTGTTGGCTCGCTCGCTCGATTGGCGTGTCACGCCCGAGCTCGATTTTCGCATCGATCGCTCGACCGATGAGGCTGAGCGCATCACGCGTGCGCTGGAAAACGTTCCCGCCACGCTTGCGATCGAAAAGGACGAGGACGGCTATCCGATAGTGGATGCCGCCCAGGAGGCAGCTTTAGATGACTAATTCCGCCGACCTCGCCTCGTGCGAGTCTGCAGATATTCAGCGACGCATCCTCGAGCTCATCGAGGGTGCGTCCTCCATTGCGATTTCGGGACATACTTCTCCCGATGGCGATGCCTTGGGCTCCGTATTGGGTCTGGGCCTTTCGCTCATGAAGTTTTTCCCCAACAAGGACATTGCGCTGCTGCTGGCAGACGATGACCCGGTTCCTCGCATTTACCGCTTTATGGAAGGCTCCGATCGCCTGGTGCCGGCATCTGCGTACGCCGGCAATCCTGACCTGTTCATCTCGGTGGACGTACCGGTCGTCGAGCGCCTCAATAATTCCGCCGAGGTGCTTCGTCGCTCCAAGCATGTGGTGTGCTTCGATCATCATCCGGCGCGCGAGGAGTTTGCCGAGCTGAGCCTGAGGCGCGTCGATGCTGCGGCCTGCGCCATGATCATCGACCGCTTTTTGGACAATTGCGGCATTGTCGCACGTGATGGCGTTGCGACCTGCCTGCTGTGTGGCTTGGTTACCGATACCGGCCGTTTTCAGTACCAAAACGCCGATGCCGCCGCGTTCCATGCGGCCTCGCGCCTGGTGGCGCACGGTGCCGATCCGGCGCGCGTTGCGCTCGAGGTCTACCAGAGCATGCGCGTTGAGTTTTTGCACCTCAAGTCCATTGTCATGGGTCGCATTAAGACGGTCGCGCATGGGCGCGTGGCGTATAGCTATGCCTACCAGAGCGACCTTGAGGCCTGCGGTGTCACCTCGGACGAGTGCGACGGCCTGGTCGATGTGGTGCGTTCGGTGATGGGCGTCGAGGTCTGCATGTTCTTAAAGGGCATTGAGGGCGATACCAAGGTGCGTGGCAACCTGCGCTCCAAGGGCGACCTCGATGTGTCCGAGATTGCTGCCAACTTTGGCGGTGGCGGGCATCATGCCGCCGCCGGCTTTTCCAACAACGGAACAATTCGCGAGACGCTCGCCGTGGCACTTCCCATGCTGGCCGAGCTGGTGGGGGAGGATCCCGCTTCGGTGACCGTCGAGCTCTAACTTATTGGATGGTACATGGCTCGTCGAACGCCTTCTCAATTGAATATGCTGCTCGCCGTCGATAAGCCGGTGGGCTGCACGTCCCATGACGTGGTCTCGCAATGCCGACGCGCCCTCCATGAGCGGCGCGTCGGCCATGCCGGTACGCTCGACCCCATGGCATCGGGTGTCATGGTTGTGGGCGTGGGTCAGGCCACCCGTCTGCTGGGCATGCTCACGCTCGATACCAAAAGCTACGTCGCCGATATTTCGTTTGGCGCCGAGACGAATACCGATGATGCGGAGGGCGAGGCGGTCCGCACGGTGGTTGTTGCCAACGAGCTCCGCGATCCTGCCTATGCGCGTGAGCAATTGGCCTCCATGCTGGGTCCGCAGATGCAGGTGCCGCCGGCGTTTTCGGCTATCTCGGTCAATGGCGTTCGTGCCTACAAGTCTGCTCGCGAGGGCAATGCGGTGGACCTACCTCCGCGTCCCGTCGAGGTCTATGCCGCCGACCTGATCGCCGTGGGCGGCGAAGGTGATATGTGCGTGTGGACCGTGGCGTTCTCGGTGAGCAAGGGAACCTATATCCGAGCGCTCGCTCGCGACCTGGGCCGCGCCTGCGAGAGCGCCGCGCACATTTCCGCGCTGCGCCGCACGGCCTCCGGTATTGTTTCCGTTGGCGCCTGTCATGCGGTTGAGGAGCTTTCTCCCGAGTCCGCGGCGGGGTTTGCACTGGATCCCATTGCGGCCCTGGGCGCTACGCGTGTTGACTTGCCGGGCAATCTTGCCGACGACCTGCTCTGCGGCCGTCGCATTCCCGTTGAGCATGCGCTTGCCGATTTCTATGCCTCGAAGGCGCCGTTTGCGTTGGTGCTCGATGGGGGACTCAAGGCGCTCGCCCGTATTGAGGGTGGCCGCTTTGTCATGGAGCACGTATTTCCTCAGGCAATCGGCGGTGTTCGATGATGTTGTCCGCTCGCGAGCTCGCGCGTATTTTTTTCGTGGGCGGGTCGGACGAGGCTCGCATCGTTGCTGCCGATGCGTTTGATGAGTTCGAGCACCTGGGTGCCGCATCGATTGCCATCGGTGTGTTCGACGGCGTGCACCGTGGACACCAGGAGCTCATTACGGCGCTTGTCCGTGATGCCCGTGCCCATGGCTGTAAGGCGGTCGTGGTTACCTTCGATCCCGACCCGGACGTTGTGGTGAGCTCTTCGCCCGCTCAAAAATTGATGACGACGGCCGACCGTCTGCATGCCCTGGCTCAAACTGGGGTCGATGCGGTGGTGGCCGTTCCCTTTACGCCTGAGGTTGCGGCGCTTGACCATGTTGATTTTCTCTCGCTGGTGTCGCGTCTGGTCGACATTCGATCGATTCGCGTTGGCAGTGACTTTAGGCTGGGTCGTGGCGGTGCTTCTGGTGTTGCCGAGATGCGCGCCTGGGGTGCCGAGCACGGCGTTGACGTGTACGGTCACGACCTGCTTTGCGAGGGCGGTGAGGCCATTTGCGCCACCCGTATCCGTCATGAGCTCGGACAGGGCCATGTGGAGCTTGCTGCTGAGTTACTCGGCCGCCCGTATATGGTGCGTGGCGGTGTTATTCGCGGCCGTCACGAGGGTTCTGGCATGGGCTTTCCCACGGCAAACCTGCAGGTTCCCGACGGCATTCAGGTGCCTGCCGATGGCGTGTATGAGGGTCTGGTGCTGGTCGATGACACCGTGTGGCCCGCTGCCGTTAACGTCGGACTGCCGCCGACGTATGCCGACGATGCGGCATCTGCACATCTTGAGGCTAACTTAATTGGTTATACGGGCGACCTGTACGGCGCTTCCGTTTCGCTTGCGTTTACGCGCTGGCTGCGTCCCTCGCGTGTGTTCGATTCGCTGGATGAGTTGATCGCGACCGTCGAGGGTAATATCGAGGACATTCGTCATAACTTGGGTGAGCAGGGGGTGAGCATCCGTGATTAGTGATGAGGAAAAAGACCAGGTACGCGCTGCGTCCGACCTCGTTGCCATCGTGCAGGAAACGGTTGAGCTCAAGCCCCGCGGCCATGAGTTTTGGGGCTGCTGCCCCTTCCATGGCGAAAAGACGCCGTCCTTCCACATTATTCCCGCCACGCAGGTGTGGCATTGCTTTGGCTGCGGCGAGGGTGGCGACGTCTTCACCTATATCATGAAGCGCGAGAACCTGAGCTTTCCCGAGTCAATCCGTTATTTGGCCGATCGCGCAGGTATTGAGCTGCACGACACCGGAGATCGCCGCGAGCGCGGTACTAAGCGTGCCCGCATCTACGATCTGTGCGCCGAGACCGCCCAGTTCTACCACACCATGCTTATGCGCGGTAAGGACGGTCGTCCGCGCGAGTACTTTGCCAGCCGCGGCATGGGTGGCGACGTCTGCCGCCGCTACTGCCTGGGCTTTGCACCAGGCCGTAACGCGCTGGTGTCGCACCTGTCCCAGGCGGGTTTTACCCCGCAGGAGATGATCGACGCCAATGTTGCCGTGAGCCGCGGGCGCGGGCAGCTTGCCGACCGCTTCTACGACCGTGTGATGTTCCCCATCTTTGACGAGCAGGGTCACAACATTGCCTTTGGCGGTCGCATTATGGGCGACGGCCAGCCTAAGTACCTCAACACCGCCGAGACGAGCGTGTTTCATAAAAAGCGAAACCTCTACGGTTTTAATTGGGCCAAGGAGTTTATCGTCGCGCAGGATACCGCCATCGTGGTGGAGGGATATACCGACTGCATCGCCTGCTGGGAGGCGGGGATTAAAAACGTTGTCGCTACGCTGGGCACCGCGCTCACGGAGCATCATGTCAAGACGCTCACCCGTTTTGCCAAGCGCATTGTGTATATGTTCGATGGCGACGCCGCCGGTCAAAAGGCCGCCCGCCGCGCGATTCAGTTTATCGAGCAGGATTCGATGGACCTGCGCTGCGTGGTGCTGCCCGACGGCAACGATCCCATGGAGTTCATCACGGCGCACGGTGGCGAGGCACTGCAGGCGCGCATCGACGCTGCCGAGCCGCTTATGGACTTTGTCTACCGTTCGCTGCAGGAGTCGAGCGACATCACCACGCCAGGCGGTCGCGCCAAGGCGCTGGAAGATGCGCTGACGCTTATCTATCCGCTGCGCGATAGCTATATGATCGACACGTACTTTATCCAGATTGCCGACCTGTTGGGTTTGGATCTGGAGACCGTGCGCGCGAGCTCGGGCCGCGTGTTTCGCGATGTCGCCAAGCGCGAAGATGCGGAACGACGTCGTGAGCAGAACTATGAACGCCAGCGGGCACAAGCCGAGCGCTCTGGTAGCGCGGGCGGTCGGTCGTCTGGTTCGCAGGGGACATCTCGTGGTGCTTGGGTGTCGGGCGCGACGCCGCCGGTGTCCGCGCCGGCCGAAGAAGAGCCGTACGACTATGTCCCGCTCGATGCCTACGGTGCCGCGCCTGTAGAGGTCGTCGATGATCTGCCGCCGATCGATGTGCCTGATGGTATGGGCGCTGTGCTTGTGCCTGATGGTTCGAACGCACCGGCTGCGGCGGCGCCGATGGTTTTGACCGATCTAGAGCGCAAGTCCTTGGCAGGGGAGCGCGAGCTGCTGACTATGCTCACGAGCTACCCCGACCTGTTCCGCACGTATGCCGACCGCATCTGCTCCATCGAGTGGGTTGACCCACGTCACGAGTCCATCGCATGGGCCGTTCTGGCAACGCCGCCGGGAACCGATCCTGCAGCCTGCATGGATGCGGCACGCTCGGTGTGTCCCGAGGCGGCAACGCTTGTGAGTGCCGGGCGCATCTCGGCGACGAGCAAGCACCCCACCGAGACGAACATCGTGTTTATGCTCGATACGCTCGAGCTCTACACCATCAAACGCCGTATGCGTGCCGCACAGGCCAAGCTGCGCCAGGACCGTTCGCTCGATGATGAGGCCCGTCGCGCGCTGACCGTTCAGGCCGCGCAAGATTCGCAGCGTCAACGCGAACTGCAAAAGTCGATCGGCGGTGTGGCGGACCCGTTCCGTTTGATCGGCCTGGAGGCCGCAGGCACCGAACAAGCCTAGATGTTGTGGTCAACCAGCGTATTCTCGCCTATATCCAGTCCTCTTTTTGGGTATAGACGTCAATGTGTGTGCTAAAGTATTGAGTCCTGTGGACTATGAAGGGAGAATCTGTGCCAAAAAAGACTGAGAGCACGGGTACTGGGCTGGAATCCTACGTTGCAAAGCTCATGGGCAACGGCTCAAACAGGACTTCGGTAACCGAGGACGAGATTCAGGTCGCCCTGAAGGATATCGATGTTTCTGACGAGCAGCTCACCGCGGTGTATTCCGCGCTGCGCAACAGCGGCATCCAGATTATCTCCGCGAGCGGTAACGACGACGCCCCCATGGACGTCGACGATGACGATAACGATACCGATACCGACGATTTCGATGACGACGACGAGCACGATTCCGGCTCGCTTGACGATCATGAGCTCAAGATGGCCCGTCAGGCCGATGCCGAGATGGGTTCTTCCAAGAGCAAGAAGAAGCGCACCGTGCGCACGTCCCGTTCACGCTCCCGCGTGCGTGGCATCGATGCCTCCACGGTGATGCTGACCGGCGATCCGGTCCGTATGTACCTCAAGGAGATCGGCAAGGTTGACCTGTTGACCGCCTCCGAAGAGGTCGACCTGGCTATGAAGATCGAGGCCGGTCTCGAGGCCACCGAGAAGCTCGAGGCTGCCGAGGCAGGCGAGCTCGAGCTCACGCGTGCCGAGATGCGTCGTCTTACGCGCATTGAGAACGTGGGTCTCGAGGCCAAGCAGGCGCTCATCAGCGCCAACCTGCGCCTGGTCGTCTCCATCGCCAAGCGCTATGTCGGTCGCGGCATGCTGTTCCTGGACCTGATCCAAGAGGGCAACCTCGGTCTGATCCGCGCCGTCGAGAAGTTCGACTACCAGAAGGGCTTTAAGTTCTCTACGTACGCCACGTGGTGGATCCGTCAGGCCATCACGCGTGCTATCGCCGACCAGGCCCGTACCATCCGTATTCCCGTGCACATGGTCGAGACCATCAACAAGCTCGTCCGCGTGCAGCGCCAGCTTCTCCAGGACCTGGGTCGCGACCCGACCCCCGAGGAGATCGGTGCCGAGATGGACATGAGTGCCGACCGCGTCCGCGAGATCCAGAAGATTTCGCAGGAGCCCGTGTCGCTCGAGACCCCTATCGGCGAGGAAGAGGATTCCCAGCTGGGCGACTTCATCGAGGACTCCCAGGCTATCGTCCCGCCTGATGCCGCCAGCTTCTCCATGCTGCAGGAGCAGCTCACCCAGGTGCTCGACTCGCTTGCCGATCGTGAGCGCAAGGTTATCGAGCTGCGCTTTGGCCTTGTCGACGGACATCCCCGTACGCTCGAGGAAGTCGGCCGCGAGTTTGGCGTCACGCGCGAGCGCATCCGCCAGATCGAGTCCAAGACCCTGGCCAAGCTCCGCCACCCCAGCCGCAGTAGCAAGCTGAAGGACTATATTGAGTCTTAACCTCGCAAGCAAGAAGCGCCCTCAAGCACATCCGTTTGGGGGCGCTTTCATGTAGTCATTGGGGACGTCCCCAATGACTAGTCGGAAAAATTCTCAAAAAAGTTCTTGCCCTGAGCTGATTCGTCCGTATAATAAACTTCGTTGCTTGAAAGCACGCACCTATTCCTCGGTAGCTCAATGGTAGAGCACGCGGCTGTTAACCGCGCTGTTGTAGGTTCGAGTCCTACCCGGGGAGCCAGGTTATAAAACCCGTCGCTTATGCGGCGGGTTTTTTCATGCCGCGATCACCTGGCACGAACGTTGCCATATCAACATTTCGTGTCGAGGATGTAATCCCGCGACCCACCACCTCAACATGGCTCGGTCGTTGTAGAATATTGCAATGATTGCTCCCACGAGATGGTGCCGCGAGCACCAGATAAGGAGATTCTTGTGTCTGAGACCATTAACGGCAGCCTGAGCGTCTCGAACGACGTTATTGCCGATATTGCCGGTTATGCCGCGATGACGTGCTATGGCGTCGTCGGTATGGCCGAACAGCTCCAGGGCGCCGAGAGCGTGCGCCTGCTTGCCGGTCAGCGCCTCCGCAAGGGCGTGCTTGTCTCCGCCGACGAGAACGGCCTTACGGTCGATCTTCACGTCGTGCTCGAGAACGGCGTCAACATGAAGTCCGTCTGCCACAATCTTTCGAGCTCCGTTGCCTTCACCCTGCAGGAGATCGCCCAGATCGATCCCGCCAGCCTTAAGATCGGCATCCACATCGACGCGCTCAAGAGCCGTCTGAACTAGCATCCGAAAACGGAGATTCAAATACCCATGATTGCAAAGACCATTCGCACCTGTTTTCCGATCGCTGCGGCTGCCGTTTCCGACAAGGCCGAGGAGATCAACAAGCTCAACGTCTTCCCCGTACCCGACGGCGACACCGGCACCAACATGTCGCTCACGCTCGCCTCGGTGACCAAGGAGCTTTCCGCCCTTCCCGCTGATGCCGATATGGAGGCCATTGCCGGCGCCATCACCCACGGCTCCCTGATGGGTGCCCGCGGCAACTCCGGCGTCATCACCTCGCAGATCCTGCGTGGCGTGGCCGAGGGTCTCGTTTCTGCCGATGAGCCTATCACGTCCGCCAACATCGCCTTCGCCTTCCGTCGCGCCGTCAAGGTCGCCTTCCAGGCCGTCCGCAAGCCCATCGAGGGCACGATCCTCACGGTGTTGCGCGATGTCTCGACCAAGGCCGACGAGTGCGAAAAGAAGAAGTTCTCGGCCGAGGACGCGCTCGACGCCATCGTCGTCGAGGCCTACCAGTCCGTCGCCCGCACGCCCGACCTGCTGCCTGTCCTCAAGGAGAACGGCGTGGTCGATGCCGGCGGC